>NZ_JBHZCS010000022.1:4872-117113 GCF_042755705.1 Nocardia sp. NPDC059154
GGGACGCCGCTCCCTGTGGCGGTCGCGGCCGAGGCTGTCGACCGCTGCGGGTGTCAGGCGTGGAAGGAGTGTCCGCCCAGGGAGGCGGTGTAGACCGCGCTACGGCCGCGGGCCAGGTGCAGGTTGTGGCGCTCCTGCTCGGACAGCCGGTGCCGCGTGACGTAGCGACGGACGGAATCGGTCAGCGAGACGTAACCCGAACGGGGGAATGCGATGACGGCCATGATGGGGGCTTCCTTTGCGAAAGGCCAACCGCTGCAATACATTCTGGGCACGACAAGGCACACCGAAGGCACGCATCGACCACGTCACGGACGACCGGTGTCGCCGTGGTCGATGCCTGATTTCGGGATGTCAGGCGGTTACAGTGTCGCAGCAAGCTGGGAACGAATGTTTTCGAACCGGACTCGGATACGGACTATCACCGGACTTCATGTCGTCCCTCACCTCCTTGCTGCCTGGACGCGCACGTCACTACGTTGAAATGTCAGAACATCAAGGGGAGAAAACCCGAATAAACTGTTCGGATTGGCACCCCTCTCGTCAGAGCTTCGGCACTGCACGACGTGATCCCTTGCGGGAAGCCACTTCGGGTGACCCCTTAATCCGGGGAAACCTGTCCTAACCCTGGGCGTCTCTCGACGTCGTCGGATCAGTGGCCTGTGTTCGTGCAGGAGCCTCGCCTAGCGAGGTGCTGACCGGAGAATACTGGGCTGTTTTCCGGCGAAAGTCAAATCGGGGCCGGTCGGTTTCTGTACGCGCCGGCCAGGACCGCGCCGGGCGTGGTCGTGCCGAAGCGAAAGCCGCAGTAGCACAAACACGTTCCAACTCAGGCCGCCGGCACGTCTACGGGGCCGGCCGGAGTATTGATCCGATGGAAGAACCGGATCAAGGCCATTCAGCGCTCGGTCGCGGCTGCGACCGGCCGATCATCGGCCCCGTCCACGTCCCGGACGGGGCCGTTTCCGAGATGTCTGCGCACCCGTGCCACCAAGGCCCCGGAGCAGCGCGATCAGCAAGATCACCAACACGATCGCCGAACCAACCCACACCTCGGTGTGACTGTATGCCGGGACATGGCCCGTACCGGCCCCGGCGATGATCGCCCACCCTGTGGGAATGCCCACAGCTTTCAGGCTAGCCGACCGGCGCGGGCCGCCATCGCTCACGCGTCGGTCGGCTGTCTCGGCGGCGGTCGGTTCGTTGAGGCACTGACCCGCACCGACTGTCATCCGCTCTCGCTCCCGGGCGAGGTCGTCGAGTCCGACTCCCGATCAGGGTTCTGCGAGCGGGTTCGCGGCCGCACAATCTGGGCAGGTGCCATACAAGTCGATGTGGTGTTCGAGGTCGATGTAGCGATGTTGGTGCGCGATGCGCTCGGTGTGGTGTTCCAGCTCGCTGACGGCGAATTGTTCGGCGCGGCCGCAGATTCGGCACAGCAGGTTGTGGTGGTGGCCGGTGGTGCGGCGGAGGCGGTAGAGGAATTCGCCGTCCTCGGCACGTTGCGTTTCGACCAGTTGTTGCTCGGTGAGCCGGTGCAGGATTCGGTACACGCTGGTGAGGCCGAAGCTGATGGACCCGTCGGCGCGTAGTTCGGCGTGCAGTTGCTGGGCGCTGCGGAAACGGTCGTCGCGGCCCAGCAGGGCCAGCACGGCACGTTGCCGCTTGGTGGTGCGGGGAGCGGCCCGATCGATGTCAGCTGATGGAAAGTTCCGTTGTCGCATGTGCTCGGTGGCGTCGGAAGCGGTCGAGGAGGAAAGCGCACAGATAGCAGCAGGTTGCGACGGCCATGATGGTGAAACTGGCCGGCGCGGCGGGTATTTCGTAGGAGAGCGTGATGCCCGCCCAGACGGCCAGGACGGCCAGCGCCGCGGACAACCAGAATGCCGTCCACGGCCGGCCCGTGAGCCGGGCCGCGGCGGCCGCCGGGGCGGCGAGCAGCCCGAGGACGACGACGGACCCGACCAGCGGGGTGGCCTCGGCGACGGTTGTTCCAACGATGGCCAGGAATACCGCGCCCAGCAGGCACGTGGGCACACCCGCCGCCCGGGCGACAGCGGGATCGATGGTCGCGAACAACAGCGGGCGCGAGACGCTCAGCAGCAGCGCGATCGCGACCGCGCCGACGAGCGCGGCAGTCGCGGCCGCCGCGGCATTGATCCCGAAGATGCTGCCGAACAGCACGTTCACGTTCGCATTGCCGTTTCCGCCGCTGCGGTGCGTGGTGTCGTAGGTCAGGAACAGCACGCCCAGACCCAAGATCCAGGAGAAGAACGACCCGATCGCGACATCGTCCGTGCCGCCGCGAATTCCGCCCAGGCCCAGCGTGAAACCGGCCGCGATGGCCGCCGCGAAGAGTCCGGCGCGAGGGTTCAGTCCCGCAGCCAAGGCCGCCATGGCGCCGGTGTAGGCGACGTGGCCGAGCGCATCGCCGGCGAAGACCTCGCCCCGTCGCACGAGGAAATATCCTGTCAGGCCGCACAATACGGCCACTGCGGTCCCCGCGAGGAACGCGTGCGCGATGAACGGATGCGCCAGCATCGCTGTCACGGCGTTCATGCGGCGACCTCCCGAGGCAAGTCGGCGGCTTGCGATGCGAGCCTCCGCAGCGGCACCCGGTCGCGCCATTTTCGCCAGGTCAGGCAGACCAGGTAGACACCGAAAGCGAAACTGCTGACCCAGAATCCGATCGGATACGGCGAGAAGAACGCGAAACCCATTCCCACCCAGGTGACCACGAGCGCGATCGCGACCGACGCCGCGATCCCTCGGCCCGGGTGACCGGTGAGCTGGTGTGCGGCCGCGGCCGGGGCCACCAGGAGAGCGAAGACCAGCAGACTGCCGGTGACCTGACTGGTGCCCGCCGCAGCGACACCCAGCAGCACCATGAAGGCTGCGGCCACAAAATGAGACGGAATACCCTGCACGGCAGCAGCTTCCGGGTCGATCGAGACCCACAGCAGGGGCCTGCCGAGCACCGCCAGCAGCAGCAGGCACGGCACCGCGGCGACCAGCAACAGCACGACCTGCTCATCGGTGACGCCCGCGATCGTGCCGAACAGCAGGTTCGTCAGCCCGGACAGAAAGCCCTTGTACAGGCTGACGAACAGCATTCCGGTGGCCAAGGCGAACGCCTGCACGATGCCGATCACGGCCGACTGTTCACCGCCACCGCGGGTCCGGACCGAGCGGGGCAAGGCGGCGATCACGATCGCCGCGCCGACACATGCTCCGAAATACCCATATCCGGAGGCGATTCCGAGCCACGTGGCCGCAGCCGCACCCGGAAACCCGACCACGGCCAAGGTATGGCCTGCGAAGCTCTCCCGACGCAATACCATCACCCAGCCGGCAGCACCCGCCACCACCGCGACGATGGTGCCAGCGCGCACGGCATTCACCATGAACGGATACGAGAGCATCTCGCGCAGATCCTGCACCAGATTCCAGGATGCCGCCGGGTTCATCGGGACTCCCCCGTATCGGGATTCGCGAGCACATGCCCGGCCGCGACATCGGGCTGCCCGACGACCACGAGCCGCCCGGTGCTGTCGCGCAGCACCTCGATCCGGATACCGTAGAGCGCCGACAGCCGCTCACCGGTGATCACTTCCTCGGGTGTACCCGTCAAGGAGGTGCCGTGCGCTAGATAGATCAGCCGATCCAGGTACGGCAGAATCGGATTCACGTCGTGAGCGACCATCATGACCGCGACTCGCTCCTGCCGGCAGACATCACGGATGAGCGCGCTGATCCCGGCCTGACTCGGCACGTCGAGACTGTCCAGTGGCTCATCGAGCAGCAGCAATCGCGGACGGCGAACCAGTGCCTGCGCGATCAGCAGCCGCTGCTGCTCGCCGCCGGAGCACTGTCCGATCGGCCGGTGCGCGTACGCGCTCGCGCCGACCAGCTCGATCACCTCCCGCAATCGCCGTTGTGTCGCCTGTAAGCGCTGTGGCGCAACGATTCTCGACAGGAACGGGATGGGTGTACCCCAGCGTGCGCCGTCGAGGCCGAGCCGGACGATGTCGATGCCACGGATGCGGACACTCGCGTCGAAGGCCCGACGCTGCGGCAGATATCCGATCCCGGCGTTGTGCCGGCCCGGTCTGCCACCGAGCACCTCGAGTGTCCCCGTATCGGTCGGCACCAGGCCGAGAATCGCTTTTCAGCAGTGTCGATTTCCCAGCACCGTTCGGGCCGAGCACCGCGACGAAATCCCCCGGCTCCACGTCCAGCGAAACCTTGGACCAGATCCGCTTACCGCCAACCGCTGCCGCGATCCCCCTCATATGGACCACGGTTTCCGGGTTTGACGGCGCCGGGTCCGCGACGGGGTCCGCCGCGGCCCGGGCCTTCACGGTGGTCATTTACTTGCCTGTCGCCTTGTGCAGTGCGTCTTCCAACGTCTGCAACTGAGCGGACTGCCAGTCCTGGAACGTCGCATCGGCCGGGGCGAGCGTCTCGGTGACGGTGCTGACCTCGATGCCCTGCTTCTTGACCGCGTCCACCTGGGCCTGGACGTCCGGGGTGCTGTTCTGGGTGTTGTAGACGTAGACCTTCAGCGCCTTGGTGGCGATCTGCTGATCGATGGCCGCCTTGTCCGCCGGCGCGGGATCGGTGCCTTCGCTGATCGCCTTCAGGAACGCGGCGGGCGTGATCAGCTCGAGCCCCAGCGCATCCGAGAGCGGCGAGAAGATCGATTCGCTGGCGCCGACCGGGGTGCCCGCGTACTTGGCCTTGATGTCGGCGACCAGGCCGTTGTATTTCGCCAGCGCAGTGCCGACGAACTTGGTGCGCTGATCGTCGAAGTATGCGGCATCGGCCGGATCGGCCTTCTTGTAGTCGGCGGTGATCGCATCCACGATCTTGGTGACCGAGGCCGGCGAGTACCACTGGTGCGGATTCCCGTCCTCGGCCACCCCTAGCTCCTTGCCCACGGTGAGCTCGGTGCGATCCTGGCCCGGGTTGGCCGCCAGCAGCTTGTCCGACCAGGCGTCATAACCGATTCCGTTGGAAATGAACACCTTCGCGCCTGCGACCGTACGCGCGTCGGCGGGCGAGGGCTCGTAGTCGTGCGGGTCGGTGTCGGGGTTGGTGATGATGCTCGTCTCGTGCACCTTGTCACCGCCGAGCTGTGCCGCGATGCTGCCCCAGGCATTGATCGTCGCCACCACCTCGAGCTTGCCGCTCGACGACTCCGACGACTTCGACGACGTGCTGCACGCCGTCGCTACCCCCACCACCGCCACCGCGCACGCGGCCGCCGCCATCGCGCGTTTGCTGAAAACCAGACCAGCCATCTTACAACCTTCACCAGCTCTTGAAATTGAAAATCATTAGCAACAACGTAACAGCCCTCCACCCCTTTTCCAAGCCGAATCCGAACCGGTCATCCATGCGAATCGGCAGGCCGCCGAGCACATCGGGCCACCTGAGAAATAGCTACCTATCAGCACATACGCAAAAGGATGCGCACATTATGATGTGAAATTGACAGCGGAAGGGAAGCACTCAAAGAGAGGCACGAGAAAGGAACGAGGATCATGACCACACCCGAGCATGCGGCGCACACCGAGCACGACCACCATCACGGCGAAGGTTGCGGACATGTAGCTGTTCCACACAACGGCCACACCGACTACGTACACGACGGCCACCTGCACCGTGCACACGGCGATCACTACGACGAGTGCGAACCGGCCGCGCACACCGCGCACGAAAGCCACGATCACGTTCACGGCGAGGGCTGCGGCCACACCGCCGTGCCCCATGGCGACCACGTCGACTACATCCACGATGGGCACCGGCACGCACCCCACAACGGGCATTACGACGAACACTGATGATCGTGCTCGGCGGATGCGGTTCGAACGTCCGGATATCGACAGCCGTAGGTGATCGGCGGACGTTCAGCCCTGAAAGCTGTTGTGGCGCAGGGGTGGCGATGGGAGGTCAGATGCAGCGTGGCTTCAACACCCTGCCTCGCAAACGCCAGTCCTGCGGGTAAAGCAGTGGCAACCACGGCGTGCACGGTCATACTCTGCGTTCGTTATGAATCAGTACGAGATCCGCGCAGACTTCGACCGCGACACGATCGTCGTCTACCAGGCCTTCAACGACGCCATCGCCTCCGCGGCTGTCGCAGCGCAGCGCTTGGTCGAGCCCTTCTCACTGAACCGCATGACGTGGATCAAGCCGTCCTTCCGATGGCTCATGCAGCGCAGCAACTGGGCCCGCAAGCCCGGTCAGGAACGCATTCTCGCCGTCCGGATCACCCGGACGGGATGGGAGGAGGCCCTCACTCACGCTGTCCTCACAAGTCCCGAGCGGCGTGTCTACGCTGACGCCGCACAGTGGCGGGCGATGTTCAAACAGGCGCTCGTCCATGTCCAATGGGATCCGGAATACTCGATCCACGGGGCGAAGCTGGACCACCGCAGTATTCAGGTCGGCCTGTCACGAAACATCGTCGAACGCTACGTCAGCGACTGGCCCGTAGAGATACGCGATTGCACTCCCCTCGTGCACCGGATCTCCGCACATCTGCGCGAGGGGCGGGCCGACCGCGCCAAGCGCCTCATCCCTCCGGAGAAGCTCTATCCACTCGGCGAAGAACTAGCGAGAATCCTTGGGGCCCTGTGACTTACATTCGAGCACAGGTGGGCGAACCCGGCGGCACCGCGACCGAGCTTTTGCAGCGACGATGTGAGACCAGCGTTAGCTTCGCCGGTGCCGTCGCCGCCTCCACCGTGGCGGTCGGCTGACCCGACCTGCCGTCGCCACCCGGTGCGCGCCTTCCACGAAGGCGCGCACGGCTACCCTCAACTGTCCGAGGCTCTCCCCCTCCTCGATCGCGTAGCCGGAGTCGTAGCCCAGACCGATCACAGTGTCGACCACACCGGCGACGGTGATCATCGCGCCGTCGTAGGAATGACCGGCCAGCACCGGGTTTGGGTCTGCGATTGTTTCCTTCGGCGGCACCGGCAGATTGGAGTTCATCGATGATCACAACGACGGACACGAAGAACGGTGTGCTGCGCGGGGCGGCCGAAGAGGGTGCCGTCGTGTTCCGGGGTGTGCCCTATGCGGAAGCCGTTCGGTTCTGTGCGCCTGGCCCCGTTCAGCCGTGGCGCGGGGAGCGGGACGCCACCCGGGACGGGCCGATCTGTCCGCAGTTGCCGTCGCGGCTGGAGGCGGTGATGGGCGTGCAGGAGGATCACGAACAGTCCGAGGATTGCCTGAACCTGACGATCACCACTCCGGCGGTCGATGATTCGCTGCGACCGGTTCTGGTGTGGTTCCACGGCGGCGGGTTCGTCACCGGGGCAGGTAATTTGGGCTGGTACGGCGGACATCGGCTCGCCCGTGAGGGCGATATCGTGGTCGTTGGGGTCACCTATCGCATCGGAACGCTCGGGTACCTGCGTGCGGCCGGAGTATCGGACGGGAATTTCGCTCCCGCCGACCAGCTCGCCGCACTGCAATGGGTTCACGAGAACATCGCGGCCTTCGGAGGCGATCCGGGTGCGGTGACGATCGCGGGTCAGTCCGCCGGGGCCCACAGTGTGCGTTGCCTGCTCGGAATGCCCCAGACCCGTGGGCTTTTCCGCCGAGCCATCATCCAGAGCGACCCGACCGGCGTGGTCGGGATCGGCAACGCCCGCATGGCGAGCCGCAGCGGCCGGCGTTTCGTGAACCATCTCGGTAGCGACCCGCGTCAGGCATCGATCGCCTCGATTCTCGGCGCACAGGGCAGGCTCATTGCCGAGTCCGGGGGCAGGCTGAAGCTGATCCCTGCCTCGGGTCACATGACCGTTCCCGGCGTCGGCGTCATGCCCACCCAGGCGCGATGGAACTCCGAGATCGATTCCCGTGCACAGGATCTGGACGTGATCATCGGCACCACCGCGCAGGAGATGACCGCCTTCCATCGACAGGTCCCATGGATGCAGCGACTGCGTGCTATTCCCGGCATCGGCCCGGCCCTGGCCACTGCGATCGAACAGACGATCAGGGCCCTGATGTTCGGAATCCCGAGCCGCCGCTTGGCGCGTCGGCTCAGCAGAGCCGGTGCCCGCGTATGGATGTACCGATTCGACTACCGCGCACCGGATTCCGGCTTCGGTGCCACACATTGCATCGAACTGCCGTTCCTCCTCGGCAGCGATGCCGCCTGGGCCGACGCGCCGATGCTCGCCGGAGCGGATCGACGCGAGCTCGACACCATCGGACGGCAGACACGTGCCGCATGGCTGAGCTTCGTGCGCACCGGCGCCCCCAGCGCCGACCCCGAATGGTCGCCGTTCACCGCGCCCAAGCCCTTCGTCCGGCACCTGGGCGTAGCCGGCTGAGCTTCACCTCTCGCGACAGACGGCGGTAATTGTCAAACTCGTGGCCGGTCAGGACTTCGGCAGGTGGCAGCCGGGGCATCGGACTGACCATCGGCCGGCGCGCCGCCGCCGACGGCGCCAACATCACCTTGATCGCCAAAACCGCTGTCCCGCAGCCGAAGCTGTCCGGCACCATCCACACCGCCGCCGCGGAGTTGGAGCGGGCCGGCGGCCGCGTGCTGAGTTTCGTCGCCGATATCCGCTTCGACGACCGGGTCGAAGCTGCGGTCCGCCAAACCGTCGACCGGTTCGGCGGAATCGTATCGTGGTCAACAACGCCTCGGCGATCGACCTGTCCCCCACCGATGAGATCGCCATGAAGAAGTACGACCTGATGCAGGACATCAACTGCCGCGGCAGCTACCTGCTCGCCCGGACCTGCCTGCCCGCCGTGCACGAATCAACTGTCGCCGAGCGCAATCCGCACATCCTGACGCTGTCGCCGCCGATCGATACGAACCCGCGCTGGGCCGGAGCACATCTCGGCTACACGATCGCCAAATACGGGATGTCGCTGACCGCCCTGGGCCTGGCGCACGAACTGCGCCCGGCGGGGATCGCCGTCAATTCCCTGTGGCCGCGCACCACCATCGCCAGCGCGGCGGTCGAGAATGTGCTCGCGGCAACGAGATGCTCTCCCGCTCACGCACTACCGAGATCTGCGCCGACGCCGCCTATACGGTGCTCACCTCCCCCCGCCGCCGAGACCAGCCGCAACTTCTTTCTCGACGAGGACGTCCTGGCCGCGGCGGGCGTCCCCGACTTCCGACAGGTACCGTGTCGCGCCCCGGCGGCGGCGACCTCCAGCTCGACCAGTTCCTGGACTCCTGACTCCGCCACGTGTCGCTCGCGGCCACTGTCCGCACTGTGCGCGGGCCGGGTCAGCAGATGATCCATCAATGCCCGCACCGCCGGGCCGCGCGGAGGTGTAGGTCGGCTCGTTGGAGAGCGTCGTAGGCGGCCTAGCGGAGGTGGGTGTGCAGGGCCGGGTGTGTGAGCGAGTAAACAGGTAAGCGTATCTGCAGTGGCCATAGCCGGGCTGGGCCGATCCCGCTACGGCCACCGGTGCAATCGCCAGCCTTTTCGATTGAGCCGACCGTACTGAGACCGGTCTGTCATGGCCGTTCATACCGCATATACAGAGGAGACGCGAGCACAACAGGAAAGGGCAACTGCGGGGGGTGAACGACCCCGGTGACTCGAGCGTGGCCCCCCAAGTAGGGCGCAAACTCTCGAAAGTCGGCACTGCACGCGACTTCTCGGAAGAAGGTAGTCAAGTTCTGGCGAAAGTCGGTGTCTTCGTTGGCCGGAGGGTTCAAGAAATGCCGGAGGCTGCGGACTGTGCCCGAGCCGCGCGCGGCGAAAAGTGCTTCGAGGATCTCTTTCGTGGCACCGAGAGATACCGAATAGCCTCCCGGCCGGTCAGCGGTTTCGGGCGCCAACCGGCTCGACGCGACGTGGCGCGCCGAGCCGTGCAACATGATGCGTGGCGTGGTGACCGTGATTGGTTCGGCCTCGCAGAACAGCGCAAGACCGGGGACCAACGGCGCGTCAAGGTGGGCGATGCCGATTCGGCCCTCGAACACGACCCATTGGCCGGGTTCGATATCGATATCGGTGTAGTCCACGGACGACTCTTCGAGATACTCGATAAGCTGCCGAATTCTCTCCTCACTCGCAACGACATCCGCAAGATCAACATCCAGGCCCACCTCGACCGGGGTGAATTTCGCTTTCGCCGATATCTTTCGCATTCGCATACGTTGCCACCACGAGGCCTTGACCGGAACGAACTGCTTCACCTTCGGGTCGGACAGATAGAGGAATTCGTGGTACAAGTCAGCACCCTTCATCTCGAGATCGCGGTCGTAGACCATCGACCGGCGAAGTCTTCGGCAGCGATCAAGACACGCCCTTCAGCGATCGCCCCGAGTTGTATACGCCACGCAGCGCCTACGGTCATCGCCACTCGGTGGCAAGGCCGGCCGGTAAGATGCTTCCAGTCGGGATCCGCACCGTCGAGCCAGCTGGTGACCCACAATCCGGTCGCACCTGCAGCAGCGAGTGTCATCCCGTCTCGTTGCCCGACGCAGGCCACGTCGATCACTTCACCGGGAACCGGAATTGTGCAGGTTGGCAACCACTCCCCGTACCGCCGTTCAAAGCCCATCAATTCACGGCGATCGGTCACCGAGGCAAAGCACACCGGCTCGCCCAGCGTATTCAAGCCAATGGTCGCGGACCGAATGTTACTGAGGCCCAAGCGTTTCACGGAGTCATCGACGATCGATAACAGTTCGCCGGTCGCGGAGACCGCGACAACCACTATCGTCCCGTCATGGTCCGCCAGAGCGGACAGCACCCGTCGCAGATACGGTCCAGAGCTGTGCCGATGAATCGTCCCGTCCACTGAGATCTCCACTGCGGTCAGGCGATCACGTATCGGGTCGACCACCTGCGCAAGCGCAGAGCCAGCTGCCGTGCGCGCCACCGCCAAGCCTGCACCCACCGACGCGCTACCGATATCCTGCCAGGCTCCATTCCGAGCGAGCATGAGCCGTCCCGCTTTGTCGATGACAAAGTCGACGTGGGTGCCCCTGCCATCGACCATCGATCGAACAACGACAGGGGCCGGGGGCGCACCGGCATCCGGCACCAGCGCCCACAGTGCGCCGGGGCCCAACCGCGCGTGGGTTATGGCCATGCTCGCGAGCGCACTGACCGTTGTGGTGTGTAGACCGTCGACCGCCACATCGAGATCGATGTACCGCAGTACAGCCGATGCGGGTCTCCCGAGATCCGCCAGCTGAGATGCCCAGCGCACCAACGATTCCGGCCGCGAATCGGGGTCCTTCGCCAGCAAGGCGGTCACGTGTGCAGCTAGTTCACTGGGGAAGCTTCGCCGGACGAGTTGGTCGTAGCACTCGATCGCGGCGGCCGCCGGCGGCGGGTTGCTGCCGGTGAGCAGGAAGAAGATTACTCCACCGAAGGAATACCGGTCGGCCGCCGGGCTGCCATGCCCCGTTACCGACGCCTCGGGCGCGGTGTAGCCCTTGTTGACGATGACGGTGACGGGACCGCTGCGGGTCGGCACGGCGTAGGTGAAGTCTATGAGCGACACGGTGTCGGCCTGCGGGTCAAACATGACATTCGACGGCGAGATGTCCCGGTGTACGACCTCCATTCTGCTGCACGCGATTCCGTCGACGATCGCGGCAAGCTTGGCGGCGACGGAGCACACCTGCTCGAAAGCGGGGTTCCGCTTGAGCCATTTGGTCAGATCCAGGCCATCGACCCAGGGCGAGACCACGTATAACGTACGCACCTCACCAGCCCGGCCCGGCGGATGCGGTGAGGGACCGGTGAAGACCTCGGCCGCGCCAACTACGCCGGCCACCTCACGTTGCAGCTGGCTGGTTTCGTCCCGCGCCTCCTGGGCACGCTGGTACAACCGCTCGAGCGCGTCGGCGGGCGATTCGTCGTGCGCCGCGGCCAAGTTCTCGGCGTGCTGGATCTTGATCGCCCAGCGGTGCTTGCCACCGTTGCGCCGCGGCGAGGTGGCCAACCATACGGATCCCTCGCCGCCCTGCCCGATCTCCTCCTCCAGCAGAAATTGATCAGGGTTTTCCGCGTTACCGACCCGGAACCCCGGTTGTGCGTCGAGGCCGTACGCGAGTTCAGTCACGGTAGGTGAATCTGCTTGTGACACTGGGCCTGTCCGGTTCGTGCTCATCTCGGCCCTCCGGTCGCATGTCGGCCAAGCGAACGCGCAGCTCGTCGGTCAGGTCGTGCACCCGTTGCATGAGAAGGACCTGGGCGCTCATGGGCGAGTCGACCGCGGCTCCGGTCAGCGTGCTCAACGCCTCGTAATCGATATCGGTACCGGCCAATTCGCCGAGCAATCCGCATAACGGCGCGAACTGCGGTTCGGTTCGGGTGACGGCCAGACCTCGCGACAGACTCGAGGCGAACGCCTTGACGTCGGTGACAGGCCGACCGAGTTCGCGACTAAGCAACTGCTGCAAAGTCAGAGGGCGCCAGATCGGCCGGCCGTACACGCGGGTCGCTTCGTCGTTGCAACCGATGAAGAGATCCGAGAGACGATCGCGCAGCTCGTCGCGCCGCCGGTCCCACTCGATCGTCTCGATCGCACGCAGACGCTCGAGCGCTGCCCTGGTCCGTTCGGGCAGGGGTCCCGGCCGGGCGGGCTCGGTGAGCCGCTCACCGACCCGGTGCAAGATGCCTGCGCCCAGCCCCGCGAAGTAGTCGGCCAACACGTCCAGGCCACCGACAGTTGTGGGATCGCCCCCGCCGACCTTGACCAGCTCCTCCAGAAGAGCATGGTTTGGGACAATGGCCTCATTGGGCTGGTATATCCCGCGTCGGTAGAACAGCTCGGCAGTGCTGATTCCTATGGCGTGCAGCCGAATCCCGACGTCGCGATGCAGGTGGGCGACAAGGCTCACCGGTTCCTGCACAGTGTGCACGACTTCGCCGGTGCCCTGGTCGCCCGTCGGCGTCCAGTTCGCTCCGTCGCTCACTAGCACGATGAGCTTCTCGTTGCCTGGGTGACCGTCCTGGTACAGCACATTCGCCGCGGCGTGCAGCGCATTGCCGATATCGGTGACGCCGTCCGGCCGCAGCACCGCGACGGCGTGGCGGAACTCCATCACCAGAGCTTCCGGTGAGCTTCCGTCCAGCTGCGTCATTCCGCCGGTGCGCGGGAATTTGTGCTGCACATTCTGATTGAACTCGAGCAGTGCCAGGCGCGAAACACGGCCCGAGACCTGCAGGCGGATGTCGAGCATGTCCAGCAGAGCACGTTTTAGGGCGTCTATCCGGGTAATCCAGTGGTTCGGCCGGCTGTAGTATCCCGGGCCTTCCTGGGCGGCTGGTATGTCGTCCACGGTCATCGAGTTGCTGATATCGGCGAGCACCACAATATCCACACCAGCACGCACCGAGGAGGCATACAGCTCTACGACGGAATCCTTGGTCAGGCATACCAGTCCGCCGCCACGGCTGATATCGATCTCCCGTACTCTATGGGGCACCCCATTGACCGGCACGAAGACGTCCGCACCGGTATCCGGTATCCACAGCAGCGCACCGGCGAGACCAGCATGCGCAACCTCTCGCGCGGCATCGACCGGGTCGCGCTCGGTAGGCAGTTCCAGCACGATTCGCCGGACCGGTTGGGGAACGACAGGATCAAAGCGCCACGGCCGCCGTTCCGCTGGATCGATGTCCCACATCGACGCGAGATCATCGCCGATGACCACGTGGTCGGCCGGTACATCCGGAACTTCGCTCGCGTACACGGCGATCCGGGTCGGCACCGGAGTGGATTGTATTTGCAGCAGGCCGGGTCCACCGGGCACGCCGACGGGCAAACCGATGCGGCACCCGGCGATCGGGCCGCCTGCCGGTACCGCCGCCAACCGGTGGGAAGTCGAATCGACCGGCACGGTCATCGTCGCCTTCCTTCGATCTGCACCTTGACGCCGAGCTCCTCGGTGTAGCGCTGGATGCTCTGACCGCGGGTACCGATGAAATGTCCGCGCAGGTGCTCCGGAACCTTCACGAAGAGCATTGCGGCCCTTACTTTTCCGTCACGGATGCTCGCCGCCTTGAATTCGGCCAACTCGATGACCTCGGCGATTTCGGGCCCGAATCGAGGGTTGTTCTCGACCACCAACTCCCGAAGCCGCTTCACCAACCGCTCCCCCTCCAGCGATGTCTGTGCTACCGCCTCGGCCTGCCGTTTCCATTCCGCCCGAGCCCGGTCGAAGGCGTTGGCCGACGCCTTGTTCCCGCGCACAGCGTGTCCTTCCGCTTCGAGCAATCGCTGAATGCCCGGATAATCGATGGCCAGATTCAGGTGACCGCAATTGCGCAGAGTGTGAGCGAAGCCCTGCAGGCTGGGCAACCGCTCCCGCCACCGGCGGCCCGACGCGCCGGCTATGATCCGGAAGATCAGCTCGTCCGGGGGCAACCCGCGCACCCGGGAATGAATTGCGCACAGGCCCAGTCCCATTCGCTCGCCGCCGAAAACTTGCCAGCGTGTCGCGTGCCGGGTGCACATCCGCAGGGAACACTGGGAGAACGATCGCGATACACACTCGCAACGAACGGTGCCGATGTCCTTGCATCCTGGCTGCTCACAACGAGGGAAAACATCCCCGTAGCACGACGGGCAATAAGCAACATCAGGGTCTCGCGGATGACGGCGGCGGTGCGCCCCGCACCACGCCTTCTCGCGACGGCAAGCCCTTCCCGCGCAACGGAATTCGGCCGGGTTCGCACACGTTTGGCAGGGCGGACGGTGGTCCTGGCAGGTCGGGGTCAGCGCACCGTCGAGAATCGCGACGTGGCGGTCGCAGACCCGATTGTCCTTGGCGTCGGGCGGGCAAGCCGAACAGATGAAAGGCGCGTACGCCTCGCAGTGCCTGCACCGGTATTGCACCCGTGGCCGCTCTCGCACGGCGACGATGCTGAATCGGGTTCCAGCGTCGATACTCCCGAGGCCCGGGGGCATCCACACCACCTCCAGCCGCACCTCACCGTCCGGGCTGTTGAGGGTGTGCACCGGTCCCTGACGCAGGGGGCGGCCATACAAGGCAGGCTCCAACTCCTCCCACAGCGCCGCGAACTCCTCGGGCGTCCCGGGTACGGCACGGAATTCACGCAGGTCGAGTATCAGTTCGACGGGCTCATTCATGATCGAGCAGTCCCCTCATCACCGCGCCTCCGCTTCGCGCCATGACCCCGAGCGCCGTCTTTCCTACCGCCGTTGGGGTCACCGCCCCGACGTCTGCCGTCCCGGTCTTCTCCTTGTTTCGTACGCCGATCCACTCGGGGCCGGCTGCCCGAAGTCTCGTCTCTGCTCTGACGGGGTCGTCCTTTGGTCGAGGTGGGCTGTGCATCGGCGATACGACTTCGCCAGGAGCCCAAAACGATCGAGGTCCGCCCAGGGATGGAATGTTGCAGCCACTCCAACAACGGGCCACCGGGGGTGGCGTCGGCCAATGCGCCGAGACATCGACCGAGTAGTTCCCCCTCGCCGTCGCCCGCCCAGCGCGTCAACATATCCGATTCGGTCGTTTCTCGTTTGACCCCGAGCTCCGGCAGATCGAGGGGTAGTAATACGGGGGCGAGTTCTGCGACGTCGGCATCGAGATTACGTAGTTCCACCGCCGCCGAGCGGATCAACGACCTTGCGACATCTCGCGCGTCCCGCATCGGCGGTTCGGACGCTTCCCGACGGTTCGCGACCTTCGACCGATCGGTCGCGCCATTCGGCCCTTGCCGCGCCGGTTGTCCCTCGTCAACGGCCAGTCGCGCGCGCAGTCCCTCTGCAACCGCACGAGCGCGGTTGTCCTCCAGCACTCGCTGCTGCGTATTACCGACCCGCCGACCGTCGCGAACCAATCGCCTGGCCTGCATTGCCAACGCCGCCAACAATAATGCTTGCGCACGGATCCCGGCCAGTGTCGCCGCCGCGTCCAGGCAGCGCACAGAAACGGTCAACGTGCCGTCCGGCTCGTGCGAGGGATATACGTCCATGCGGTCGAGCAACTCCACGCCGTCCCGGCGGCGCAATTCAACCTTGACTCGATCCAAGTGCTCGGGGGCTGTCGAGGCGAGGAACCTGGTCGCCAGATGCGAAGCCGAGCCTGCGAGCCATCGCGACCCGATGCGGTCCAGCGGCGCACCGGCCACAGTGATGCCACGTCCGAACAGCGCGACCAGCGCGGGTATCTGAGAGCGCAGCAGGTTACACAACACCTCCTGCTCCGCCGAGGAAAGTACCGCAAGGGTATGCAGGTCACCGCCGGAAATCGCTGTGCGCCATGATGTTCCGACCCCCGTCGGCACCAGCATGCCCCCGTTCCCTCGCACGCGCTCGGCCAACTGCCCGAAGGTGACCGCCAGCGCCGAGAAGGTTTCGTCGCGTGCGATACGCGTACCGAGCCAGACCATCGGCACACTTACCACGAATAGCCCGGGTTGCCCAGCGACCGGCAGAACCCGCGCGCCCGGTATCGAAGCAAAGGCATGATCCATGAGGGTCGGCTCCACACCGTGGATCGCGAATGCCTTGTCGAATCGCTGCCGTGTCGCCCCGATTCGGGTCAAACTCACAAGCACATGAATATGGTCGCCCAAGACGGCCACCTTTGTTACGCGTTTGCGCACAGCACACAGCCGACAGCTAAAGGCTCACAGCGCAGGAGGATTGGACCAACAAACAGACCGATAGTTACGTTGCTACCGAATACGGCTCGCCGACGAGTCTGGGATGGCCTACGAATCGTTACACGGAGCGGAGGTTCGAATCCTTTCGAGCACACGGTATTTCCATCCAACCGGCCGGTTTTACCTGTCCGCTTGGTCGGACGGTTCGACGAGAATTCAGGTGCAGGACCGGTTTCCCCGCGTTCCGATCAGCGAGTGGCCCGCCGCACGATTGGCTCCGTCGCCAGTGCGTGATCACCTGAAGGCGGGCACAGTTCTGGCAAATGCTCTCTGCCGGGAAATATTTCGACATCGGTTAGGCAACAAGGCTGTGTAATCCACCCGTCTAAGTCTGGATGGCGGGCCTACCGTATAGGTATCGATCGATCCTCGGGGTCTCGGGTAGGAGGGGCTCGCGAGAGAGCATCCGAAGGGGGCCCTCATGCCCGAAATCAAGGGAGTGTTGCTGCCCGCCTATGTGCTGGCCGACGAGTCGGGCTCGATGGGTCCGTTTCGCAGGGACCTGTACAACGGGCTGGTCTCACTGTGCGAAGGATTGCGCGCCGAGCCCATGATCGCCGCGAAGCTTCGGCTCGCGATTCTCGGATTTTCCGACGACGTGCAGGTACGCCTGGCCATCGCGGACATGCGGGTGCAGACTGCGCTCCCTCAGGTCATCATTCGCGGATTGACCAACTATCAAGCGGTGTTCGACGACCTACTACGCCGGATCCCCGACGATGTGCAGTGGCTTCGTGGGGAAGGCTACAAGGTTCACCGCCCAGTGGTGTTCATGCTCAGTGACGGCCAGCCGACCGACGGCGGCGCCTGGCGCGGCCCGCACAGCGTGCTGACCGACAAGTGCAGGACTCCCGCCGCCCCCAACATCATCATGTGCGGCATCGGGGACGCCCAGCCCACCACGATGGTCGAAGTAGCCACCCGCCCCGAGTTCGCGTTCATCGCCAAACCTGGAGTCGACATCGGCCAGGCAATCGCGGAATTCTTCCACGCACTGACCGCCAGCCTGGTCGCATCCGGCATTGCGCTGAATTCCGGTACGCCACAACTGGTTATCAATAGGCCTGACCAGTTCACCATGGCAATCGACGAGGTCGGCTAGCGATGTCGCCGCTCTGGCAGCGCAAACCCGCGGCAGACATCGGCCTCGCCGACGACAGCGACATCGGCCCCGCCACACCACATCCCGCCTCGGTCACCGCGGCGCAGGAGCCGTGGGAACCGATTGAAGTGGACGAGGCCGGTCCCGTTTTCGAGGCTCGCCCGCCGTCTGGTCCCGACTGCTTCGGCTTTCCAGACAGCGAATGCGATGGCTGGTCCACCACTGACCTGACCTTGCGCTATGCCACCGTCCGTGGCGCCCGGCATCGTTATCACCGCCAACCACGCCAGGATTCGGTGCGCGCCGCGCTGGACGAACGCTCCGGCACGATCGTGTTCGCGGTGGCGGACGGCGTATCCAGCGCCACACTGTCACATCGCGGTGCAAAGGAAGTATGCGAGGTCGCTGTCGGCCGGATGCTGGACCGTCTGTCCGATGACCCGCGCTGGGCCGACTTCGACGACCTGGCAAGGTGTGGCGCCGAGCGGCTGGCAGAAATTGCACGCTGGTGGCTGGGTGAAGCGCGGCCGACGCCAGCACAGGTCGCGCAACTCTACGCGACCACCCTGGTGGCGGGCCTGATCTGGTCACATCCGGAGGGGCCCGTGGCGGAACTTTGCCGGGTCGGCGACTCGGGGGCTTGGATCCTGGACCTCGCCGATGGGCGCTATCACTCGCTGTTCGATTCCGAAACCGACGCGCAATCCGACGTGGTGTCCACCGGTGTCACACCGCTGCCACATGTGCCGGATCGGATGGAACGAGTCAGCCGGCAACTGACTCCGTCGCAAGTTCTGCTGGTGGGCACCGACGGCTTCGGTCTCCCGCTGGGCGACGGCGACGGCCGGATCGGCGGTCTTTTCGCACACCATCTCGGGTCACCGCCGACGCCGACATGGCTCGCCCATGTGCTGGACTTCTCCCGCGCGACATTCGACGATGACCGCACTCTGCTTGCCGTCTGGCCCCGAATCCCGTCGAGGACACGATGACGTCGGCACCAGCACACACTGTCGACCACGCGAACCTCGTGCTTGGTCGGCGGGTCGGCCAGGGTGGGCAAGGCGCGGTCCACGAGGTGACCAACCGGAAGATCACCATCGGTGGCGGCCCTGGCTGGCCGGTGGTCTTCAAGGAATACGGCGCGGCATTGCTGCCACAGCTCGATGCCGCCGCGCTGATCGAGATGGTGAACCTACTGTTCGGGCTCAGCGCGACCGAAGGTGAATGGTTGTGCGAGCACGCAGCGTGGCCCTCGGCGGTCGTCGAACGCCACGGCCGGGCGTGCGGATTTCTCATGCGCTCGGTGCCCGACCGATTCCGGTTCGATCTGCGCAGCCTGTCCGGGACCACGTCGACCACCCGGCGGCTGACGAACTTCGAGTATCTGCTCAACGATGACGCCTACATCGCCGGAATCGGGTTGAGAATCAACGACACGGACCGGCTGCGACTGCTGGCCGACTTGGCCGCCACGCTGACCCGGCTGCATCGGCTCGGCATTGTCGTGGGAGATCTGTCACCGAAGAATCTGCTGTTCAGCACCATGCCGGACCCAGCCTGCTTCCTCCTCGACTGCGACGCCATGCGGCTGTATGGGGCAAGTGTGCTGCCACAAGCCGAAACCCCTGACTGGCAGCTACCGCGAGGCGAGGAGAAGGCTACTCGGCCCGGTGACGTATACAAGCTCGGGTTGCTCGCGATCCGACTATTCGAGCGCAACCAGACCACCACGGACCCGACGGCGCTCGACGCGATCACACCTGCCCTCGGCAATCTCGCGCAGACCAGTCTCTCCCCCGAACCCGAACGCAGACCGAGCCCCGCGCTGTGGACCGAAATGCTTTCTGCCGCAGTCCCGACCGTCCGCACAGCGCTGCCGCCCCCACCGGCCGTGGCGAGACAGGTGTCGAGCGTGGCCGGGCTACCCCGGACCCCCGCAATCAAGTGGCCGACCACTGGGATCCTCAGCGCCGCAGTGCTCGCCATCGCGGTGGTCGTGATTATCGCACTGGTGGTGGCGCTGGTGAACAAAGGTCCGAATTCCACCCGCGATACCAGCCTGCAGGCCGGGACGACAACCGACGAGCACAGCCTCTATTCATCGACAACAACGACCCGCGCTCCGGTAACCCAGGTCGGCGTCGTAACCATCGAATCCTCGCTAATCGGCGACCCGCGAGCGGTCGCGGTGGCCACCACGCTGAACACCTACTTCAGCGGGATCAACAGCCACGACTACGACGCGGCGCTGGGTGCGCTGGACCCGTCAGGCCCCTTCGACACCAGCAACCAACGAAGCCGGGCCAACTTCGCCGACAACCTGTCCACGACCTTCGACCGAAATATCGAGCTGATCGACCTCACACCCAATGGCGGGTCGACCGCGACCGCGGCCAGGATCACTTTTCAGAGTACCCAGGCCGCTGGCATGGGCCCCAAGGGACAGGAGTGGGAGACCTGCACGAATTGGGATCTGATGGACAGTCTCACGTCCACAGGCAGCACATATCTGATCTATCGCACCGCCACGGTCGTCCCGCCAAGCTCGTGCTGAGGCCGGAATTCCTTATACCCCAGAAGAATTAGCGAAATCGGAGGGGAGATGCCGACCTGGAGCAACAATCCGAACGGAGCCCTGCAGCCCACTTCGACCGGGGGCGCGGCGTCATCCGGCGGACCTGCGGCCACTTACGGCGGCGCTTCGACCCCGGCGGCCCCGGCTGCGCCACCGGGCACGCCCGGGGCGTCACAAGCCTCGGCACGAATATCCGCCGCGACCAGATATCTGTGTGTCGCCATGCATCTCGATAGCCGAATGGCACGGACGGTCATCGAATCCGTGCTCGAAGAACCTCGGCTGGCGGTGACCCGATCGCCGGCGGTGGACATGGTCACCGTCTGCTTGCACGCTGTGGCGGCGAGCCACAGACAAGCCATGCGCGACGGGCTGCTCGTCTGCACGTTGGTACTGGCGGCATTCGCGATATCCGGGTTTCCGGAACGGTTGCCATTGGTCGGGCTCGCGCTGGTGCTCGCCTGGGGCACCGTCTTCGCCGAAGCGTGCATCGCCTACTGGGGCGCCACGGCTCAGAGCCTTCGGAAGGACAACTTCCCGACCACCTCCCCGCCGCCCGCGCCGACCGTCCGCATCCGGCAGCAGATCGCCCACGTGGCGGCCCATGCCGCGGGCAATGTGACGGTTTATCGCGGGTACAACCCGTTCGGCGGTCACGGGTGGATCCGGGGCGGCTGGTCGCTCGCACTGGACACGACCAAACCGCAGGATCCGGCCGTGCCGATCGTGCCGTTCACGGCCGTGGAATTGAATGCCCGACTCGGCGCGGATCTCGGTAGGCTCGACATCCCCGACCTCACTGTCAGCAATCGACTGCTGGTCAATGGTGCTGACGTACACGACGATCGACGCTTCGTCCCCGATCCATATGGTGCACCGAAGCCGTGGACGGATCAGGCCACCCTCGCACAGTTGATGACTCGGCCCGAAGATCGTGCTCGACCATATCTCACCGTCGAGATCATCTGCTGGGACGGCGAATTGGTGTGGTCAGCGTTCATCCGGCTGGTGCTGAACGACAATTCGCTGTTCGTCGAGACGAACTACACAGTGCTGCCGCCGTACGCTCCCGACTACTACGCGATCGACGATCTGCTGGCTCGGCCGACCGCGGGTCAGATCCTGCGGCTGGGAGTGCGCTGCGGGGGCAGGTTGCCAAGGGCTTTGCTCGACTCCGTCCCCGGCGTCTCCTACCAGGCGTTCGCCGGGCTGCGCTGCTGGCGCAAGGACCGGCGTCAGCAGCGTCTGATCCGCGAACTGTCCCGTTTTCACCACGGTGCGCTGACCAGCCCCCGTGAGAACGCCGCGAACCGCGATGCGCGGGGCGGGATCGTCTATCACCGCTATTTCCAGAGCCTGGATGAGCAGATGGTCATGAAGATCGTCGACAAACGCATCTTCAACACTCTGGTCACCTTCCTGTCCGAGAAGAACGTCGATCCCGACGAGTTGAAGCGGCGCAGCGAGCACATCATCAACAACAGCGTCGCGATCGGAGGCGACGTGCACATGGTCAACTCGGCACTGGGCGGCGCGGCGGCCACGGTCAGGTCGTCAACTTTCTCAGGCGCCGTCTAGCCGTCGAAATACCAGCAGCACAACCGAATCCGTTCCTTCGAAAGGCGGCACGATGCAGCGGGACGAGCACTCCGCGGTGAACATCGGCGGCGACGTCACCATGACCGGTTCGGCATTGGCCGGCCGGGACGCGCATGTCGTGCAAGCAGGTCCCGGCGCAGCGGTCACAGTCGCGTCCGATCCGGCGGCCATTCGCCGCGCGTTACTCGACCTCGCCGAACAAATCCGCAGCGGCGAAACGGATTTGCCGGATCGAGATGACATAGCAGACACCGTCGACCGCGCCGCAACCGAGGTTGCCCAGGAGCGCCCCAATAGAACCTATCTCGCCGGACTGATGCAGGCTGTGGGCCGTGCCGTCGAGACAGTCGGCTCGTTGGCACGAGCCGTCACGGCCATCCAAGGCGCGATCGACGGTCTTTTCGGCTGATTTCCTGGTTCTCGCACCGATTAGGGCAAGAGCTCGCGCATCGTCGCCTCCCTGCCGATATCCGGACTCGCAGGGCCGTGCCGAGTTGAGCCCGAAGCCGACACCACGCACACACCCGATACTTCTTCCAGGACAGCGCCTTCCCGGCCTCGAGGACCAGCTGATCCGCAGCGGACGGTCGGCGTTCGGCCGCTGGATCGTGAACGGTCGCGAAATCGTCATGCAGATGTGTTGGTGCTTCGTATGTTCGTTCACCTGATGGTGGCCGCGGCGCGACACGCTGGTGCCGGGTGCGCGGGCCCGCTGGCGGTGCCGTGCGCGGCCCGGGCCGAATTCGGAATCCCGTGCGGCGGCGGGCGCTCGCGGAGCGATCGCTGGACACCACGACAGCAGGATGTGCAGAACCCTTGGTAATCGAGACGGTACGACACCGGCCGGCGGTGCAGGAGATCCCGCCACCGGTGATGGCCGAATCCGCGCCGACGCGTGGTAGTGAGTACGCGGCCTTGTTGCGGCAGGTACGGCAAGCGGGTCTGCTCGACCGGCGAATGCGGTATTACGGGTGGAAAACCGCGTTCACCGCAACGGCTTTCGCGGCCGGATGGGCGGCACTGTGGGTGATCGGCGACTCGTGGTGGCAACTAGGCACCGCGGTCTTCCTGGCCGCTGTATTCGCGCAGCTCGCGTTCCTCGGACATGATGCCGGGCACAAACAGATCTTCCGAACCCGTCGTGCCAATCATCTGTACGGGCTCATCGTTGGGAATCTCGCCACCGGAGTGAGCATCGGCTGGTGGACCAGCAATCACAACCGTCATCATGCGCACCCCAACACCGAGGGCGCGGACCCCGACGTCGCGGGAATCCTGGCCCACTCCGGCGAACGAGCGATCACCGGAAAAGGCTGGCGGCGCTTCGTCTTCCGCTACCAGGCCTGGCTCTTCTTCCCGATGCTGTTCCTCGAGGCGGGCAGCCTGCACAACTCGAGCGTGCGCGCCGTGTTGAAATGGCCCATCCCACACCGTATCCGGGAGGCCGCGTTGCTCTCCGCACACGCGATCGCCTACCCGACCGCGGTCTTCCTGGCGCTGTCACCGGTCAAGGCGCTGGCCTTCATCGCTGTCCAGCAGGGCCTGTTCGGCTTCTACATGGGCTGCACCTTCGCGCCCAATCACAAAGGCATGGCCGTTCTCTCCGCCGACGACAACACCGACTTCCTCCGCCGGCAAGTCCTGACCTCCCGGAACGTACGCGGCGGACCCCTGATCGACCTCGCGCTGGGCGGACTCAACTACCAGATCGAACACCACCTCTTCCCCTCCATGCCCCGGCCCGCCCTCCGCAGCGCCCAACCCCTGGTCCGAGCCTTCTGCGCCGAACTCGCCATCCCCTACGCCGAGACCTCCCTCCTCACCTCCTACAGCCAAGCCCTCCGCCACCTGAACACCGTCGCCCGCCACACCCGCTCCGCGAATAGCGCGGACCGATCTATCCACCCGCTTTCGGACGAGGCCCTGGCACAGGCGGCAGGTTCGCGTCTACCGGCGGACACCGCGGGGTGACGGTGGCAGACAGCGCGCCTACTTCGTACCTCAGTGGTCGTGGTCGTCCTCGCCGTGCGGGTGGCCGTGGGCGAGTTCGTCCTCGCTGGCGTCGCGGATGTCGACGACCTTGACGGTGAAGTGCAAGCGCTGACCGGCGAGCGGATGGTTGGCGTCGATGGTCACCTCGTCGCCGTCGACCTGGCGGACGGTGACGATCTGCGAATCGCCGTCCGGCGCCTCGGCGTGGAACTCCATTCCGGGCTCGAGCTCGTCCACGCCCTCGAACATGTCGCGGGGCACGGCGCTGACCAGTTCGGCCAGGTACTCACCGTAGGCGTCCTCGGGCTCCACCACGACGACCAGCTCGTCGCCGGTGTTCTTGCCCTCGAGGGCCTGCTCCAGGCCCGGCACGATGTTGTCCGCGCCGTGCAGGTACACCAGCGGCGCCTCGCCGACGGAAGTGTCCAGCACCTCGCCGTCATCGGCCTTCAGCGTGTATTCGATGGAGACAACCTTGTCAGCGGCGATCGACATGGCGGTAACCCTTTCACAGAGGAATCCGGACCGCGCAAATGTATCCCGTCAACTTTCCGGCGCCTGCTCGGCGTGTCCGCCGGGCGCTCGCGGGCCGCCACTGCTAAGAACCCCATCGTGCCCGATGCATTTTGGCATTTCGTTGCCGCACTGTCCGTTTCCGCCACCGCAGTGGTCGCGCCCGCGACCGCACTCGCCGCACCACCGTCCACGCCGGAATGCGCGACCACCCTGTCCGCCGCCGAGAACGACGAGATCGCCCGGCTCGCCGATACCGGCACACTCGCCGGCGACGACGAACTCGCACTGCTCGAGGACGCCGTGTCCCGCGACCACCTGATCACCCGGATCCTCGAGCAGCACGCGGACCGCCGAGGCAGCTTCGCCACCGGTCTGGACGTCGTCGAGCAGCAGGCGGTGCTGCCGCTGCAGCGCGATCCGCAAGCGTTCGCCGACCCGGAGTACGCCCACCGGGTCAGCTTCGATCTGTTGCGCCGGTTCCTCGACAATGTGCATGCCGAGTTCGGCGGCGGCACGCCGGAACCACACTGGGCCAACTACTTCGCGCTCGCCGCGGACTGCGCGGCCTCACCCGGCCGCGTCGCGCTCGCCGGCTACAACGCGCATCTGATCGTCGATCTGCCACGGGCGGTCGCCGAGGCCGGATCGACACCGGCCGACGCCGGGGACTACTTCAAGATCGTGGCCAGCATCGCCCAGACCGGCGATGTCATCACCGAGCGGACCGACCGGATCTACCACGCGAACATGGGCCCGCTGTGGCGGTTCTACTTCTTCGGCGAAGGGCTCGATCAGGTGCTCGGCCAGGGCGTCGCCACCAAGCCGCTGCTGGTCGCCGCCGACCTCGGGGCCAATGTGACGATCTTCGCCAACGGACTCGCCCTCGCGAATCCCGCACTGACGACGGCGACGGCCGCGGAGATCGAACTGGAGCGACAGACCACGGAACGCGCGTTCGACATCCTGGCCCGGCTCAACGGAATCTGAGATCCCATCGAGAGGCGAAAGCAGCTGCCCGGCAGCGGCTTTCGCCTGGCTCGCGCTATCGGCTCACTGGGCCGAGAGGCTGCTGAGGAGTCCCGAGAGGGGGTTGGACGCGGAGGAGCCGGAGCCGCCACCCGACGGGGTGCAGTCGACGACGTTCACGGTGGTGGTCTTGGTGCTGACCACCTCCTGCGTCGCCTCGAGCGTGCGGGAACCGGTGGTGGTGGGCGTCCAGCTGAAGGTGGCCTGGCTGTTGGACACCTTGGAGTTGCCGACCTGGGTGTCATTGTCGGTCAGCGATACGTCGAACAGGAACGAGGTCGCGGTGACGGCGACGGTGACGGTGGTGGCCTGGTTGACACAGACCTGGCTGCCGCTGACCGTGATTCCGGTGACCAGCGCGCTCGCGTCGGGGGCGGTCAGGGCGGCGACGGCGGCCGCGGCGCCGAACGCCGTCGCGCCGATTCCGGCTCGGCGGGAATTCTTCATGGTGGTGCTCCTCACGTATCGCTCACGACAGCGTGAGCAATGAGAAACGATAACGCTTCACTGTTGCGATCGGAGTGGATGCCCGAGACCCACTTCGCCGTCGCCACTGCCGATTCGGCGTCGCTGGCAGAATCCGGGGCATGGCCCAATCTTCGGTTTCGACCACGTCGCCGGCGGTCGGTCGGGCGCTCGACATCCTCGTCCGATTGGCCCAGGGTCCGGGCCCGGTCCGGGCCGCGGCACTCGCCCGCGATCTGGGGCTACCGCGCTCGTCCGTCTACCACATCCTGTCGGTGCTGGTGGACCGCGGATTCGTGGTGTATGTGCCGGGCGAACAGGCCTACGGGCTGGGCGTGACGTCCTTCGAGATCGGTTCGGCCTACCTGCGCCACGAACCGCTGGAACGGCTGGCTCAGCCGATTCTGCACCAGCTGGCCAGGCAGCTCGGGCAGGCCGTGCATCTGGGCATTCTGCACGGCAACGAGACCGTCTACCTACTCAAGGAACGCCCCGGCTCCGGTCCGGCCGCGGAGGTCTCGCTGATCACCGATATCGGGGTTCGGCTGCCGTCGCATCTGACCGCGAACGGGCGGGCGATTCTCGCCTCGCTACCCGATGCCCAGGTGAAAGCGTTGTACGCCAAGCGTTCCGACTTCATCACCCGCACCGGGCGCGGACCCCGGACCTTGACCGAGCTGCGCCGGGACCTGGAACAGATCCGCGCCCGCGGCTGGGCCGAGGAGGTGGAACTGGTGACGGCGGGCCTGCGGTCGGTCGGCACGGCGGTGTTCGACCACAACAGCCGTCCGGTCGCGGCCCTCAGCACCACATGGCGCACGCTGTCCTATCCCGAGCCGGAGGTGGTGGGCCAGGCCCTGCGGTGGGGCGCGGAGCGCCTGACCTCGCGAATCGCGGGTCAGGCACCGGTAGCGCGGTGACTCGGCACCCCTGCTTGTGAGGCCCCTCACAGCGGTTGTATGTTGTTGTATATACAACCGCCGCAACGGGGAGATTTCCGACAATGACGCAGGACTGGGACGACGACCTCTACGCACGCATGGCAGACCACACCCTGGCGAAGGCGTACTCCCGGTCCCTGCCCGAGTGGTACAAACACGATTTCGACCCCGGCCGGGCCGCCGCCGACATCGCCCGCATCGAAACGCTGCACCCCGATTCGTGCGACGTGGCTCTGCACCCACCCACCGGACGGGCGCGCGGACGATTGCGGCTCACGCTCTACATCGCCGGTGCGGCCGTCTCGCTCAGCCGCATCCTGCCGGTCATCCAGTCCCTCGGCGTGGAAGTCCTGGACGAACGCACCTACCCGGTCGACGATGCGGCCGGAAACCAATGCTGGATATACGACTTCGGCCTGGCCTTCGACAGCGAACCGGCACCCGACGACGGCACGCACACCCGCTTCACCGAAGCCTTCGCCGCCGCCTGGCGGGGCGACGCCGAGAGCGACACCTTCAACCGCCTGGTGCTGGGCGCGGGATTGGCCTGGCGTCCGGTGTCGGTACTGCGGGCGTACGCGAAGTACCTGCGGCAGAGCGGATTCCCGTACAGCCCGGAACGGATCGCGGAAGTCCTTGCCGCACACCCCGAATCCGCGCGGCTGCTGGCAGACCTGTTCCACACGCGGTTCGCGCCGGACGGGCACTCCACATCCGCCGAGGCCGACGTGACCGACCGGCTCAACGACGCCATCGGCCGGGTCGTCGGGCTCGAAGCGGACCGCATTCTGCGCGCCCTCACCACGCTGGTGCGGAACACGCTGCGCACCAACTACTTCGTGCGCGACGGCCATGCGACGGCACTGTCGATCAAGCTGGACCCGCAGCGAATCGACGAACTCCCCCATCCCAGGCCACGATTCGAGATCTTCGTCTACTCGCCCCGGGTCGAGGGCGTGCATCTGCGGTTCGGCGCCGTGGCGCGCGGCGGCCTGCGCTGGTCGGACCGCAAGGAGGACCTGCGCACCGAGGTCCTCGGACTGGTCAAGGCGCAGGCGGTGAAGAACGCCGTCATCGTGCCGGTCGGCGCCAAGGGCGGATTCGTCGTCAAACAACCCCCGCGGCCCACCGGCGACGACGCGGCCGACCGCGCCGCCCACCTGGCCGAGGGCATCGCCTGCTACCGGCAGTTCATCGCCGGCCTGCTCGACGTCACCGACAATATCGACGCGGCCACGGGAGCCGTGCTCCCGGCCCGCGACGTGGTCCGCCACGACGGCGACGACACCTACCTGGTGGTGGCCGCGGACAAGGGCACCGCGACCTTCTCCGATATCGCCAACGATGTCGCAGCGGGCTACGGTTTCTGGCTCGGCGACGCGTTCGCCTCGGGCGGATCGGTCGGCTACGACCACAAGGCGATGGGCATCACCGCCCGCGGCGCGTGGGAGAGCGTCGAACGCCACTTCCACGAAATGGGCCGCGACACCAGCACCGCCGACTTCACGGTGGCCGGGATCGGCGATATGAGCGGCGACGTCTTCGGCAACGGCATGCTGCTCAGCGAGCACATCAGGCTGGTCGCCGCGTTCGACCACCGGCACATCTTCCTCGACCCGCAGCCGCGGGCAGCGATCTCCTACGCCGAACGCCGGCGACTGTTCGAACTGCCCCGCTCGTCCTGGGCGGACTACGATCCCACCCTCATCAGCGCCGGCGGCGGGGTGTGGCCGCGATCGGCGAAATCGGTGCCCCTCAGTCCCGAAGTCCGTGCCGTACTTGGGCTTCCGGAGTCGGTCACGGCGGCGCCACCGAACGAGGTGATCCGCGCGATCCTGCGCGCACCCGTCGACCTGCTGTGGAACGGCGGCGTGGGTACCTACGTCAAGGCCGCCGCCGAATCACACGCCGACGTCGGCGACAAGGCCAATGACGGCGTGCGGGTGAACGCCGCCGACGTGCGGGCCACCGTGGTCGGCGAGGGCGGCAACCTCGGATTCACCGCGCGCGGCCGCATCGAATACGCCTGCGGCGGAGGCAGAATCAACACCGACGCCTTGGACAACTCGGCCGGGGTCGACTGCTCCGACCACGAAGTGAACATCAAGATTCTGCTGGACGGCATGATGTCGGCGGGCCGGGTGGACCGGGCCGAGCGCGACGGGCTGCTGGCCGACATGACCGCCGAGGTCGGCCGGATCGTCCTGCGGGACAACCGTTCCCAGAACCGGGTCCTGGGCGTGAGCCGGGCCGACGCGGCCGCCCGCATCGGCGTGCACGCCCGCATGATCGCGCAGCTGGAGGCCCGACGCGGACTGGTCCGGGCCCTGGAGGCGCTGCCCGACGAGAACGAGCTCACCCGGCGCGCCGACAGCGGCCGCGGTCTGACCTCCCCGGAACTGGCGACCCTGCTGGCGCACGCCAAACTCGCGATCAAGGACGAACTGCTCGCCGGCGACCTGCCCGACGACCCCACGATGCACGATCACCTGCTCGCCTACTTCCCCGCCTCACTGCGAGAACGTTTCGGCGACAGCGTGTCCGAGCACCCGCTGCACCGCGAGATCGTGGCGACACAGCTCGCCAACGATGTGATCGACCACGGCGGAATCAGTGTCGTCTTCCGGCTGGCCGAGGACTCCGCGGCCGGCGGGCCGGACGTGGTGCGCGCCTATCTCGTCGCCGCCCGCATCTTCGGACTGCACCGCCTCTGGGACGACATCGCCGCCAGCGGACTGCCGGCGGCGGTGACCAACGGGCTCGTCCGCACCACGCAGCGGGTGCTCGACCGGGCGGTGCGCTGGCTGCTGGCCAACCGCCCGCAGCCGCTCGACATCGCCACCGAGACAGGCAGATTCGCCCCGCGACTGGCGGCACACGCGCACCTGGTCCCGGAATGGCTGCGCGACCGTGAACTGGCGGACCTGCACGGCCGCATCGCGGACTCGATCGACGCCGGGGTGCCGCACGAGCTGGCCGCCCGGGTGCACCTGCTGCTCGACCAGTTCGGGTTGCTCGACATCATCGAGGTCGCCGACGCGGGCGGTCACGAGGTGGCCGACGTGGCCGGGCTGTACTACGCGCTGAGCCAGCATCTGGGCACAGTGCGCCTACTGCAATCGGTTTCGCGACTGTCCACCGAGAACCGCTGGGGTTCGATGGCCCGGCTGGCCCTGCGCGACGACGTGTACGGATCCCTGCGCCTGCTGTGCCTGGCGCTCCTGGCGGACCGGCCCGATCCGGCCGAGCCGCCCGCCGACACCATCGCCCGGTGGGCGACCCGCAACGCCACCCGCATCCACCGGACCAGCTCCACCCTCACCGAAATCCTCGAGAGCCCGACCGCCGATGTGGCCGCCATGTCCGTGGCGGTGCGTCAGATCCGCGGCCTGGTCCGCACCGGGTAATCCCTCAGGAAGTCTGCGCGTCGAAGGTTCCCGCGAGCCGGTAGCGGGAACCGGGATGCAGCAGCCGTGCCGAACTGACCAGCCGGTCCTCCGACCAGGTACGACGGCGGATCAGCAGACACGGCTCCGACTCGGCGAGCCCGAGCAGGGCGCACTCGTCGGGGGTCGGCAGCACCGCCTCCACCACATGCTCGCCACGACCGAGCGGAGCCACCGACACCAGGTAGGTGTTGGGCGTCGTGGTCGTGAAGTCCTGTTCCAGATAGCGCGGCGCGAACTCGGGATTCACGAAGCGATCCTCCAGCTGGATCGGCAGTCCATCCTCGAAATGCACCAGCTTCGAATGGAAGACGGGACTGCCCTCGGCGACGCCGAGGTCCTGCGCGATCACCGAATCCGCCCGGCGCTCCTCCAGCGACACCACCTCGGCCCGATGCCGGTGGCCCCGGTCCCCGATCTCGTCGGCGATATTGCGCACCTCGACCAGCGCCGAACTGACCTTCCGCTCGGCCACGAACGTGCCGACACCGGTCAGCCGGACCACCAGACCGTCCGCACTCAACTCCCGCAGCGCGCGATTGATCGTCATGCGCGACAGTCCCAGCGCACCGACCAGCTGATTCTCCGACGGCAGCAGCTCGCCCTCCCGCCAGCGCCCCGAGACGATCTGCTCGGTGATCAGATCCTTGACGCGCTGATACGCCGGGGCTGCTCCACGGCCGCGAGCCCGATACAGCGACGCGATATCCACCTCGTCCATCGCCACATTCGTCACCTGTTCCACATCCTGCCCATCGGTGGACACCCGCCCGTTCGGGCCCAAGTGTATCGGCGCTCCGGCGACGCCCCGCAGCGGTCAGGTGTCTCGGATCCGAGAATCTCTCGCGCCGACGCTGTTCCAGGCGTCGAATCCGGGGTGTTATGGGCGTCACGATCAGCCCATACACAGGAGTCCCGATGACCACCAACCCCACGTCCGGCCCCCGCCCGGTCCGTGCGCCGCGCGGCACCGAACTGAACTGCCTCGGCTGGCAGCAGGAGGGCGCCCTGCGCATGCTGATGAACAACCTCGACCCCGAGGTCGCCGAGCGTCCCGACGATCTGGTCGTCTACGGCGGCACCGGCCGCGCCGCCCGCAGCTGGGATGCCTACGACGCCATCGTGCGCACGCTGACCACCCTGAAAGACGATGAGACGCTGCTGGTTCAGTCCGGCAAGCCGGTCGGCGTGATGCGCACCAGCGAATGGGCGCCGCGCGTCCTGCTGGCCAACTCCAACCTCGTCGGCGACTGGGCCAACTGGGAGCAGTTCCGCAAGCTCGAGGCCGAGGGCCTCATGATGTACGGCCAGATGACCGCGGGTTCGTGGATCTACATCGGCAGCCAGGGCATCCTCCAGGGCACCTACGAGACCTTCGGCGCGGTGGCGCGCAAGCGTTTCGGCGGCACCCTCGCCGGCACCATCACCCTGACCGCCGGCGTCGGCGGCATGGGCGGCGCGCAGCCGCTCGCGGTGACCATGAACGACGGCGTGGCGCTGTGCGTCGACGTCGACGTCACCCGCATCGATCGCCGCATCGCGCACGGCTACCTCGACACCAAGGCCGAAAGCCTCGAAGCCGCACTGGAACTGGCCGTCCAGAAGCGCGACGCGCGGGAACCGCTGTCCATCGGCGTGGTCGGCAATGCCGCGGAGATCTTCCCGCGCCTGCTCGCCATGGGCGCGCCGATCGACATCGTGACCGACCAGACCTCGGCCCACGACCCGCTGTCCTACCTGCCGATCGGCGTCGACGTGGCCGACTGGCACCGCCGCGCCGCCGAGGATCCCGCCTGGTTCACCACCGAGGCCCGCAAGTCCATGGCCGCTCACGTCGAGGCCATGGTCGGTTTCCAGGACGCCGGCGCCGAGGTGTTCGACTACGGCAACTCCATCCGCGACGAGGCCCGCAAGGGCGGCTACGAGCGCGCCTTCGAATTCCCGGGATTCGTGCCCGCCTACATCCGGCCGCTGTTCGAAGAGGGCCTGGGCCCGTTCCGCTGGGCCGCCCTGTCCGGCGACCCGAAGGACATCGCCGCCACCGACCAGGCCATTCTCGAGCTGTTCCCGGAGAACGAGCACCTCGAGCGCTGGATCACCATGGCCGGGGAGAAGGTCCACTTCGAGGGCCTGCCCGCCCGCATCTGCTGGCTCGGCTACGGCGAACGCCACCGGGCGGGACTCAAGTTCAACGAGATGGTCGCCTCCGGAGAACTGTCCGCGCCGGTCGCCATCGGCCGTGACCACCTGGACTCCGGTTCCGTCGCCTCCCCCTATCGCGAGACCGAGGCCATGGCCGACGGCTCCGACGCCATCGCCGACTGGCCGCTGCTCAATGCCCTGGTCAACACCGCGTCCGGGGCATCATGGGTGTCGATCCACCACGGCGGCGGAGTGGGCATGGGCCGTTCCATCCACGCCGGGCAGGTGTGCATCGCCGACGGCACCGAACTGGCCGCCCGCAAGCTCGAGCGGGTGCTGTCCAACGATCCCGCCATGGGCGTGATCCGCCACGTCGATGCCGGTTACCAGCACGCGGCAGATGTCGCCGCCACGCGCGGCGTCCGAATCCCGATGCAGGAGAACTGAACTCACATGCACAGCGAATCCGGGCAGTGGACGGTCATCGACAATATCGGCACCCTGGTGACCAATGATCCCGAGATCGGCGCGGGCCCGCTCGGCGTGATCCGGGATGCGGCGGTGGTGCTCGGCGACGGCCTGATCCAGTGGGTCGGCCCGCGGACGCACCTGCCCGAGGGCAGCGCCGGCACCCGGGTGAACCTGGAAGGCCGTGCCGCCCTGCCCGGATTCGTGGACAGCCACGCGCACCTGGTGTTCGGCGGTGAGCGGTCGGAGGAATTCGCGGCCCGCATGACGGGCGCGCCCTACAGCGCGGGCGGCATCCGGACGACCATCGCCGCGACCCGGGCGGCCACCGACTCGACGCTGAGCGCCAATGTCGCCCGGCTGGTCGCCGAGGCCCTCCGGACCGGAACCACCACGATCGAAACGAAGTCGGGCTACGGGCAGACCGTTGCCGATGAGTTGCGGAGCCTCGAGATCGCGGCCCGGCACACGTCGGAGACGACCCTGCTGGCGGCGCATGTCACGCCGCCGGAATTCGCCGGGCGCACCGACGATTACGTGCGGCTGGTCATCGACGAGATGATTCCGGCGTGCGCCTCGCACGCCGGCTGGATCGACGTCTTCTGCGAGGAGGGCGCCTTCGACGCCGACCAGTCGCGTGCCGTGCTCGAGGCCGGTATCGCGGCCGGGCTCACGCCGCGGGTGCACGGCAACCAGCTCAGCTACGGCGCCGGCGTCCAGCTGGCGGCCGAGCTGGGCGCGGCCTCGGTCGATCACGTCACCTACACCACCGGCGAGGACATCGAGGCGCTGGCGGCGAGCAGCACGGTCGCCACCCTGCTGCCGGGGGCCGACTTCTCCACGCGCAACAAATATCCCGACGCGCGGGCCCTGCTCGACGCGGGCGTGACCGTCGCGCTGGCCGCCGACTGCAATCCGGGCACCTGCTACACCACGAGCATTCCGTTCTGCATCGCACTGGCCGTGCGCGAAATGCACATGAGCCCGGACGAAGCCGTGTGGGCGGCGACCGCGGGCGGCGCGGCGGCCTTGCGGCGCAACGACATCGGCCACATCCGGGTCGGGGCGCGCGCCGATCTGATCGCACTGGACGCACCCTCGCACCTGTACCTGGCATACCGGCCGGGAGTGGCGCTGGTGCGCGAGATCTGGAAGGACGGACACCGGCTGTGACCGCTGTCGATCATCCGCCCGCCCCCTGGTCCGGTCGCGACGACGGCCCGGGCCCGGCACATCTGCGCTGGCACAGCGCGATATCCCCGTTCACCCCCGAAACCCCGCCCGGGGCAAGCGTTCTGGTCGGATTCCGCAGCGATGAGGGGGTCCGCCGCAACAAGGGGCGGACCGGAGCTGCCTCCGGCCCGGCCGCCCTGCGGCAGGCACTGTCGTCCATGGCGCTACCCCGCCCGGCACGCGTCATGGACGCCGGTGACGTGGCGGTCGAGGACGGGGATCTCGAATCCGGTCAGCGGCGACTGGGCGCGGTGGTGACCGAATTGCTCGACGGCGGGCATTTCGTGACGGTGCTCGGCGGTGGCCACGAGGTGGCCTACGCCAGCTATCTCGGCATCGCCGGCGGGGCCGCGGTCGCGGCCGGGGCGCGGCTGGGGGTGCTCAACCTCGATGCCCATTTCGATCTTCGCGCCGACCCGACGCCCAGTTCCGGGACACCCTTCCGGCAGATGGCCGAGGATGAGGCGGCAGCGGGGCGGGCGCTCGACTATGCGGTGCTCGGCATCTCGCAGCCGAGCAACACCGTGGCACTGTTCGACACGGCCGCGGCGCTGGGAGTGCGCTATCGGCTCGACGAGGACTGCACCGTCGCGGATCTGCCCGGGGTGCGGGGTTTCGTCGAGGAGTTCCTGGCCACCGTCGATGTCGTGTATCTGACCATTGACCTGGATGTGCTCCCCGCACCGGTCGCGCCCGGCGTCAGCGCTCCGGCCGCGTACGGCGTGCCGCTCGAGGTGATCGAGCGGGTGTGTGACCTGGTCGCGGGCAGCGGCAAGCTGGCGCTGCTGGATGTGGCGGAGCTGAATCCGGAGCTCGATATCGACCACCGGACCGCGCGCACGGCCGCTCGGCTGATCCACCGGATCGCGACTCGGCGCGACGGGCAACTAAATTAGTTGCCGTTGTGTAACTACCCGCTCTTGACACAGTTGTATAGACAGCCCTATACATATGTGAACGCACTCACAATCCCTGTCGGGCTGCGTTATGAACAACACCAGGGAGTCCGATCCGTGAAAGACATCTCCTCGACCCTGACCCGGGGTCTCACCGCCCGCCACATCCGATTCATCGCACTCGGTTCGGCCATCGGCACCGGCCTCTTCTACGGATCGGCCGAGGCGATCAAACAGGCCGGCCCTTCGGTGCTGCTGGCCTACCTGATCGGCGGCGCCGTGATCTTCATCGTGCTGCGGGCGCTGGGCGAAATGGCGGTCCGCAATCCGGTGTCCGGGTCGTTCGGTGAGTACGCCAGCCAGCACATCGGTCCACTGGCCGGGTTCATGACCGGCTGGACCTACATCTTCGAGATGGTCATCGTGCTGCTGGCCGACACCACCGCCTTCGGTGTCTACATGGGGTTCTGGTTCCCGGATGTCCCCCGGTGGATCTGGGTGCTGGCGATCGTCTTCTTCATCGGCGCGATCAACCTGCTCAACGTCAAGGTGTTCGGCGAGCTCGAGTTCTGGTTCAGCCTGATCAAGGTGGTCGCGATCATCGCCATGATCGCGGGCGGAACCGCCGTACTGATCTGGGGATTCGGCATCCATGACACCAGCACGGGCCTGTCCAACCTGCACGCCGGAGGCGGATTCTTCGCCAACGGCGTGGGCGGCTTCCTCGGGTGCTTCGCGATCGTCATGTTCGCGTTCGGCGGTTCGGAGATCATCGGCGTCACCGCGGGCGAGGCGGAGAATCCCGAGCAGACGATTCCGCGGGCGATCAATACCGTCCCCGCCCGCATCATGCTGTTCTACGTCCTGACCCTGACCGTGATCATGGCCGTCACGCCGTGGAACCAGATCGGCGACGAGGGCAGTCCGTTCGTGCAGATCTTCAAGAGCCTGGGCCTGGGGTCCGCGGCGACCGTGCTGAACGTCGTGGTGATCACGGCCGCGCTGTCGGCCATCAACAGCAATATCTTCGGCGCGGGCCGGATGATGTACGGCATGGCCCTGCGCGGGCAGGCTCCGGCCGTGATGCGGCGGGTCTCCCGCAACGGTGTGCCGTGGATGACGGTCGTGATCATGGTGTCGGCCCTACTGGTCGGCGTGATGCTCAACTACCTGATCCCGGACCGGGTCTTCGTGGTCATCGCCTCCATCGCCACCTTCGCCACGGTCTTCGTCTGGCTGATGATCCTGGTGTCCCACTTCCGCTCGCGGCAGCAGATGAGCGCGGAAGAGGCTGCCGCGCTGAAGTTCCCGGTGCCGCTGTGGCCCTACCTGCCGATCTTCGCCATCGCGGGCCTGGCCTTCGTGATCGTCCTGCTCGCCTTCGACGCCGACACCCGGGTGGCGCTCGTCGTCGGAGCCGTCTGGCTGGTCCTGCTCACCGCCGCCTATCGGCTGTGGGTCCGGCCCGCAACGCAACCCGCACCGGTGGCCCTCACGGACCCGGCGCCCGAAATCGCTCTTCCCTGACCGCACAGCTCTTCCTGAGCGCAGAGCTCTTCCCTGACCGCAGATTGGATTGGACAACAACACGATGAACGCGAACACCCTCCGACTTTCCGAGCAGCACGCCGCGGCGGCATCCGACACCGAAGTTGTCGTCGGCGTCGGCGCCCTCACCCCCGAGGACGTGGTCCGGGTCGCCCGTGGCAATGCCGCCGTGCGGCTGTCGGAGGACGCGCTCACCGTGATCGGGGCGAGCCGCACCCGGATCGAGGCGCTGGCGGCCGACCCGAAGCCGGTCTATGGCGTATCGACCGGTTTCGGCGCCCTGGCCACCCGGCACATTCCGCTGGAACTGCGAACTCAGTTGCAGCGCAGCCTGGTTCGCTCGCACGCGGCCGGTTCGGGGCCCGAGGTCGAGCGTGAGGTGATCCGTGCCCTGATGCTGCTGCGGCTGTCCACGCTGGCAACCGGCCGGACCGGCGTGCGCGTGGAGGTCGCCCAGGCGTACGCGGCGCTGCTGTCGGCGGGGATCACGCCGGTCGTGCACGAGTACGGCAGCCTCGGCTGTTCCGGCGACCTGGCTCCCCTGTCGCATGTCGCCCTCGCGGTGATGGGCGAGGGCATGGTCCGCGATGCGGACGGCACGCTCATGCCCGCCGCGCAGGCGCTGGCCGCGGCCGGCCTCGAGCCGATGGTGTTCGCGGAGAAGGAGGGCCTGGCGCTGATCAACGGCACCGACGGCATGCTCGGCATGCTCGTACTGGCCTGCCACGACCTGCACCGGCTCTTCCGCCTGGCCGACGTGACCGCGTCGATGAGCGTCGAGGGCCTGCTCGGCACCGACAAGGTGTTCGCCGCCGACCTGCAGGCCCTGCGCCCGCAGCCGGGTCAGGCGCTCGCCGCCTCGAATATGGTTCGGCTGCTGCAGGGTTCGGGCATCGTGGCCAGCCACGCCACCCCCGACTGCACGGTGGTGCAGGACGCCTACTCGCTGCGCTGTGCCCCGCAGGTCGCGGGCGGCGCGCGCGACACCCTCGCGCACGCCGAACGGATCGCGTCCTACGAACTGTCCAGCGCCGTGGACAATCCGGTGGTCACCCTCGACGGCCGGGTGGAGTCCAACGGCAATTTCCACGGTGCGCCGGTGGCCTACGTGCTGGACTTCCTGGCCATCGTGGTCGCCGATGTGGCCAGCATCAGCGAGCGCCGCACCGACCGCTTCCTGGACCGGGCCCGCAACCACGGCCTGCCGCCGTTCCTGGCCGACGATCCCGGCGTCGACAGCGGCCACATGATCGCCCAGTACACGCAGGCCGCGATCGTCTCCGAGCTCAAGCGCCTGGCCGCGCCCGCGAGCGTGGACTCGATCCCCTCCTCGGCGATGCAGGAGGACCACGTGTCGATGGGCTGGTCCGCGGCTCGCAAGCTGCGCCGCGCCATCGACGGCCTGACCCGGGTGCTGGCCATCGAGGCCCTCACCGCGGCCCGCGCCCTGGATCTGCGGGCTCCGCTGGAATCGTCCCCCGCGACCGCCGCGGTCCGCGACCGGATTCGTGAGGTGGTCGAGGGACCGGGCGCCGACCGCTACCTGGCACCGGAGATCGAAGCGGTCGTGCAGCTGGCGGCCTCGGGCGAGTTGCTGGCCGGCGCCGAATCCGTGGTGGGCCCGCTGTCCTGAGTGCGGGGTTACCCGCCGAGCAGGCCCTTGGCGATGTGGGTGACCTGAATTTCGTTGCTGCCCGCGTAGATCATGAGCGACTTGGCGTCGCGGGCGAGCTGCTCCACCTTGTACTCGGCCATGTAGCCGTTGCCGCCGAAGAGCTGCACGGCCTCCATGGCGACCTCGGTGGCCGCGCGCGAGGAGTACAGCTTCATGGCCGAGGCCTCGGCGAGGGAGACCTTCTCGCCCGCGGCGGTGCGCTCGATGGCGTTGAACACCATGTTCTGCACATTGATTCGCGCGATCTCCATCTCGGCCAGCTTGAGCTGGATGAGCTGGAACTGGGCGATCTCCTTGCCCCACAGCTTGCGTGACTTGGCGTAATCGACGCTGAGCCGGTGGCATTCGTTGATGATGCCCAACGCCAGCGAGGCGATGCCGATGCGCTCGGCGGCGAAAGACTCCTTGGCACTGTCCTTTCCGTCGCCCTTGGCCGGATTCTCGGTTTCGCCGAGCAGCCGGTCGGGGGTGATGCGGACATTGTCGAAGAACAGTTCGCCGGTGGGCGAGGAGTTCATGCCCATCTTCTTGAAGGCGGCGCTCTGGGTGAAGCCGGGCATGCCCTTGTCGAGCACGAAGGTGAGGACCTTGCGGTCGCGGCGGTCGGTGCCGTCCTCCTCGTCGAGCTTGGCGTAGACGACGGTGACGTCCGCGTACGGGCCGTTGGTGATGAAGGTCTTCCGGCCGTTGAGGATGTAGTCCTCGCCGTCGCGGCGGACGTAGGACTTCATGCCGCCGAAAGCGTCCGAGCCCGAATCGGGTTCGGTGATGGCCCAGGCGCCGACCTTCTCGAAGGTGACCAGCTCGGGCAGCCAGCGCTTCTTCTGCGCCAGGGTGCCGCGGCTGCGAATGGTGCCGACGGTGAGGCCGAGGCTCACGCCCATCGAGGCCACCAGGCCCAGGCTGATGCCGGCGAGTTCACTGTTGAGGATCACGCCCATGCTGCCCGATCCGCTGAACCCGCCGCCGGGCTTGCCCGGCTTGTTCTCGGCGCCACCCTCTTCCCGCGCAAAGGCCTTCTCCAGCCCTTCCCGGGCGAGCTCGTCCAGGCCGAAGGTCGCGTACAACTTGCGAATGGTGTCGAAGGGCGGCAGCGCACCACTTTCCAGCTGCTCGACGTTGGGTTTGATCTCCTTGTCGATGAATCCGCGCAGGGCGTCGCGGAACATCAGGTCTTCGTCGGACCACTGGTACATGTAGTGAACTCCCGAGGGCTCGCCGGAACGGTTACCCCCGAATATAGAACACGTTCTACTTCGGGCGTGGCGGAGCTCAGCCCGGGACTTCCGTGGGCGGGTTGGGGGTGGTGATGGCGGCGGCCGGAGCCGATGTGACGGCGACGTCGCCGGATTCGAGATAGCGGACAACCGCATCGTCGACGGGCGCGTTGCCGCGGCCGAACCAACCGTGGTCGGTACCGTCCACCCAGACCAGGGTGCCGTTCAGGGCGGCGGCCATGGCGGGACCGCCCGCGGCGGGGGTGGCGGTGTCGCGGGTGCTCTGCAGGATCAGTGGGCGGGTCGCCAGGCCGGTGCCGTCGACACGGATGCGGTCGGACGAGGCGGGCCAGGCTCCGCAGAACGCGCCGGAAGCCTGCAGGCGGGAGAAGAAGGCGAAAATGCTCGCGCCGGAGACGAAGTCACCGATCGCGGCCGGGACCGCGGCCGGGTCCGGGGTTCCGGTGTCCTCGTTGCAGGTGATCGCGTCGTACATCCACTGGCCGGTCGGATCCAAGGCGGTCCTCTTGGTCAGATAGGAGAGGAATTCGGTGTGTTGGGGGTCGGCGCGGTACCGGCGCATCCCCTCGGCGAGATCCGGCCACAGGTTGCGCGAGTACACCGCGGTCGAGGCGGCGGCATAGGTCGGACTGGTCGTGCCACTCGGATGCCGCACGGTCTGTACCAGATTCGCGATCCGCCCCGATACCTCGTCCGCACTGGGCGTCTGCCCCGGCGCAGTGAGCGCACCGCTCGCACCGCCGAGCGCCGGATCGAGCCGGGCCAGCCAACCGCCGCCCTGCGCATCAACCTGCCGAACCCATTCGGCGGCAACAGCATTGCGCGAATCGCCCAACCCGTAGACGGCGTCATTGGCGGCGATCCAATCGAACAGTTCGGTGAACCCCGCCTCCCGCGCCTGCCATCCCTGCGCGAACTGCTCACGCCAATCCCACTGCGGATTCACATTCCCGTCCAGCACCATGTGATCGACATGCGGACCGAACAGAGTCGCGTACGCGGCCCCCAGGAACGTGCCGTACGAACCGCCGTAGAAATCGATCCGATCGACACCGAGCGCCTGCCGCGCCTGGTCCAGGTCCCGCGCCAGGGTCTCGGTAGTGATAGTGCGCGGATAACCGGGATCAGCACTCTCACATGCAGATCGATCGGTCACCGGGATGATCACCGCCGTGGTCGTCTTACACCGCAGCGGCGTCGCCCACCGCAACCCACGCGGCTGCACCGCAATCTCATCGAACTCCCGATGCAACTCAGGCGCCGTCACATTTCGTGGCCCCCAAAACCCGAGAGCATCCGCCCCCGGCCCACCCTGCCCCGCAAACAACACCCCACGCTTGTGCACCGAATCGCCGGCCGGAATCCGACTCACCGTAATGTCGATACGCCGCCCATCCGGCACCGCATAATCCATCGGCACCGACAAACTCGCACACTCGGCGTCCCCCGCAAGACGCTGCTGCTGCTCGCCAATGGTTTCCTGGCTCGCCGCGGGCTGAAGAAAGCGCGACGGGAGGGACTGCTGGAATCGCTGTGACCGAGGGCCTCCCCGCGTCTTCCGGCAAGATGGCTCACTCCGAGAATCGGAGCAGGGTGAGTGAGGGCCGCAGCGCGCGCACGACCGGGGCACTCGCGACCCGGCGCAGCAGTGGAGAGGCCCATCGGCCCCGCCCGGGCGGCGGGATGAGGTCCTCGGACGCAACGACTCCCGGAATTCGGGTGGGCAGCCGGCGCGCCTGACGGAGGGACTGGCTGGACGGCATCGGTGGGGCGGTATAGCGGTCGCTGAGGCGCACCCTGCCCTTCATCGTCAGCGCGCTCATTAGGCGTGGGATGGAGTCGTAGAGGAGGATGCCGCCGGGAAAATGTCCGGCCAGGTCCGCGATGAGCAGGTGGACCTCGGCGGGCGGGAGGTACATGAACAGGCCTTCGGCGGTGACCACCGCGGGGCCGGATGGCACTTCGTCGAGCCAGGACCGGTCGAGCACCGAGCGGGCCAGGCGGGTGATCGCGGGGGCCGGAGGTAGCAGTCGCTGCTGGGCGGCAACCATTTCCGGCAGGTCGAGGGAGAACCAGGCGGCCGCGGGTTCACCCAGACGCCAGTACGTTGTTTGCAGGCCCTCACCGAGTGCGACCACCGGCCCAGCGGGGTGGGTGGCGAGGAAGCCGGCGATGATCTCGTCGATCACCATCGCGCGCAACGGGTGGACCTGGCTGGGTGGCCCGAATCGCTCGAAGTCCTCCCCGGCCAGCGCACGGTAGAGCCGGACCGCCTCGTCGTCGGCGTAGCCGGAATCCGAGCGCAGCGCCTCCTCGGCCCGGTTGCGCAACGTCCACAACGCTGTCTCGGGCACGCCCGTCAGTTCGGCTTGGGTCATCTGCCTTTCCTTCCCACCGTGCGTGTTTCGCAATGAAGGCCGAGAGGGGGTGCCGTGATGAGCGGCAGTGGCCGCATCAGCACCGCGGCGGCGCGTAAGTTATTGCCGGAAACAGTCATACGTGCACTATCCCGGCCGAGGTGTGTCGGTGGATTGGACAAATGTTCCCGGAGGGCCGGCGATCATGGCCTGCGCCGCGGCTAAACGCCCTCGGGCTCAGCGTCATCCGAGGCGGGCGGCGCGCCGTCGCCGCCTCGGATGGTCCAGAGGAGGCCGTCGAGTTCGTCGGGTTTGATGAGGACGTCTCGGGCCTTGGAGCCTTCCGACGGGCCTACGACGCCACGGGTTTCCATCAGGTCCATGAGGCGGCCGGCCTTGGCGAAGCCGACGCGGAGTTTGCGTTGCAGCATGGAGGTGGAACCGAATTGGGAGGTGACGACCAGTTCGATGGCCTGCAGGAGGAGGTCGAGGTCGTCGCCGATGTCGGGGTCGACGTCCTTCTTCTCGCCGGCCTTGGCGGCGGTGACGCCCTCCTGGTAGTCGGGTTCGGCCTGGGTTTTGGCGAAGTCGACGACGGCCGCGATCTCCTCGTCGGAGATGAAGGCGCCCTGCAGACGGGTCGGTTTGCTTGCGCCCATGGGCAGGAACAGGCCGTCACCCATGCCGATGAGCTTCTCCGCGCCCGGCTGGTCCAGGATGACGCGCGAGTCGGTCAGCGACGAGGTCGCGAAGGCCAGGCGGGACGGGACATTCGTCTTGATCAGACCGGTGACCACGTCGACCGAGGGCCGCTGGGTGGCCAGCACCAGGTGAATGCCTGCGGCACGGGCCTTCTGGGTGATGCGGACGATGGCGTCCTCGACATCACGCGGCGCGGTCATCATGAGGTCGGCGAGCTCGTCCACGATGGCCAGGATGTACGGGTAAGGGCGGTAGACCCTTTCGCTGCCCAGCGGCGCGGTGATCTGGCCGGACTTCACCTTCCGGTTGAAGTCGTCGATATGGCGGACCTTGTTGGCCTGCATGTCCTGATACCGCTGCTCCATCTCCTCCACCAGCCAGGCCAGCGCCGCCGCGGCCTTCTTGGGCTGGGTGATGATGGGGGTGATCAGGTGCGGAATGCCCTCGTAGGGCGTCAGTTCCACCATCTTGGGGTCGATGAGGATCATGCGGACCTCATCGGGGGTGGCCCGGCACAGCAGTGAGACCAGCATGGAGTTGACGAAGCTGGACTTACCCGAACCGGTCGAACCGGCCACCAGCAGGTGCGGCATCTTGGCCAGGTTGGCCGCCACGAACTCGCCCTCGATGTTCTTGCCCAGACCGATCACCAGCGGATGATGGTCGTTGCGGGTGCTCGAGGCCTTCAGCACGTCGGCCAGGCGCACCAGTTCGCGGTCCGCGTTCGGCACCTCGATGCCGACAGCCGACTTGCCCGGAATCGGCGCCAGCAGACGGACATTCTCGGTCGCCACCGCGTAGGCGATATTGCGGGCCAGGGCGGTGATCTTCTCGACCTTCACGCCGGGACCCAGCTCCACCTCGTAGCGGGTGACCGTCGGGCCGCGCACGAAACCGGTGACCGCGGCATCGATCTTGAACTGCACCAGCACCTCGGTGATGGCTTCGATCATGGATTCGTTTGCCGCACTGCGCTTCTTCGGCGGATCGCCGTCGGTGAGCAGCGACAGCGACGGCAGCGTGTAATCGCCGTCCACCTCGCGGTCGGTGACGAACTCCAGCTGCTGCGGCTCCGGCGGCGGCGGAGTCTGATCGACGACCTTCGCGACGGCCTTGCGCGGCTTGGGCTTCGGCTTCTCCTCCGGCGCGGCGATGTCCTTGGCGTCCTGCAGCGGCGGCTCGCCGATGATCTCGGTGACCGCGTCGGAACCCGAGAACTCGTCGGTCGGATAGTTCTCCGAGGGGGTGCGGCCGCGGCGCTTGCGCACCTCGGGACGGTGCATCGGGAAGCCGTCGGCGTCATAGCTGTCGGCGTCGTAGAGGCCGTGTTCCTCGGAGTAGCTCTCGTATTCGTCGCCGCCCGCGCCGGTGCCGAAGATCTCCCGCAGCCGGGCGGGCACATCCCGCACCTGGGTGCCGGTGATCAGCAGCAGCCCGAAACCGATGGCCAGCATGAGCAATGGCACCGCCAGGAAGGCGCTCAGCCCCTCACCCAGCGGACCACCCACCACATAGCCGACGAATCCGGCAGCATGCGCGCGACCGTGCGCGTCGGACGGCGAACCCGCCGCCAGATGCCACAGACCCAGCACCGGCAGCCCGGCCAGCAGACCGCCCAGCACCAGCCGGGGCCGGATCTCCGGCTGCGGCTCGGTCCGCATCAGAATCACCGCGATGGCCACCGCCACGAACGGCAGTGCCGCCGAGGCGGATCCGGCCACCGCGCGCACCACGGCATCCACCCAGTGCCCGACCGGACCGCCCGCCGACATCCACACGGCCGCCGCGATCACGAAGGCGAAAGCCACCAGCCCCAGCGCGATCCCGTCGCGCCGATGCCCGTGCTCGATCTCCCCGGCCCGGCTGACCGCCCGCGTCGTCGCGCCCAGCCCCCGCGCCATCACGGTCCAGCCGCTGGTGACGCCCCGCCGAACCACCGCGAGCGGTGCGGTATTCGACCCGCGCCGCGGAGCGGGCCGCCGTGCCGGCGCCTTCCGTCCCGCTCCCCCGCGCCCCTTCGCGGGGGTGCGTGGGCTGCGAGCGCGGGCCTGTGCAGGAGCCTGCCCCCGCGTAGCCGCCGCTCGCGAACGTGACGTTCCGGTGCGGGCCTTACCTGCCATGCGTCCCAGGCTAGCCGCAACAGCACCACCCGGACCATCCGCAACACCCGGCCCACCCGAATCAGAAACTGTGGCGCTCACAACCAAAAACCCGCGCCGACGGCGCGATCACCCGCCTCGAAGCGGCCCGAAACCACCCGTCACACTACGTCGCGCCCCGGCTGTACCGGCCCATTCGCGCGGCGGAAAACCGCCACGGCCTGCAGCGCGGCTGGATCAGCGGGTCGCGGGGAGGGCGGTCCAGGTGGTGAGGGCGGTGTCGAAATCGGGGATCTGAGTGCTCGCGGTGCGGTAGCACTCGGCGGCGTCGAGAGTGCGGCCCAGGCGGCGCAGGGCCGTGTAGCGGACCAGCAGGTTGTGGGTGTGGGCTGCGCCCCCGGCCGAGATCCGGGTGGCCTCGGCGCGTTCGGCGTGCTCGGCGGCCTGGGCGTAGCGACCGGCTGCCAGGTCGGCGCGGGCGGCCCGGGCGTGGATCACCGATTCGAAGCGGGTGTTGCCGAAGCGGCGGGCGGTGACCAGGGCGGCATCGAAAAGGCGTGCGCCGCGCTCGGCGTCGCCCTCGCTGCTGAGAATCCAGGCGGCCTCGGTCAGGCCCCACACCACATTGCGGCGCACCCCGGACTCGTCGTCGCCGACCACCGCCCGGGCCGCAGCGGCCAGGGAGTCGCGGTTGCGACCGGCCGCCGAATAGGCCCGGGCGAGCAGCGAATACGCGACGCGGACGCACTCGGAGCTGTCGGCGCGTCGGTAGTAGGTGAGGGCGGTCGCGAAATGGGTTGTGGCGCGGGCCGGGTCGCCGTCGTGCAGGGCGAGCACGCCCGCGAAGCCCTGAATCGCGCCGGAGGTCCAGGGATCGATATCCGGATCGTCGTCGGCGAGCAGCCCGCGCACGTGCACGGCCGCCCCGTGCGGCTCTTCCAGTTCCGCGGCCAGCGCGAAGACCAGCGCCAGCCGGGCCCGGCGGGCGGCCACGATGTCACCGTCGGAGGTGATGGCCTGCACCAGCTCTTCGAGGACCTTGACCAGGTCGACGGTGGCGTCACAGGCCAGTCCCGTCTCGGCCACGGTCAGTGCCAGGTCCGCCGCCAGCACCCGATGCCGGGGCGTCCCCGCGACCGCCAGCCGGTAGACCGCGGCCAGATTACGGCGCTCGATGGTGAGGAAGTCGCGGGTCGAGTCCAGATCGCCGAGGCGGGTGCCGGGGTGCCCGGTGGGCGCGAGACGCAGCCGCAGACCCGGATGCCGCACGCGCAGCACCGTTTTCATGGTGGCCAGGTAGTAGTCGAGCAGGCGGGCGGTGACATCGAGTTCGCGCTCGCGGTCGGGCCGGCCGAGCGCGAACAGGCGCATCAGATCGTGATAGTGGTAGCGGCCCCGGCCGACCGATTCCAGCATGCCGCGGTCCACCAGCTCCTCGCACAGGTCCTCGGCCACCGATTCGACGGTGTCGAGGACCGCGGCGGTGGCGGCCAGCGAGAGCTCGGGCAGATCGGCGACGGCGAGCAGCCGGAAGGCGCGCGCCGTATCCGGCGGCAGTTGCTCGTAGCCCGCGCGGAAGGCGGCCGTCAGCGCCAGGTCCCCGGCCCGGAAGCGGTCCAGGTCATGGCGTTCGGCCGCGAGCCGGTCCGCCTCGGAGACCACCGTCCACTGCGGCCGGGCCGCCACCCGCGCGGCCACGATGCGCACCGCCATGGGCAGCAGGCCGCACAGCTCCACGATGCGGCGTGCCGCCTCGGGTTCGGCCGCCACTCGCACCGCGCCGACGATGCGGGTGAACAGGGTGACGGCCTCCTCGGGTTCGAGCACCGTCAGCGCCGCGGACCGCACACCGGGGAGGGCGGTGAGCGGACCGCGCGCCGTCACCAGCACCGCGCAGCCGGAGTCCCCCGGCAGCAGCGGCGCGACCTGCGCTGCGTCGCAGGCATTGTCGAGCACGAGCAGCAGGCGGCGGCCGCTACTGGCGGACCGGAACAGCGCGGCCCGCTCGGCGACGCCGACCGGAATCTCCTTCTGCGCCACCCCCAGTGCGCGCAGGAACGCGCCCAGCACATGCTCCGGTTCGGCCGGCGTCGCACCGGCGCCGAACAGATCCACGTACAGCTGGCCGTCGGGGTACAAGTCCCGGATCCGGTGTGCCACATGCAGAGCCAGCGCCGTCTTGCCGACCCCGCCCATACCGGAGATGGCCACGATCGGCCGGGTCGCGCCGAGCACGGCGCACAACTCCCGTACCAGATCATGACGGCCGGTGAAATCGGCTGTGTCGGGCGGCAATTGGGCCGGCCTGGGCGCGACGACGGCGATCGGCGCGGTCTCCGCTGCCACGGTGGGCAGCTCGTCGGCCAGGATCTGACGGTGCAGCTCCGCCAGCGCCGGACCCGGCTCGATGCCCTGTTCGGCCACCAGCAGCCTGCGAATGCGCTGGTATTCCTCGAGCGCCTCGGTGCGGCGGCCCGCCCGGTAGAGGGCCGTCATCATGAGCCCGCGCAGCCGCTCGCTGTGCGGATCACCGGTGATGAGCGCGGCCAATTCGGCCATGGCGTGCGAGAAGTCGCCGCGTTGCACGGTGAGCTCGAGAAGATCCTCGGTGAGGACGCGATGCAGCCGCCGCAGCCGCGCACGCTCGGCCGCGGCCCACGGCCCGGGCACACCGGTCAGCGGATCACCGCGCCACGCGCCCAGCGCGTCACGCAGCGCGACGTCGGCGGTCTCCAGGCAGCCGGCAGCGCGCGCCTCGGCCGCCTCGCCACGCAACCGGTCGATGCGGTCGACATCGAGGTGCAGCGGCCCGTCCAGGCGATAGCCGCGCGCTTCCGACGACAGCAGCACCGTTTGCTGCGCGGCCAGATGCTTGCGCAGCGCCCACGCGTAATTCCGGAGCGCGCCCACCGCCGAGTTCGGCCGTTCGGCACCCCAGATGCCGTCCACCAGTTCCTCGACCGACACCGTGCGCCCGCGCGCACACGCCAGCATGGCCAGCGCCGCCTGCTGTTTGGGCGGCATGGGCGGAATCGGCACGCCATCGGCCGTCAACTCGACCGGTCCGAGAACCGTCAGTTGCCAAGACATTGCCTACCACCTCATCACACACGGGCCGCTGCCGAGGACGCAAGCTACCGCTCGACGCGTGATCGTTTCATGACCGGTGTGCGCGCTGCCACTCCCGCCGGGCGGGCGGTCGCGAGGGCGGCGGGTCAGACGCTGCGGTCGAGGGCGTGCACCAGCGCCACGTCGTCCGGGGCGCCGGTGGCCTCGAGCCGAACGGCATTGCGGCCGAACGCATGCAGCAGCAGCTCGGACGGCGGCCCGGCCAGCACGACGGTACGGTCGCCAGCCTGGCGGGCGACGGTGCGGCGGCCGTCGGGCGTGGAGAGCGCGACAGTAACCGGCGATTTGCGATATGCCATGCGCGCCAAGCCCGTCAGCATCTTCCAGAGCTGGTTCTCATCGGCGGCGGACAGCGTGCGCGGCTCCCAGCCGGGCGCGGCGCGGCGGACGTCCTCGTGGTGGACGAACATCTCGGTGGTGTTCATCAGCGAGTCGACAGGGCGCAGGAGAAACGGCGGGCCGCTGCGCACCTCGTCGAGCAGGTCGGCGAACGGGCGCTGGGTGACCTTGCGCTGCACGCTGTCCAGATAGGAGGCGAAGGGCTTCAGCAGGATGCCGGGGGCGGCGTCGGGGCGGCGTTCCCGGACGACCAAGTGCGCGGCCAGGTCTCGGGCGGTCCATTCACCACACAGGGTGGGCGCGTCCGGGCCGGCTTCGGCCATCGCTTGAACCAGGGCCTGGCGCTCCCGTTGAGCCAAAGTCATAAGGGGAACCTTAGTCGGGGATGTCGGAACGCGCACGACAGCGTTAAGGAAACCACCCGGTCGTTCATAAGGACGGGAGTTGATCGTGATCGCGGCTTCCGGTTGTGTCAGTGCGGCCGGCCGCGACGCCGCACTCGAGGACACTGCACAAAACACAGATCCGGGTTGGCGTCAACCTTTCCGTATCGGTAGCTTGATCCCTCGGTCCATAGGGTCGTGGATCCGAAAGCACAAGAAGGGCAACACTTTGAAGAAGATTGTCAGCGGCGCAGCCGTGATGGTCGCGGCCGCCGGCTCCCTGCTGGCCGCGACCGCGGCTCCGGCCAATGCCTACCAGGACTACTACTACGGCGCCATCGCGCTGTCGCCGTCCACGGGTCATATCGGCTACTCCTACGACTATTCCGACAGCCCCTCGGCGCAGAACGCCGCCATGAGCTCGTGCCCCCAGGCCGACTGCCACATCGTGGCGCGCTTCGCGAACGGCTGCGGCGCGATCGCCTACTCGTCGCGCGACGGCTACTACACCTTCGGCGCGGCCTCCTCGCGCAGCGCGGCCAAGAGCCAGGCGCTGGGCCGGAACTCCGGCGACGCCACCATCATTCACTGGAACTGCACCACCGGCTACCAGCTCTGATCCGACGGCGCCATTCCAAGACAACGGGGAGAATTTCGTTGAAGCACACCATCTTTCGCGCGACCGCCGCGCTGATGCTGGCCACCTCGGCCTTCGGCCTGGTGGCCTGCAGCAAGTCCGATGACAGCACCAAGGCCGCGTCCACCACCTCCGCGGCCGCCCCCGCCGGCAAGTTCGACGGCAGCACCGAGGGCGACGGCAAGATCACCGGCGCAGCCCCCGCCCCCACCACGGTCGCGGATCTGCCCAAGCCGAGCGTGCAGGAACTGAACGACAAGGTCACCAAGGCGTTCGACCCGTCCATCGACTCCAAGACCAAGACCGACTGGATCGAGGACGCCGCCCTCGACCCGCAGCTGGCCCAGAAGCTGGTCGACGCCGCCAAGGCCAACAACGTCACCATCAAGATCACCAATGTCGGCGACCCGGCGAACGGCAAGCTCAAGGCCGACGCCGACGTCACCATCGACGGCAAGCCGGTCCAGAACGCCACGGTCTCCTTCGTCGCCGACGGCAGCGACTGGAAGATCGACCACAACTACGCCTGCAGCATCGTCAAGGCCGCGAAGCTCGATTCGGCCGCCTGCCAGGACAAGTAGAAACTCTTGTAGTTCCCGCCCCGGGCGGAGTGCCGCCTCCGGCGGAGGACCCCCGGCGGAGGAACACCCTGGCGGGAGAACCGCCCAGTTTTGCCGCCCCCGACAGCAGAACCGTCGGGGGCGGAGCTGTGTTCGCAGCGGATTCGGCCGTGCGACAGGCGAAACCGCCCGAGCAGCGGAATGCTGCTCGGGCGGTTGGGTTTTCGGTTGTGCGCCGGGTCAGACGCCGATGACCGTGGGGACGATCATGGGGCGGCGGCGGTAGGTCTCGGCCACCCAGCGGCCCACCACGCGGCGGACGGACTGGGCGATGCGGTGGGTGTCGGTGACACCCTCGACCGCCAGGCGGTGCAGTTCGTTCTCGACGAGTTCCTGAGCGCCGGCGAGCGCCTCGGGGTCATCGGAGAAGCCGCGGCCGCTGACCTCCGGTGTGCTGACGGCCTTTCCGGTGGCCGAGTCGACGGCGACATTGATGGAGACGAAGCCGCCCTCGCCCAGGACCAGGCGGTCGGAGAGGGTGGACTCGCCGACGTCGCCGACCGAGAGGCCGTCCACGTAGACCTGGCCGACCGGGACGCGGCCGGAGATGGTGGCGATGCCGTCCACCAGGTCCACCACCACGCCGTTCTCGGCCAGGATGACCCGCTCCTCGGGCACGCCGGTGGCCACCGCGAGCGCGCCGTTGGCGCGCAGGTGCCGCCACTCGCCGTGCACGGGCATGGCGTTGGTCGGGCGGACCGCGTTGTAGAGGTAGAGCAGCTCGCCCGCCGAAGCGTGGCCGGAGACATGGACTTTCGCGTTCTGCTGGGTGACGACCGTGGCGCCCAGGCGGGCCAGGCCGTTCACGACCGCGAAGACCGCGTTCTCATTGCCCGGGATCAGCGAGGAGGCCAGCACCACCAGATCGTCCGGGCGGATATTGATCTGGCGGTGGTCGCCGCGCGCCATGCGCGACAGCGCCGACAGCGGCTCGCCCTGCGAGCCGGTGGAGATCAGCACCAGCTTGTGCACCGGCAGGTTGGCAGCCTGATCCAGGTCGACCACCAGGCCGTCCGGGATGTCCAGGTAGCCGAGGTCCTGCGCGATCTGCATATTGCGGACCATGGACCGGCCCACGAAGCACACCCGGCGGTCGTAGCGCTGCGCCACATCCACCACCTGCTGGATGCGGTGCACGTGAGAAGCGAAGGAGGCCACGATGACCCGGCCCTTGGCCTTGCCGATCACATTGTCGAGCACCGGGCCGATCTCGCGCTCGGGCGTCACGAAGCCCGGCACCTCGGCATTGGTGGAGTCGACCAGGAACAGGTCCACGCCCTCGTCGCCGAGGCGGGAGAAACCGGCCAGGTCGGTGAGGCGGCCGTCGAGCGGCAGCTGATCGAGCTTGATGTCACCGGTGTGCAGCACGATGCCCGCGGGCGTGCGGATGGCCACCGCGATGGCGTCCGGGATCGAGTGGTTGACCGCGAAGTACTCGCAGTCGAACGCGCCGTGCTGGGTGCGCTCACCCTCGGTGACCTCGATCAGGTTGGGCTGCAATCGATGTTCGCGGCACTTGGCCGCCACCAGCGCGAGGGTGAACTTCGCGCCGATGACCGGAATGTCGCGCCGCAGGCGCAGCAGGAACGGCACCGCGCCGATGTGATCCTCGTGACCGTGGGTGAGGATGACCGCGGCGATATCGTCCATGCGGTTCTCGATCGGACCGAAGTCGGGCAGGATCAGGTCGACGCCGGGCTGCTGATCCTCCGGGAACAGCACTCCGCAGTCGACGATCAGCAGCTTGCCGTCGTACTCGAAAACGGTCATGTTGCGGCCGATTTCACCGATGCCGCCGAGCGCGAACACCCGCAGGCCGCCCTTGGGCGCCTTGGGCGGGGTGCCCATCGCGTGCGGGTCGCGCGGGGCCGGGGCCGGCTCGCGATCGCGGCCACCCTGCCGGGACCGGCTGCCACCGCGGCGGGTGCGGTCACCGCCGCGGCCGCCGCGGCCGCCGCGCTCCCGAACCGGTTCGGCCGCAGCCGATTCCGTGCGCGGGGCGGCGGCTTTCACCGATTCCTGCGGCGCGGCAGCGGTGCTCGCCTGGGCGGCGGGTTCCGCCTGGGCCGGAGCCGGCGCGGGCTGCACGGGAGTCTCCGCAGCCGGGGCGGGCGCACCGGCGGCGCGGCTGGCGGTACGGCGGGGGCGACGAGCGGGGCCGGTCATGCAATCACCCCGGCCGCGCGCAGGTCCACCGCGAGTTCGTCGAGTTGATCCTGGGTCGGCATGAGTTGTGGCAGCCGTGGTTCCCCGGTCTCGACGCCGAGCAGGCGCAGCGAACCCTTGGTCATGGCGACGCCGCCGAGGCGGGCCATCGCCCGGTTCAGCGGGGCCATGCTCACATTGATCTCTCGGGCCCGCTGCACGTCGCCGGCGCGGTAGGCGTCGATCAATGCGCGCAGGCGGTCCGGCACGAGATGGCCGATGACGCTGATGAATCCGGTCGCGCCGACCGACAGCCACGGCAGGTTGAGCACATCGTCGCCGGAGTAGAAGGAGAGCCCGGTCTCCGCGATCAGCTCGGCGCCGGCGCCCAGGTCGCCCTTGGCGTCCTTGACCGCGACGATGCGCGGGTGCTCGGCAAGCCGGCGAATGGTGTCGGTGGCAATGGGAACCACTGAGCGCGGCGGAATGTCGTAGAGGGTGACCGGCAGGTCGGTCGCGTCCGCGACGGCGGTGAAGTGGGCGAACAGGCCGTCCTGGCTGGGACGCGAGTAATACGGGGTGACGACCAGCAGGCCGTGCGCGCCCGCGCGCTGCGCGTTGCGGGCCAGTTCGATGCTGTGCGCGGTGTCGTAGGTGCCGGCGCCCGCGATGACGGTGGCACGGTCGCCCACGGCGTCCACGACGGCGCGCAGCAGATCGAACTTCTCGGACTCGGTGGTGGTCGGCGATTCCCCGGTGGTACCGGAGATGGCGAGCAGATCGACGCCACCGTCGATCAGGCGGGCGGCCAGCGCGACACCGGCATCGACGTCGAGCTTGCCTTCGGCGGTAAAGGGGGTCACCATCGCGACACCTACTGTGCCGGACGCGTGCAGCTCGATTCGCGTCGATTCACCGTTCGTCATAGTCAGAAGGCTACAGCCTTGCCCGAACGGGATTTGCATCGTTATACCCGAACCGTGCCCGGCGCGATGGTGATTCGCGTCAAGCGACCACTTCTGGCGTCAGAAGTTTCCTTGAATGACGTCAATGACGGCGTCACACTGGTGTCATGGATCTCAACAAATACACCGCCCAGCTGCGCGAGAACCTGATTGCCGCCGCGGCACTCGGCGATGAGAAAACCCAGGCTACGGCCGCCGCTCTGGCCGCCGCCACCGAGAACTCCGCCCGGCTGGTCCTGCTGGCCGCGCTCTCGGAACTGGCCGCCGAGGTGAGCACGACCCTCCCCGACCGCACGGTGCACGTGTCGGTCGACGGGACCGACGCCCACATCGACGTGCGCAAGACCGCGGGCGAGGAGGACCACCCCACCTTCGACGAGGTCACCGGTGACATCAGCCGGGTGACACTGCGGCTGGTCGAGCAGATCAAAGCCCGTGCCGAGGAGGCGGCCGCGCAGAGCGGGCAGTCGCTGAACTCGTGGCTGTCGACCACCGTTCAGTCCGCGCTGCGGGACCAGATGAAGCGGGGTGGCCCCGGCCGCTGCGACGCCCCGTGACCGATCAATCGGTGATGGTCGTGACCTTGCCGTCGGTGTCGATCTCGGTGCGGCGATCCTCGTCGGGGGCCGTCGCCAGCACCGTGGCCAGTACGTGACGGCCCAGCGGCAGCACCCGGACCGTGATGCGGCCGGCGTTGATGGCGTCGAGTTCCCTTGTGGCGGCATCGATCACGCGCTTGCGCACCCATTCGGGGACGCCCGCGAAACCGCCGTCGTCGAGGAGCACCACCTCCACGCCGCGCGCCCGCGCACCCCGGGCCGCGCCGCTGAGCTCGTCGGTGACCAGCTGCGGTGCGCGCAGGCCGTCGCGGAGTTCGGCCTCCAGCAGCCGGCATTCCTCACGTTCGGCGGCAGTCAGCTCCGCGCCGTCGGCGATGCGTTCCAGGATCGGCCGGGCCACCCGGTCCAGGCGGGCGAGCTGACGCGTGCGCTCACTGTCCGCGGCGGCCATGGTGGCCTCGGCCGCGGCCCGCATCATGGCGTCCTCGCGCAGGATGCGCAGTGACCGCTGCATGGGGCGCATGACCGCGGTGAACACCGAGATGGCGGTGACGGTGCCGACCGGGACCAGCGAGCCGACCAGGGTGCCGGGATGCAGATGCGAGCCCAGGCCGAGGGCCACCAGCACCGTCGCGACGGCGATGACGCCGAGCCACGCGGTGCGAATCCGCCCGCGCAGCACCAGGACCGCGAGGACATAGGACGAGGCGAAGGCCGACCACACCGACTCGTTCGGCAGATCGTGGGTGGGGGTCATGACCGTCAGGGCAGTGGCGACCGGCGGCGCGGCGGCCGCGTACAACGCCACCGGAATCGGCAGCGGGTCCACCGGAATCGCGGTGACCAGTGCGCCCGCGCTGAGCATGAGAACCAGACTCGCGAAGGCCGCCCACGGCGGTGACTGGCCGAAATTGCGCATCATGTACAGCGCGATGACGGCCTCGAGAATGAGCAGGAACAGCCAGGCGGTGCTGCCGCGCAGCCCGAGCAGATCGCGCAGCCCGAACCGGGGTTCCAGGTCGATACCGGAGCTGTCAGCGTGAGCCATCGCCACCCCATACCAGTGTCACGGTGGTGCCCTCGCCCGGCTGGGATTCCACAAACGCCGAGCCGCCGGCCAGCTGGCGCATGCGGCCCAGGATGCTCATGGAGATGCCGAGGCGGTCGGCGGAGACGGCGGCCAGGTCGAAACCCGCGCCGTCATCGCTGAAGACGATGCGAATGCTGCCCGCGCTGACCGTGGCGGTGACGGTGCGGCGCACCTCCCGGCCCGGAACGGCGGCGTGGCGCAGGCTGTTTCGCACCGCCTCGGTGAGCGCGGCGGCAATGGTGCTGGCCGAGTGCACGGGCATGCGCAGGTCGTCGTAGCCGGGCCAGGTGCGGGTGGCGAAGCGGATGCTCGGATTGATCTCCTGCACCGCGGCCCGCAGGAACAGCACCGCGGAGCGGGCGTCGAGCAGATCGGGATCGCGCTGGGCGCCGCGGCATTCGTCGAGCTGCTCCAGGGTGCGTTCGGCCTGACGTTGCAGCACATCGGATTGGGTGCCGGCCCGGGACGCCTCGAGCAGCGTGGAGAGCACAGCGTCGTGGATGAGGGCGGCGAAGCGGGCGCGCTCCCGGTCGCGGGACTGGGCGGCGGCCTGGGCGGCGGCGCGGCGGCTGGTGATGGCGGATTCGCGGTCGACCCGGGCCGCGGCGCCGGTGGCGGCGGTGCCGCACCAGACGAACAGGGCCGCCAAACCCGCTGAGCGCAGGAAGTTCTCGGTCACATGCTGCGGGGTGACCGAGCTGAGCGTGTACACGGTGGCCAGGGCCGCCGAGGTCGCGGCGGCCAGCAGATAGATCACGGTCACCCGGCTGGACCAGGCCAGCACCGCCGCGGTGACCGCCAGCGCGGTCACCCGGTACGGCCACACCGTGGTGGCGTCCACGGTGTGAATTTCCAGCCCGAACGGGATGGAGGCCAGGGCGCCCAGGAAACTCAGTGCCGCACAGCCGCAGACGAAGCGGATGGCCCGCGGACCCGACACCGCCGACACCACGGCGATGATCGGATACCAGCCGAAGGCCAGCACCACCGCGGTCACCGTCCACCAGGCCGGCGCGTAGCGGCCCTGTTCGGCCACCTCCGGCAGTTCGACGCCGCCGACGATAATGCCGGCGATGCCGATGGAGATGCCCAGCCGCCGCATGATGCGGTCGTAGGCGGCGGTGGCCGGGTCCTCCCGCATGCTGAGGCGGGCGCGCAGGCGCTGGGTGTATGCCGCGAGGGACGGCATCGGCCGGGGTGCGGCCGGGGATTCCAGGGTGCCCGAGGCCGTCATGTCCGCGGATTCCGCTCGGGAACGGGCAGCCACCCGTCCTCGACGGCCCGCTTGTACAGATCGGTCTTGGTGGGGGCCGGGCGGCCGGCGTCGGCGTACTTCTGCCGGATGCGGCCCAGATAGTCGTTGACGGTCTGCTCGGACAGGCCGGTCATGCGGGCGACCCGCGAGGCCTTCTCCCCCGACGCGTACAGCTGCAGCACCTGCTGCTGGCGCGGGCTCAACCCGACATCGGACAGCTGCGGGTCGCCGTCGATGGCGGCGGCCCAGTCGGTGGTCACCACCTGTTCGCCGTGCGCGGCCCGGCGTACCGCCGCGACCACCGTCGGCATGTCCTCGGACTTGCGCACCACACCCAGCACGCCCGCCCGCGCGGCCGACCGGACCAGGAACGGATTGTCCGCCCCGGTGAACACCAGCACCTCGATCCCCCGCGCCCGCAGCGCCCGCACATTGTCATCGGGCGAGGACCCGTCCGCGAGCCGCAGATCCAGCACCACCAGATCCAATCGCGGTCCCGCCGACAGCAATTCCGCCACGGTCCCCGCCGTGATCACCAACTCCAGATCGGCTTCCGGGGCCAGCATCGCCGACAACCCGATTGCCACCGACTCATGGTCCTCGACCAGCCCGATGCGGCGTATCCCCGACTCTTGCGCCTCCACGGCGGCCGTCACCTCTTCCCACACTCCCAAGTGACGTTCCCCGAGAACGCCCACTCGAGTATGACGGGCGAGCCGCCGAATGTGTCAGCCACCAGAAATCGGGGGCTCAGCCCATCAGCTGGGCGGCGATGGTGGCCCCCAATTCCCAGCAGCGCTCGATCTCCGCCTTCTCCGGCTTCCCCAACACGATCACCGGCGCGGCCGCTTTCTCCCAGCCGAGTCCGGTCGTCGCGCTCTCGACACTCCGCTCGGCCCCCTCGGTCCCTTGATTCCCGTGGATGTACAGCCCGTAGGGCCGGCCCCGGGTCGAATCCAGGCACGGGTAGTAGAAGGTGTCGAATGCGTGCTTGAGCGCTCCGCTCATATAGCCGAGATTCGCGGGCGTCCCCAGCAGATACCCGTCCGCCGCGAGCACATCACTCGCCGTCACGCCCAGGGCGGCCCGCCGTACGACGTCGACCCCTTCGATCTCGGGATCGGTGGCGCCCGCCACCACCGCCTCGAACATCTCCTGCATGAACGGCGACGGCGTGTGATGAATGATCAACAGAGTCGGCACGTCCCGAGCCTAACCCTCCTCTGCCGCCCAGCCCGGCCCCTCGGCCGTCTGGCGGCGGCCCCGATCCGAGCGTCGGTCGAGGCCGCGAGAGTTTGTAGTTCACATAGTGGTGAACGCGCTGCAACATCGGTCTGAACGTCTAAGCCGTTGTGGCCGAGCCGGTGTCGGACTCCATGTTCCCGCGCCTCGGCAATTGGCCGCGGCAGCGGCCGTGACCGGGGGCGATGACGGACACAACCGTCCACCTCAGAGTTCGCTGCGACTTCATCGAGGATTGCGGTAAGATTCCCGCATCACCGAAACACGTTCCAGCGAAACACATCTCGCAGGTGAATGTGTCCGGGAAGTGAACGCTGATCATTGACTCGAAGCTGGAGTGCTGCTGGCGAACTGAAGACGGCATCGATGTATCCGATTGCCCGGCAAGTGGATACGCGCCACCAGCATTCCAGCAGCAAAACCGACCGTTCTCGATCCTGTGTGATCGTTGCACCGAGGGCCGTGGAACTGGTCGCACCATCCGTCCATGGGAGCTACATCTTGGTAACTGACGTGTTCGAGGCCGCATGAAGCTGTATTCGCCCGAGTTCACCGCCGACCCCCGCACCGCGTACGACCGTATGCGGCGCGAGCACGGCCACCTCGCCCCGGTCGAAGTGGCGGCGGGAGTTTCGGCGACACTGGTGATCGGATACCGTGCGGCACTGCGTATTCTGAGTGATCCGGACCGTTTTCCCGCCGATCCGAGAGCGTGGGAGTCGAGTCTCCCGCAGAACTGTCCCGTCCTGCCGATCATGGAGTGGGGGACGATCGGTTCCGGCGCGGAGGAGGAGCACCGCACGCGCTATCGGCCCGCGTACCTCGAGACGCTGCGCGCCGTCGATCTCTTCACCTTGCGGCATGAGGTCGAGGCCGCCGCGGTGCCGTTGATCAACGAATTCTGCAGTGCGGGAAAGGCCGACCTGCTCGACCAGTTCGCGGTGCCGCTGACCGTCCGGGTGGTCAACAATCTGCTCGGCCTGTCCCCGGAGGTCGGCGAGCGGGTGTTCGACGCGATGGCCGTCCTGCGCGACGCCCCCGACGAGGAAACCTCGGACCGCTACAACCAGCGCCTGACCGGAGACCTGCTGGAGGCGGTCTCGGCCAAGCGGCGCGAACCCGGCACGGACGTGATCTCGCGGCTCATCTCGCACCCGGCCGGGCTCGACGACGCCGAGATCGTGGCGCAGCTCGCGGTCCTGTATGCCCGCGGCAGCGAACCCACCTGGAATCTGATCGTCAACACGGTGCTGTTGATGCTGACGGACAAGCAGTTCCACGATGATCTGCTCGCCGGTGCGTTGACCGTTCGGGACGCGATCGACGAGGTGCTGTTCGTCAATCCTCCGCTGGCCAACTCGTGCGCCCGCTATCCCCGTCAGCCGCAGCTGGTCGAGAATGTGTGGCTGCCGGCCGACCACCCGGTCATCATCAGCTCGACCGGATGCAATTCCGATCCGGCGGTGGCGGGCGACCGCATCGGCAACCGCTCGCATCTGGCGTGGGGCGCTGGATCACGGTCGTGCCCAGCCCAATCCGTGGCCCTGGTCATCGTGCAGGAGGCACTGGACCAACTGCTGGACGCGCTACCCGAGATCGAATTGGCCATGCCCACAGAACAACTCGAATGGCGGCCGAGCGCATTCCATCGCGCACCCGCCGCGGTCCCGGTGATCTTCCCGCCCGCCCTGCCGCTGGCCGTCCCGACCCCGTGAGCACCCCTATCGCCACAGGCGGCTGCGGCGGTAAAGGGGCTGGAACGCCACACGATTCAGGACGCCGACCGGGGCGGGCATGGCGGCCAGGAACGCGCGGCGCTCCTCGGGGGTGACGTCGTCGAGGATCCACGGGATGTAGACGGCCGCGCCGGAGGGGCCCTGACGCCGGGCCATCGCGGAGCGGAAGGCCGCCCAGTCCGCGGCCGTCAGTTCCTGCTGGATGAGTGGCAGCGCCGCAATCTCCTCGTGCCGCATGTGATTACCGAGGCCTTCGGTCAGCTCCCGGACGCCTGCACCGAGATTCGGGTCTCGGCGCGCGATGGCCTCGTCCACGCTCGCCAGCAGCGGATCCAAGTGCGCGTGCTCGGCCTCCATATCGGCGATGAGCGCGAGTTCGACGGGACGGCCGGTCACCGCGCGAAGCAGCGCGGGCCACAGCACCGCGTCCTCGACCGAATGGTGCACGTCGAGTTGGCGTTTGAAGTTCGCCCAGCCGGCCCGCACGCCGGGAGCGTCCATCCGACCGGCGTCGGCGGCCTCGCGCAAACGCCCCAGATCGCGGCGAAAAGCATTGTGGGTGGCATACATCGGCGTGAAGTCGATGAGTTCGGAATTCGACGGGGAGTCGACGGACATCGGTGGATCCCTTCAGTTCTGGAATGCGGAGGTGTTCTCGTCGGCCCACTGCGCGAAGGTGAGCGCGGGCCGGCCCAGCAATTCGGCGACGATGCCGGTGGTGGGGCCGGGGGTGCGGGCATAGTCGGCGAGCGAGCCGAGGAGCCGGTCCGGAACCTCCTCGGGCAGGCCCTGGGCCAGCAGCGCGGCCCGCACCTGGTCCGGCGCGACTTCGGCGAACGACACGTCGGCGCCGAGGGCCTTGCCCAGGATGCGCACCTTGTCGCGTTGGTCGAGTGACTCCGGGCCGGTGAGGACGTAAGCCCGTCCGCCATGGCCGGATTCGGTGAGGGCGCGAGCCGCGACGGCGGCGATATCGCGCTGGTGGATCGGTGAGGTGGCCGCGGCGGCGTACGCACCACGGACGGTTCCGGTGGCGCGAATCTGCGGGGCCCAGGCCAGCGCATTGGCGTCGAAGTCCGCGCAGCGCAAGGCCGTCCACTCCAGGCCGGAGTCCCGCGCGGCCTGTTCCGCGGCCCGGAATCCGTCGGCGAAGCGCGGTTCTCCCGCCGGGTACTGCACCGTCAGCGCGGAGATGACCACGGCGCGGCGCACGCCCGCCGCGGCGGCCGCGGCCAGCAGGTCACCGGCCGCCGCTCCGACCGCACGTGGGCTGATCAACACCGCTTCCGCGCCGTCCCACACCGGACCCAGCGAGCGCGGGTCCGAGGGATCCCCGCCGACCACACGCACATCCGCGGGCAGCGCCGCCCGTTGCGGATTCCGGCTGACGGCCGTCACCTGCTGCCCGGATTCCAGTAGGTGCTGGATGGTTTCGCGGCCGACGACGCCCGTCGCGCCGGTGATGACGATCATCGTGGACTCCAATCATTTGTACGGATTTCATATAATTCAAAGATAGATGCTATGAGTTCCGTATTACAAGGTGAGCTGGATCACTCGCTTGTCGACACAATCGCAGGTCGAGGCCAATCCAACGCCAACTACGGGTGACGTAAAGTACGAAGCTCATACGAGCCGATGGGAGACGTGGTGAGTGCGGCGGCGGATCGCGAAGAAGCCCGACTGCGGCGGCGCGTTGCCGGCGACATCAAGGGCGCGATGCGCGGGCTGCGCAGCAACCTGGCCATGCTCAACCGTCAGGTCGGGGTGCACCTGGAACTGCGCGACGTCGACGTCGACTGCCTCGACGTGATCAACAGCCAGGGCCCTATCAGCCCCACCGCCCTGGCCCGCGCCGCAGGACTGCACCCCGCCACCCTCACCGGCATCCTCGACCGGCTGGAGCGCGGCGGCTGGATCGTCCGCGAACGCGCCGCCGCCGACCGGCGCTCGGTCGTGGTCCGAACCCTCCCCGACCGCCTCGGCGAGCTCTACCACCTACTGTCGGGCATGAACAGCTCACTGGACGAGATCTGCGCCGACTACACGACCGAGCAACTCCAGCTCATCGCGGAATTCCTCCGCCGCAGCGCCATCGCAGGCCACGACTCCGGCCGCGAACTCCAATAGCCGCCGCCCGCCTTCGCCCATAACGGAATCCCAACGGCGGCAACGACACCCGGTCGCGCCCACAGCGGCCGCGCAGCCCGGGTACGATCGCCGGCGGTGGCATGACCGAGGGTCGGCGTCCATGGCGATTCCGCCGAGTTCCGTTGGGGTGGAGTGGTTTCCGTGGGATGAGGCCGAGGCTTCCTTGATGGTGCTGCCAGCAGTCCGTCCACGGAAGTCTCAGGTTCTGAAAAGTCGTCGCCACCATGGCCGTTCGGTGGGGGCGGCTGGAGGCGGGGTTGGGGTGCGGGGTGGGCGGGCGGATTTGCGTTCGGCGCGCCAGGTTTCGACGACGTCGTCGACCTTCAGGGGGCCGATCGGGACGTGGGGGCCGGTCGGCATGCGGAGGTAGTGGACTATGCGGTCGTTGAGGGAGGCCACGGTTGCGCGAACATCCTTCTCGGAGAACATGTCCCGGACGGTTTCCTGGATTCGCTCGCGTTCCCGGCGGAGGATGATCGATTCGGGGAGGAGGGCGTCTCCGCCCAGGCCCTCGCGCTTCAGATAGTTGCGGAGCCACCAGTCTTCGTCGGCGGCGCCGGGCGGGATGGGCCGGCCGGCGCCCTTCAGGTTGTCGAATTCGCCCCGCTCCGTTGCCTCGCGGACCTGTTTGTCGATCCACGATTCGAAGGAGAGCCCGGGCGGTTTGCGCTCGGTCATGTCCCGATCCTACCGATCACCGCGGAACAGCCGGGTGAGCGCGCGATCGCGAGATCCCTTCCGGCGCCGCGTCAGTTGCCGGCGCGGTAGGGGTCGAACACGGTGGTGACCAAGCGGTGGGCGGTGGCGACGGCGTGGTCGGCGTCGCCCTCGGCCAGGCCGAGCAGCGGGTCCAGGCCGGGGACGTGGGGGGCGAGGGCCAGGTGGGGCAGCATGAGCAGCAGCAGGGCGAGCAGGGCCTGGGTGTCGGCGCCGGGGCGGAGGGCGCCCTGCTCGGTCGCCACGTCGAAGAGGGGTTGCAGCACGGCCACGTAATGGCGGTTGACGGCTTCCCGGACGGCGGTGCGGGCCACGGGGTCGGGTTCGAGGTTGGCGGCGGCGGTCATCGCGCGCTCGAGCGGGTGATCGTAGAAGTAGCGGATCCAGGCTTCGAGGAGGACGTCGAGGGAGCCGAAGAAGTCACTCTCCCAGTCGAGTTCGCTCACGGTCGCCTCCATGGCCGAGCGGATCCGTTCACTGGACAGTTCCGCCAGGTAGACGTACATGTCGGCCTTGTCGGCGAAGTACTGGAACAGGCTGCCCTTGGAGACGCCGGCCTCGCGGCAGATGGTGTTGAGGCTGCCGCCGCTGAACCCGCGGGCGGCGAATTCGGCCTCGGCGGCGGCCACCACGGCGGCCCGGCGCGGCGCGGCGAGCCGGTCCCAAGTTCCTGTCGGCATCACGGATCTCCTCTGCCCACGGGCTATTGACTGTGCGACGGTTTCGATCCTACAGTGACCGGCGGTCATATGACCGCTGGTCATAAAGGAGTCCGAATCATGTCCACCAAGTCCAACGAGCCGGGAACCCGCGCCGCCGACGAGCCGAGGGTCTGCGTCATCGGCGCGGGCTCCACGGGTATCGCGGCGGTGAAGGTGCTGACCGAACGCGGCATCGACGTGCACTGCTACGAGCTGTCCGACCGGGTCGGCGGCAACTGGGTGTGGGGCAACAGCAACGGGGTGCCGGCTTCCTGGACCCGTCCGGTGACAATCGGATAGGCCTGTACCGCCGGGTCTTCCATCCGGAGGTACCGGGCCTGTACTTCGCGGGGCTGGTGCAGCCGCTGGGTGCGATCATGCCGATCGCCGAACGCCAGGCCCACCTCATCGCCGACCACCTGCAGGGCCGCTATCACCTGCCCGGACCGGCCGAGATGGAGCGGGAGATCACCGCACACCGGCGCGGCATCCAGCGTCGCTACGTGGCCTCCAAGCGCCACACCATCCAGGTCGACTTCGACGACTACATGCGCGATCTGCGGCTGGAACGCCGCCGTGGCGCGCAACGCCCGGGCGGCCGCTCCCGGGTCGATCGCCCGACCGCGAGCGTCGCTGCCCGCCGCGCCCGCGACGGCGAGGCGGTGGCGTGATGCGCGAGAACACCACGGGCGCAAGCGAACACGAGGTGTGGTTCCCGTCCGAGGACGGGAACCACTGCGCGGCGACCCTCCATCTGCCGGAAGAGCGGCCCGGGAGCCGTCCGCCGGTGATCGTCATGGCGCACGAGCTCGGCGCGATCCGCGCCATGCGGTCAACGAGTCTTGTTGCGCTCCAGAGCTTCCGCGGTTTCACGGGCATTGTCGATGGTGAGCGGGTCGTCGCCGAGCGCGGTGTGGGATTCGACGGTGTAGAAGCGCACCTCGTGGCCGTCGGGGTCGCGCAGCTCGGGGAGGATCCAGCCGATGGTGGCGAAATGGACGCCGGCATGGGATTCGCCGAGGGCGGTGAGATGCGCGGCCAGCGCCTGCATGGCGGGCCGGTCGGGTACGCCGATCGAGAAGTAGTCGAATCCGGCTGCGGCGACGGCCTTTTCGGGGTCGAGCCGCAGACCGAGCATGGGACCACCGGCCGGGTGATGCAGGGCGACACCCCTCAGGTCGCCCTGCTCACGGAATTCGACGCCGACGGTGTAGCCGAGGCGGGTGCGGTACCAGCCGATGGACCGCGCCAGATCGGACACGGGGAGTTTGAGGTGATGCACCCCGGCGAGCGTGGGGATCATCGCTGCTATCCTTTGCAGTATCAGTGTAATGATGCAGCATCGCTGTAGTGATGCAGTAAGGATGCAGCGAATGAGCCCCGGTGTCAAGAAGACGTCTCCGCTGTGGGACGCCCGCAAGGCCGAGACGGAACGGAAGATCCTCGACGCGGCGCGGCGGCTGTTCATAGCCGACGGGTACGCGGCGACCTCCCTGGCCGCGGTCGCCGAGGCCGCCGAGGTGGGCTCACGGACCGTCTACCTGCGCTTCGGGTCCAAGGCGGAACTGCTCAAACGGACGATCGACGTGGCGATCGTCGGCGACATGCAGGACATCGATGTGGCACACCGCGACTGGCACATCCGGGCCGCCACCGCACCCACCCTGGATGACCGGATCACCGCCTACGCGCGCGGCGCTCGCGAACTCATGGAACGCGCCGCCCCGGTCATCGCCGCCGCGGTTGCCGCCGAGGCCAGCGAACCGCTGATCGCCGAGGCCGCCCAGGCCGGGCGCGCCGCCACACAGCAGCACATCGCCGACATCTGGCGGCGCATGCACGCCGACGGCCTGCTGCATCCCGACGCCGATCTGGACTGGATCATCGCCACCGTCGGCCCGCTCGGCCAGGCCGACACCTACAACCTCATGGTCCGCACCCTCGGTATCGATCCGGACGGTTACGAGCGGTGGCTGTCCGGCACCTGGCTGCGCCTGGCTACCACGCCCTCGCGCCTTCGCGAATCCTGAGGCGCGGGACGATGTTCGCATCGTCGCAGGTTCGGCCGTCGCCGCGGGCACACTGAAGACATGGATCCTGTCGTCGCGTTGCGGATGATCGCGTTCTTCAAGGACCGGGCCCGGGAGGATTCCCGGCGGGTGATGGCCTATCGCAATGCCGCCGACATCGTGGAGGGGCTCGACGATGCCGAGCGGGAACGGCTGGGGCGGAGCGGCGACTGGCAGTCGCTGCCGGGGATCGGGCCGAAGACGGCGGCGGTGATCGCGCAGGCGTGGGCCGGACGGGAGCCGGACACGCTGATCCAATTGCGGACCGCCGCAAAGGATCTCGGGGGCGGCGAGTTGCGGGCCGCGCTGAAGGGCGACCTGCACGTGCATTCGAACTGGTCGGACGGATCGGCGTCGATCACGGAGATGATGGCCACCGCGCAGGCGCTGGGGCACGAATACTGCGCACTCACCGACCATTCACCTCGACTGACCGTTGCCAACGGGCTCTCACCGGATCGGCTGCGGCAGCAACTGGATGCCATCGACGAGCTGCGCGACCGGTTCGCGCCCCTGCGCATTCTCACCGGCATCGAGGTCGACATCCTCGACGACGGTGCGCTCGACCAGGAACCCGAACTGCTCGACCGCCTCGACATCGTGGTCGCCAGCGTCCATTCCAAGCTGAAGATGGACGCCGCCGCCATGACCCGCCGCATGGTGCGCGCCGTATCCTGCGGCCGGGCCACGGTCCTCGGCCACTGCACCGGCCGCCTCGTCGAAGGCAACCGCGGCACCCGCCCGGAATCGAAATTCGATGCCGAACAGGTCTTTTCCGCCTGCCTCGACCACGGCGTGGCCGTCGAGATCAACTCCCGCCCCGAACGCCGCGACCCACCCACCCGCCTCCTGAACCTGGCCCTCGACCTGGGCTGCCACTTCTCCATCGACACCGACGCCCACGCCCCCGGCCAACTCGACTTCCTGGGCTACGGCGCCCAGCGCGCCCTCGACAACGGCGTCCCCGCCGACCGCATCATCAACACCTGGCCGCTCGACAAGCTGTTGAGCTGGGCGGGTTCATAGCCCCGATCAAGATCAGGGAGCTCTCAGCGCGGGTCTGTCCGAGTCACCGCAGTGAGAACTCCCTGATCCTGTTGCCCGGGGCGTGGGACGAACTCGGCGGATCAGTGCGGGCAGGTGGACTGAAAGGGCTTGTTCGCGAACAGGTCGTCGATCCAGGACGACCACTGGGGTATGACGGTGGCGGGCGCGTCGTGGCCACCGGGGACGGTGAGGTCGTGGACCGGGGTGCCCAGGGTGCACATTTTGGAGATCGCGGCGGTGGACCAGGCGGTGTCGACCAGTTTGTCGGCGTCGCCGCGGGCTATGTAGATGGGCAGTGAGGTGGCCGAGCGGGGGAGGTTCGTTCGGGATTGGAAGTCGGTGAACGGGCGGGCTGCGGCGTCGTCGGCGAAGGATGCCTCCGCGGGGGTGGCGGCCCGGCCGAGGGCGATGTCGGCGGGGGTGAGGGTGCCGCTGCAGGCGGATTCGAGATGTGGTGCGGCGGTGAGCAGATCGCCGTGCAGGACCTGGTCGTAGCGGTAGTCGGGGGTGGTGTCGCGTACTGCGGCAACGAGATACGGGATGATCAGGAATTGGTCGGGGGCGTTGAGGGTGCCGGTGCGGACGGTGTCGACGAGCTGGAGTTCCAGGGCGGGTGACAGGAGGACGACGCCGTGGAGGTTCAGGTCCGGCGCATAGGATTTCGCGGTTTCGGCGGCCGATTCGGCGGCACGGCCGCCCTGGGAGACGCCCAGGAACACGGTGTCGGAGGACAGCGGGAGGCCGGTGGAGCGGGCGGCACGGATCGAGTCGAGGACGTCGTAGCCGGAGGATCGGGAGTCCAGGTACGGGGCGTTGCCGGGGCCGTCGAGGCCCTGATAGTTCGTCATCACCACGGCACGGTGCCCGGCCAGGAGTCCGGCCACGGTGGCGGCGGAGCCGAAGAGGGTGGGCGAATTGGTGGGTGCGCAGGCGCTGACGACTCCGGAGGTGCCGTGGGCGAAGGCGATGACGGGCCAACCGCCGGCCGGGGCGTCGCCGGTGGGGAGGAAGACCGCGCCCGATACCTCGATCGGCTTCCCTGCCGGGGAGGTGGATTGATAGCGGATATAGGTGGCCGAGGACATCGCGGCCGTCAGGGCGGAATCGAGATTGCCCAGCGATCGCTGTGAGACCAGCTTTCCGGGAGAGTCCGCCGTCGGTGCGGTCGTGTCGGAGGTGGTGCCGCAGGCGGTCAGAAGCAGGGCAGCCAGTACCGGGAAGACAATCGCTGCTCGCATGCCGCTCCTTCGGATCGGGGTTCGATGACAGCCGCCTCGATTAACTCGAATCTAGCTGTTGCGACCACCCCGGCCGGGGAAGGGCGCCAGCTGACCTTCGCAGGCGGACCAGGCGGACGGCGAGAGGTGGGAACGGACACGCGCGAAGAGCTCGTAGAGCCCCGCGCTGTATTTCGCTGCCAGTTCGGCATTGTGCGCCAGCACGTCCAGCTCGTTGGCGACCGTCAGCTCCAGAAAGGCCCGGAAATCGGGCTCGGAGGGCTCGAACTCGCCGCCGGTGAAGCGGTCCCGGAACCGCACCGGATCCGCGTCGATACGGGGATAGACCGTTCCGCGATCACAGGCGGCGTACTGATAGATCCACCCCTCGGCCCGAGCGCCGACCAACTCGACAACCATTGCACGATCGGATAATTCGACGAGCGAGACACCGAATCCGTCGGTGCCGTACACGGCGTGGGCCAGGCCGGCGAGCTGGAGGTCGCCGTCATGTCCCCACACCGCGAGCGTGTCGGCGACCCGGCCCAGGTGGGCGAGCAGCGTCCCGCCGGGATGGTCGATGGTCTCCGTGCCGCGATCCCGCAGGAACCGCTCGACGCGGTTCCTGCGGGATGCGAGGAATTCCGGCTCGTTCACCTGTTCATTGTCGCGCGGGAACCGGTTCGGCGGCAGCGGCTTTCACCCGCCGCTGCAGCCGGTACAGGACGAGCGACGCTGCGGACGCAGCCACCGAGAGGGCGGCGAGGACCCCGAAGGCGAGGTGGTAGCCGGACACCGGCGCCCAGCCGGATGACGTTGCCCGGGAGAGGATTACCGCCACCAGCGCCACCGCGACGGCGCCGCCCACCCGCTGCAGGATGTTCACGAAGGCCGTGGCGTCGGGCAGCTGCTCGTGCCGGACGGCCGCATACGCCGCCGAGACCAGCGGCATGGCACCGACACCGGTGGCCATACCCGCCGCGAAAAGCAGGAATTGGATGAGGATTCCGTTCGCGCCGACCGGCAGGAACGCGAGCGGCAGTACGGCGCAGGCGATGGCGAGGTTGCCGAGCACCGCGACCCGGCCGCCGCCGAACCGGTCGGTCAGCCGTCCGCCCAGCGGCAGCATGATGATGCCGCCCAGGCCGTAGCTGAGCAGATCGACGCCGGTGCGAATGAGCCCGGTGCCGTGCAGCACCTGGAAGTACAAGGGCAGCAACACCATCACGCCGAACATGGCGCCGCCCGCGAAGAAGCTGGCGCTGGTGGCGGCCCGGAAGGCGTGGTTGCCGAACATCCGGATGTCCAGCAGCGGCCGTTCACCGCGTAGCGCACGGGTGATGAATCCGGCCACGCCCGCGAGCCCGAGCACGACGGGCAGCCACACCGACGGCGAGGTCACCGACCCCGTGGTCCCGACCTCGGACAACCCGTACACCACCGCGGATACGCCGCCGCCCGCGAGCACCACTCCGATCACGTCGAGCGGCTGTGTCGCCACCCCGCTGGTCCGCGGCAGATACCGCAGCCCCAGCGCCAGTCCGGCCAGTCCGAACGGAATGTTGATGAGGAACAACCACTCCCAGCTCCAGTGCGCGAGCATGAGCCCGCCGATGGTCGGCCCGATGGCGGGCGCGCCCACCACCGCGATGCCGACCACACCCATGACCCGGCCCATGCGCTGCGGCCCGGCCGCCTGACCCAGGATGGTCTGCCCGGCCGGGATCATGAGTCCCGCCGCAAGTCCCTGCAGGACGCGCAGTCCGATCAGCCACCCCGCGCTCGGCGCGAAGGCGCACGCCGCCGAGGTCAGGGTGAAGGCGACCAGCGCCCCCATCCACAGCCGGGTCACGCCGACCCGCCGCGCCAGCCAGCCGCACACGGTGAGCGAAACACCGAGGGCCAGCAGGTATCCGCTCGCCACCCACTGGATCGTGGCCAGCGACGCACCCAGATCCGCGCCGATGGTGTGCAGCCCGATATTGACCAGCGAGGTGTCCAGCATGCCCATGACCGCGCCGAACACCACCACGCCGGCGGTGCGCCAGACATGCGCAGGGATCTTGTCGGAATCGGCGGGTACGGGAGCCCGGGCGGGCGCTCCCCCGGCACCGGATGTCCTGGTGTCCGAACGCATTTGCGCCATCGGACCTCTCCTTCAATAGTTGATGAGCAACTCAATTGCAGACAGTATCAATGATTGAGGCACTCAACAATAGATATAATCAGCGGGTGCCCGAAGAACCTTCCGTCCCGGCCGAGGCCCACCCGCCGAGCCTGCTGCGCCACCCGACCTACGCACTGGGCAAGCTGCACAAGGCGATGCACTCCCACCTCGGGACACCTCTGCGCGAGCACTGGGTGCTCACCTACCTCGCCGAGAGCAGTGAGATCTCCCAGCAGGAGATGGCCAACGTCCTGGAGATCGACCGCAGCGAAGTGGTGCGGCTGATCGACAGCCTCGAGAAGGCCGGTCTGGTCACCCGCACCCGCGATCCGCACGACCGCCGGAAATACCGGCTGGCTATCACCGCCGCCGGCAATCGGGTCCGCGCGGAGACCGATGCGAAGATCGCCGCCGCCACCGATGTGCTGCTCGCCCGCCTGACCCCGGCGGAAAGGGATACCCTGCACCGGCTTTCACTCAAGGCCCTGGGCTACGACACCGACGAGAGCTGACCCACACGCGGCCGGGCAACCGCCGCGAAATGGCCCACAATCGGTGACGGCTGTGAACCCGGTTACGCGTAGGGCTAGGGTTGGGTCCGTGCCTTCTCGCCCCCGCCTACCCCGTTTGCCCCAGCTCAACCCGCCGCTGGACGCCCGCCGCGGCTACTCCCAGCAGGAGATTCTCGGCGAATTGCGCCGGCTGATCCTGGAGGGAAACCTGCCGCCGGGTACCGGTTTGCCCCTGGGCGAGATCGCACGCGAATTCACCGTGAGCGCCATCCCGGTGCGCGAGTCGCTGCAGACCCTGATCGGCGAGGGCCTGGTCGAGCACCGGCCCAACTTCGGCTACCAGGTCACCATGCTGACCGCCGACGAGCTGCGCGAGCTGTACATCGTGCGCGAGCGCCTGGAGTCCGCCGCGCTGGCCGCGGCCGTGCACAATGCCACCGAGGCCGATCATCAGCTGGCCCGCGAGATCCACGCCCGCCTCGAGCAGGCGGTGCTCACCGAGAACGCGGTGGCCTATCACCGCGAGACCCGCAACTTCCACCTGGCCCTGGTGCGCCCGTCGGGCATGCCGCGCGTGGTGCACATGCTCGAATACGCCTGGAACATCACCGAACCCGTGCAGCCCATGGTGCATGTGTCGACCATGGATCGCGTGGTGCTGCACGCCGACCACAGCAAGCAGCTGCAGGCCTTCCTCGCAAGGGATGCTGAAGCGTTGCTGACGGCCACCGAGGGGCATCACGCACGCCTGAACGGCGTCCTCTCGCATCTACCCACGGACACCGGTTTGTTCGCCGAACCCGCAGGTGAAGAAGATATATAACCCCTGAGCCAGGGGCTTTCGAACATATACGGTTCAAGCAACGCCGGAGCCATTTCTGTTCGATAGCGTGGATCCATGCGGATCCGGGTCATCAATCCCAACACCACCGCCGCGATGACGGCGCTCATCGGGGACAGCGCGCGCCTGGTCGCCGCGCCCGGCACGGTGGTCGACGCCGTCAACCCCGACATGGGCCCGGCCTCCATCGAGAGCCACTACGACGAGGCGCTGGCCGTGCCCGGCCTGCTGGCCGAGATCGCGCGCGGCGAGGCCGAGGGCGTGGACGGCTACATCATCGCCTGTTTCGGCGATCCCGGCCTGGACGCCGCACGCGAGCTGGCGCGCGGCCCGGTGATCGGCATCGCCGAGGCGGCCATGCAGGCGGCCAGCCATCTGGGCCGGAAATTCAGCGTCGTCACCACCCTCGGCCGCACCGCCGGCCGGGCCTGGGAGCTGGCGGAACGCTATGGGATGGAACGGTTCTGCGCGAATGTGCACGCCTGCGAGATCCCGGTGCTCGAACTCGAGGATCCCGAGGCGCGCAAGATCATCGCCGACGCCTGCCGCGTGGCCGTGCTGGCCGACAATTCGGATGCCATCGTGCTCGGCTGCGCGGGGATGGCGGATCTGTGCGAGTACCTGACCGAGGAGATCGGGGTGCCCGTGGTGGACGGCGTCGCCGCCGCCACGCTGACTGTGCAGTCGCTGGTCACCATGAAGTTGCGTAAGTCCGGCCGCGGGGAATTCGCGGCCCCACTACCGAAGACGTATGTGGGATTGCTCGCCGATTTCGGCATCGAAGAACAGGAGGCTCAGGCGTGACGCTGCCACCGGAGACATGGAACGGGATCGAATCCCGTTTACAGGCTGTGGATTCGGAGCTGCTGCGGCTCTATCCGGGCGACCGCCCGGGCCAGCCGGTGCACACCGCGTACGCCTCCGGCGCGGACGCCTCGATCGACCTGCCGACCCAATGGGGCACGGCCGCAATGGAACTCGCCGAGAGCCAGCGGGAGCTGCTGGTCGAGCTGGCCGGTGCGGACGTCGTCGCACGGGTTTTCCGCACCCTGAGCGAGCGCCCCATCCAGGACCTGCGGCTGGACTTCGAGGACGGCTACGGCACCCGCGGCGACGAGGTCGAGGACCGCGACGCCCTGCACGCCGGCGCGGTGCTGAAAGCCCTTCCGGCCGAGGTGTCCTCGCGCGGCATCCGCATGAAGGGCCTCACCACCCTGGAGTGGGCGCGCGCCGTGCGCACCCTGGAGAAGGTCCTCGAGGGCGCGAGCGGCGTGCCCGAGGGCTTCGTGTTCACCGTGCCGAAGATCCGCCATGTCGATCAGGCCGATCTCACCGTGCAGCTGTGCGAGGCCATCGAATCGGCCCACGGACTGGCCGCCGGATCGCTGCGGTTCGAGCTGCAGATCGAGAGCCCGCAGGCCATCATCGCCGCCGACGGCACCGCCCCGGTCGCCCAGCTGATCCAGCGCTCGGCCGGACGCTGCACCGGATTGCACTACGGCACTTACGATTACAGCGCCGCCTGCGGTATCGCCCCGAAGTTCCAGTCGCTGGAGCATCCGGTCGCCGACCACGCCAAGGCGGTCATGCAGGCCGCAGCCGCCACCACCGGGGTGTGGGTGTGCGACGGCTCCACCCAGGTGCTGCCGATCGGCACCGACGCGGAGGTGCGCGCGGCGGTGTCGCGGCACTTCCGCCTGGTCACCCGCTCGCTCGAGCGGGGCTACTACCAGGGCTGGGACATGGGCGCGGGCCACCTGGTCACCCGCTGGCTGGCCACCTTCGCGTTCTTCCGCGAGGGCCTGGGCATCGCCGCCCCGCGCATCGGCCGCTACCTGGATCGCCAGGGCGGTGCGGTGATGGACGAACCGGCCACCGCGCAGGCGCTGGCGGCCGTGGTGCTGCGCGGACTGGAGTGCGGCGCCTTCGAACCCTCCGAGGTCACCGCGATCGCCCCCAAAGCCACTGTCGAGGTATTGCATCAATTGCGAGAGAGGAAGATTCCGGCGCTATGAGCGACGTTGATTTCACGCTGCTTCCCGATCTGGCCGTGCGCACCCTGGGTGGCGCCGTGCTGTGGGCGAACGACGAGTCCTTCGCCGAGAAGGAGAACCTGATCCGGCCCGAGCAGGCCACCTACTCCCCCGCCACCTTCGGCCACAAGGGCCAGGTGTACGACGGCTGGGAGACCCGCCGCCGCCGCAGCGCCGAGGGCGACCACCCGGCCGGCGACGACTGCGACACCGCGATCGTCCGCCTGGGCGTGCCCGGCGTGATCAAGGGCGTCGTGGTGGACACCGCCTGGTTCAAGGGCAACTACCCGCCCGAGGTGTCGGTGGAAGCCATTGCGGTGGAAGGCAATCCGTCGGTCGACGAGCTGGTCGCCGCCGAGGGCTGGACCACGATCGTCGAGCGCGCCAAGGTGTCCGGCGATTCGCAGAACCCGTTCGCCGTGGACTCCCCCAAGCGCTGGACCCACGTGCGGCTGCGCATGTTCCCCGACGGCGGCATCGCCCGCCTGCGCGTGCACGGCGTCGCCAAGCCCGACCTGGCCTGGCTGGAGTCCGGCCCGTTCGACCTGGCTGCGGTGGAGAACGGCGGCCTGGTCGCCGACTGCTCCAACCGCTTCTTCTCGCACCCGCAGAACGTGCTCATGCCTGGCCGCGCCCGCAGCATGGGCGACGGCTGGGAGACCGCGCGCCGCCGCGACAAGAACACCAACGACTGGGTGCTGGTGCAGCTGGCCGCCGAGGGCGTGATCACCGCCGCCGAGATCGACACCTCGTACTTCCTGTTCAACAGCCCGGGCGCGGGCGCCCTCACCGGCATTCGCGCCGACGGCACCGAGGTCGAACTGCTGGGCCGCACCCGCCTGCAGCCCGACACCCGCCACCGCTTCCTGATCGACGCGGACGCGGCGGTCGTGCAGGTGCGCCTGGACGCCTTCCCCGACGGCGGCCTGGCCCGGCTGCGGCTCTTCGGCACCCTGACCGACGAAGCTCGGGCGCGACTGCGCGCCGAGCTGGAAAATGAACTGGCATGAGCGATTTCGATCTGAACTACCCGCGGGACATGGTGGGCTACGGCCCCAACCCGCCGCACCCGCAGTGGCCGGGTGAGGCGAACATCGCGGTCAACTTCGTCCTCAACTACGAGGAGGGCGGCGAGAACAATGTCCTCGACGGCGACGAGGCCTCGGAGACGTTCCTGTCGGATATCGTTCCGGCAGCGGCGTTCCCGAACCGGCACATGTCGATGGAGACCATCTACGAGTACGGCTCCCGCGCCGGACTCTGGCGGGTGCTGCGACTGTTCGAATCCCGCGATATTCCGCTGACCATCTTCGGGGTGGCGCGGGCGCTGGAGCGCAATCCGGAGGCCGTCGCGGCGTTCAAGCGCAACGGCTACGACATCTGCTCGCACGGCCTGCGCTGGATCTCCTACCAGATGGTGGATGCCGAGACCGAGCGCGCGCACCTGGAAGAGGCGGTGCGCATCATCACCAAGCTCTTCGGTGAGGCGCCCAAGGGCTGGTACACCGGCCGCGATTCGCCGCAGACCCGCGAGCTGGTGGTGGAGCACGGCGGCTTCGTCTACGACTCCGATTCCTACGCCGACGATCTGCCCTACTGGGTGAAGGTCGCCGGCCAGGATCACCTCGTGCTGCCGTACACGCTCGAATCCAATGACATGCGCTTCTCCTCCCCCGCCGGATTCGCCAACGGCGAGGAGTTCTTCACCTATCTGAAGGACGCGTTCGACGTGCTCTACGCCGAGGGCGCGGCGGGTGCGCCGAAGATGCTGTCGGTCGGCCTGCACTGTCGCCTCATCGGCAAGCCGGCGCGGGCCAAGGCGCTGGAGCGCTTCCTGGATTACGTGCAGTCACACGAGAAGGTGTGGCTGGCGCGGCGCATCGACATCGCCGAGCACTGGCGCACGGTGCATCCCGCGTCCTGACGGCCGGGAGAACCCGAAAACCACTGTGGCCCGGGGTGATTGCGCGATCACCCCGGTACCGGGAACGCCGGTGCGGCCGGAACCGCACACCGACTCTCCACCGGGACCCGCCCGTCACGGGTGCCCGGATCTCCCTTCCGGTGTGGGGTACCGCCGGACGCATCGGCGGCACCACGAATACGGCCCGGAACCAACAGGTTCCGGGCCGTATTTGCGTGCCGGGCGATACCGTCGTTCGCTGTCTTCGGGCGAAACCGCCTCAGAGCGAGCCGCTTTCGATATCGCGCTTGATGCCCTCCTGCGTCGCCTGGTGCGCGGCCACCCCGTTGTCGGCGGTGAAGTCGATCAGGGCCGCATCGGCGACGAAGGTCAGATGCTCGTTGACGGTGGTCGTGCCGTCCCCGTTGTCGGTGAAGGTGATCAGCTGGTGGGTGGTCACATTCGGGACGTCCCAGCTGTCGGTCGTGTAGTAGTGCTCGTCCGGGTGCAGCCGCTGCTCGGCCTGGGTGTGCCCGGGGAAGGTGACCGGGCCCATCGGAATATCCTCGAGCGCGGTGAAATCCGCGATCTGCGTGTCACCGTCATCGCAGGTGCGGTGGACGATGATGTCCTTCAGGAACGAGTGGCGGCCGATACCGTTGCGGACATCGGAGTACACGTCCCACACCTTGTCCAGCGGCGCGGCGATGGTGACCGGCAGATCCACCTCGGTCACCGATCGGCCGTCGGCCGGATTCTGCTGCTCGGCCTCGTAGATCGACCAGCTGACCTGCCATTCCAGTTTGTAGTCGTTCTCCGACTCGATGCAGGACGGCGCGTCGTCCGCGCGTGCCATCGCCGACCCCACCGCAGGCGACCCCATCGTCGCGCAGGCTATTGCCAGCGCATAACCCACCTTGAACCTCACCGGGCGGACTTTACCCCGGTCGCAACCTACCGGCAGGTTTCCTGCGAAATCGCGGCTACCGTGTCCCGGGCCGGTCTCCACGCTCCAATTCCACTGCGCGCTTCATCATTTCGCGTGCGCGGGTGCGGTCGCCGGCGTAGTCGTAGGCGCGGGCGGCGCGGTAGTTGGTGCGCCAGTTCTGCGGGTCCGCCTCGAATTCCTGCTTCACCTGCTCGAAAAGCGCGTCGGCAGCAGCCTTCTCGATACGTCCGGACGGGCGGCGCGGCAGATCGGAGACATCCAGCTCGCCGCCCTCCTCGTGCATGCGGCGGGCCAGGTGCTGGTGGGCGAAGGCGGCGCGGACACTGGTCGCCACGATCCACACGCCCAGCACCGGCAGGATGAACACGCCGATGCCCAGGCCCACCGCGGCCGGCTTACCGGTGGCGATCAGGTCGAACCCGATCCGGCCCAGCAGCACGAAGTAGAACCCGAGCACCACCACCAGGGCCGCGATGAAACCGACCCGCTTGAAAACCTCGCGGCCGTTGCCGTCGGCGGGATTCGCGGCGGGCGTGCTCACAGGTCGAGCAGCGGGTCGATGCCCACGGTGAGACCGGGGCGCAGCGGCGTCTTGCGCACGCCCAGCAGCACACCGGGCACGAAGGAGGTGCGGTCGAGCGAGTCGTGGCGGATGGTCAGCGTCTCCCCCTGCGTGCCGAACAGCACCTCCTGGTGCGCGACCAGTCCGGCCAGCCGCACCGAGTGCACCCGCACGCCGTCCACGTCCGCGCCGCGCGCACCCTCCAGCTCCTGGCTGGTGGCGTCGGGGCTGCGGCCCACACCCGCCTTCTCCCGGGCCGCGGCGATGAGCGCGGCGGTCCGGAAGGCGGTGCCCGACGGCGCGTCCGCCTTGTTCGGGTGGTGCAGCTCGATGACCTCGACCGAGTCGAAGAAGCGCGCGGCCTGCTCGGCGAACCGCATGCTCAGCACGGCGCCGATGGCGAAGTTCGGCGCGATCAGCACCCCGACCTCCGGCTTGGCGGCCAGCCAGCCCTTCACCTGCTCCAGCCGCTCGGCATCGAAGCCGGTGGTGCCGACCACGGCGTGAATCCCGTTCTCCACCAGCCACTTCAGATTGGGCATCACCACATCCGGGTGCGTGAAGTCGACCACGACCTCGGTTCCGGCGGCCGTGAACGCCTCCAGCGAGTCGTCCTTGTCGACCTGCGCCACCAGCTCCAGATCCGCGGCCGCCTCGACCCCGGCACAAATGGCCTGCCCGACCTTGCCGCGCGCCCCGAGCACACCCACCCGGATCCGGTTCGTGGTCACCTGGTCTCCTTCGCTATGACCGATCAAGGAACGGGTCGAGCCTATCGGGTCGGCGAAACGCCACGCGCGCGGCCGTTTCGGACGAGTCGGCCGCCGGCTTCGAGGCACAGGTGCGGCCGGCCTGCTCCGGGTCGGCGGTCACAGCTGGTCGTAGACCCCGACGAGCCGGTCGAGGACCTCGGTGGCGGACCTCAGCACGGCGATGTCCTGATCGGCCAGTTCGTCTCGCAGGGCGTCGGTCATGGCCGTCATGCGCTCGCGGCATCGGATGCGCCCGGCCTCGGTCAGCGTGACCAGTACCGAGCGTTTGTCGCCGGGCGGGCGTTCCCTGGTGACGTATCCCGCCGCGGCCAGGCCGTTGACCAGCTGAGTGGTTGCGGCGCCGGTTGTTTCGGCCATGGCAGCGAGTTGGCCGATCGTGAGCGGCCCGCGGTCGGCCAGCGCACGCAGGGCGCGCGCATGGGTGAGCGACAGCGCCTTGGGGGATCGGGTCGCGCGCCCCCGGAGCCGGGAGTCCGCCGCGCTGAGCCGGTAGGCGGCCCGGGCCAGCAGGTCGAGGGCTGTCGCGCGGTCCGCATCGAGGTCTTCGGTCACGGTGGGTCTCCTGTCGGCGGATCGTGCGGGGTTGACAGCAGCTTAGTCTAAGTACTTAATAGATAAGTACTTAGCTTATTGAAGGAGCACCCACCATGACCACTCGATCCCTGGGCCAGAACTGGGCCCTCGACATCGCCCTCGCCCAGGGCGGATTCGACGCCCTACATCCGCAGGCGAAGGGCACCATGGAGCAACTCGGTCACGACCACACCGACTTCGACAAGGTCTTCGAACTCGTGAAGAGCGGGGCGATGCTGCCCAAGGCGTGGGTGACCATCGCCGCCCAGGCCGAGGAGCGCGCCGCCCACCATGAGCGAAACGGGTTCGCACGCACCGCCGCCGACCTCTACACCCGGGCGGCCGTGATGTGGGGCCGGGCCCAGTACTCGATCTTCGAGGCGGCCGATCCACGCAAACTCGCGTTCCGCGAGCGCGCCAACCATTGCGTCGAACGGCTGGGGGAACTGCGCGGCGGACTGGTCCGGCGGGTGGCGCTGGACTTCGAGGGCAAGCAGATCTTCGCACTGCTGCATCTGCCGGCGGGGCCCGTCCATCGGGCTCCGGCGGTGATTCTCGGCCCCGGCATGGACATGATCAAGGAGGACTACATCGCCGCGGCCGAGCGGTACTACACCTCGCGGGGCATGGTCGCGCTGTCCATCGAGGGTCCTGGGCAGGGCGAGAGCCGGGCGCGCGGCCTGACCGTCGACCTCACCAACTACGAACGCGCCGTGCGGCATTACATCGACTATCTGAGCGAACTGCCGGAAGTGGATCCGCTCCGCATCGGCATGTTCGGCATCAGCATGAGTGGGTATTGGGGATCGCGTGCGGCCGCGACGGAGCCGAGGCTGGCGGCGTTGGCGGCCTTCGAGGCGCCGACCGGCGATTTCCGGACCATCTTCGAGCAAGCGCAGCCGACCTTCAAGAACAACTACATGTACATGGCGGGCTACGACGACGAAGCGGCCTTCGACCGGGATCTGAGGGACCGGATGCCGCTGGATGATCTGGTCGGTGACATCGCGTGCCCGGTGCTGTACGGCATCGGCGAGTTCGACGAGCTGACCCCACTCGAACAGGCGCTCGCCAATTACGAACTCGTTCGCGCGCCCAAGGAGATTCGCGTCTACGAGGGCGAATTCCATCCGCTGGGAGGCGTGGCGGCCGAAGTCTTCCGATTCGGCGCCGAATGGCTGGAACGAGCCCTGGCCGGCGAGTTCACGACGCCGGGACGCGATGTGCGGCACTACGTCCACCGCGACGGACGCACCACCGACGGCACCGCCGATCCGCAATGGTGGTCGGGCGCAGTGCCGTTGGCCATCCAGCGGCTGCGCTCGGCGTGAGCACCGATCCCGAAGTCGCCTGCCGCTCAGTGCAATTGCGCGCTGAGGCCTGGTCCGAGGGCGGCACACCGTGCGCCGTTCGATATCCCGGCCGACCGGGACTCGAAAGGCCGGGTGCGCAATGGATTCCATTGCACGCCCGGCCTTTCGGGTCGGTGGGCTAGCCGGTGTAGCCGGTCAGCTTGTAGACCGTGGTGTTGCCGATCTGCTGGGGGGTGAAGGTTGCGGTCACCCAGTCCGTGATGTCGGTGTGCTGGTTGCGACCGAAGCCACCCTGGTTGCCCGGGGCGCCCTGCGCGCCCTGCTCGGGCTGGGCGCCTTGGCGGGTCGGCTGATCGGCGGGGTTCTGGCCGCCGCCCTGCTGCCGGTTGCGCTCGCCTCCGGCGGCGGGGGTGGCGGGCTCACGGTTGCCGTTTCCATTGTCGCCGTTGCCGTTTCCGTTGCCGCCACGGTCGTTGTTGTTCTGGACGATGTAGTAGCCGATCTTGCCGGCCTTCACATCGGCTTGGAACTCCGCCAGGGTCGGGGTGGGATCGCTGCCGGAGAAGCCGCCGATGGCCATGACCGCCTTGTCGGTCTGTAACTCCAGGCCCGCCGCGGCGGAGGAGCCGTTGATCGCGGCCGCCCACGTCGAGTCGGACGTCTTCAGCAGGGCCGCCAGCTGCTGGTTGGGCTGGGACTCTCCGAAGCCACCGCCCCGGCCGCCCGCGGCACTCGCCGGGCCGACGGTCGGACCGCCGCCACTGTGCGGGGTGGCGATGGTGGCGATCGAGTAGGCGGTCGCGCCGGACAGGCTCGCGAACAGGCCGAGCGCCAGTGCCGCGGCGGCGAGGCGGCGGTTGTTCCGGGCCCACGGCAGCACCAGCAGCACGGTCGCCACGACGGTCAGTGCCAGAACCGCCCAGCGCAGTTCGGGGAACCAGCCGCTGTTGCGGTGCAGCAGGACGAAACTCCACACACCGGTGGTCGCCACCAGCGCGGCCAGGCCGAAGCGGCCGAGGATGGTGTCGCGCCTGGTCCACATCTCGTGGATGCCGACCGCGAACATGCCGGCCACGGCCGGTGCGATCGACAGGCAGTAGTACGGGTGCACGGTGCCGCTCATGTAGCTGAGCACGCCGCCGTCGATGAGGATCCACAGCCCGAACAGGATCGCGGCCGCCCGCACCAGGTCGGTGCGCGGCGCCCGGCCCCGCGAGACCAGCACCAGCACCATGGCCAGCAGCGCGGCCGGCAGCAGCCAGCCGATCTCGAAGCCGAATTCACCGGTGAACAGGCGTCCCACGCCGCGGACCTGCCCGCCGAAGCCACCGAAGCCGCCGCCGTGTCCGCCCGGACCGGCCTGCGCGGCCGTGTCCGCCGCGGCGGCCGGATCGGGTGCCGCGGTGGTCAGGTCGGGTGCCGCGGTGGTCGGGTCGTGCGGCGCGCCGCCGCCCGGAGCACCGCGGTGGTTGCGCCCGAGCACGCGGGCGAAGCCGTTGTAGCCCAGCACCAGATTCATGAAGTTGTTGTCGGTCGAGCCGGCCAGATACGGGTGGCTCGACGCCGGCCACAGCAGCGTGACCAGCACGTACCATCCGCTCGACACCACCAGCGCGACGAGCGCCCCGACCAGCTGCACGATGCGGGCGCGGATCGGATTCGGCGCGGCGACGAGATAGACCAGCCCCAGTGCGGGCAGCACCATCAGACCCTCGAGCATCTTCGCCAGGAACGCGAACCCCAGCGCCACACCGGCCAGCAGAATCCACGTGGTCGAGGCGCGTTCGAGAGCGCGGACCGTGGCGTACGCGCCGGCCATCATCAGCAACACCATGACCGCGTCCGGGTTGTTGAACCGGAACATCAACGCCGCGACCGGCGTCAACGCCAGCGCGGCTCCGGCGAGCAGCCCGGTGTAATGGCTACCCGTCAGCCGCCGCACCGCGCCGTACAGCAGCCCCACCGCGGCCACCGCCATCAGGGCTTGCGGAATCAGCATGCTGGCACTGGAGAATCCGAAGATCTGCCCCGACAGCCCCATCACCCACTGCGACACCGGCGGCTTGTCGACGGTGATGAAGTTCGCGGGATCCAGTGAACCGAACAGGAGCGCTTCCCAGTTCTTCGACCCGGCCCACGCGGCCCCGGCGTAGAACTGATTGCCCATCCCATTGATGGTGATGTTCCACAGATACATCACCGCCGTCGCGATAAGTAGCGCGGCCAGACCGGCACGTTCGACGGTCTTGCTGTCGAACCGTCCGGTCTCACGGAGCGCCGCGGGCGGCGGCGGAACCACTGGCGGGTTGTCCTGGAGTGATGTGGTCACGCTGACCATTCAGCGCCCCGGAGTCCAATGAACCCTGTGAGCCCGCCGGGAGCTTCCGGTGAGCCGCGGCCGCAGCTGCGTCCTGCCGGAGTCGGGGTGTGCGGAGGTGGGTGGGGCTGTGGCCGGTGTGGTGGCGGAACCATCGGGAGAAGGCGCTGAGTTCGGAGAAGCCGAGTTCGGTGGCGATGGCGGTGAGGGTGCGGTCGTGGTGGGTGAGGTAGCGGTGGGCGAGGTCGAGGCGGGTGGCGTTGAGGAGGGTGGTGAAGGTTTCTCCGCTGCGGGCCAGGTATCGGTGCAGAGTTCGACGGTCGATGCCGAGGCGGGCGGCGACGGTGGCGGCCGAGCACTGATGGGTGGGCAGCAGTGTTTCGATGATGGCGCGCGCTTGCTCGGCGGTGGATTCGCCGACCGGGGTCAGGGATCGCAGGTATTCACGGGCATAGGGGCGGAGCAGGGGGTCGGCGAGCGGGTTGGCGGTGTCGAGGTCGCGGGTGTAGCACACGATGCCGTTGAAGCTCTGCTCGAATTCGATTGTGGGCCCGAGGATCCGGTGGGCATCGCCGCGCTGTTCGGGTGCGCCGTGGGTGAAGCAGACCGACAGCGGATGCCAGGACTGGCCGAGGAGCTCTCGCAGGATGCGGCAGGTGGCACCGACGGTGAGCTCGGTGGCCTGCCGACCGAGCGAGGCTCCGGGTGCGGCCTGGACGTGAATGGTGGTCAGACTGTCGGCCTGGGTGAGGCGGGTGCGCAGCGCCTCATTGTGCAGGGAGATATAGCGGAGCACGATCTGCAGGGCACTGCGAATATCGGGTTCCTCGCGGGCGACGAGCGCGACCGGCCCGAGGTTGGCCAAGCTGCGACGCTCGGCCAGGTGTAGGCCGAATTCCTCGCAGTTCGCTTCGCGCGCAGTGCGTTCCAACAGCAGATCCACCGCGGGGGCGGGCAGCCAGGTATCGCTGGCGCTGACCGCTGCGGCGCCGATGCCCGCCGATCGCAACATCAGCATCGGGTCGATTCCCAATGACAGGGTCAAATCGACATAGCCGGACAGGACGGCGCTTCGGACCATCGGAGCCATCGGCATCCTTCCTTCGTGCTGTCCCAGATTGTCAAGCTTTCGGTCCCGCTCAGTCAAACATGATGACTCGCGCACGCATACCGTGACGGCGATCACGTTCATCGCATCACAGGAGCTGCCCGTGACCACCGAGCCCGCGCCCACGCCCGCCGTCGACGCCATGCGCGCCCAAGGAGCATGGAATCCGTTGTGGGACAAGCTGTTCGACTGGGACCCGGAGTGGACCGAGCAATTCATGTCCATGGGTACGCTGCCGGTCCGCCGTGGCGTGCTGTCCCCGCAGTTCGTGGAGTTGCTGAGCATCGCGGTCGACGCCGCGTGCACCCACATGTACTCGCCGGGCGTGCGCCGCCACATTCGCGCCGCCCTGGAGCTCGGTGTGTCCCGCGAGGAGATCCTCGCCGTCCTCGAGCTGACCAGTGTGCTGGGCATTCACGCGTGCAACATCGGGGTCCCAGTGCTCGCCGAAGAACTCGACGCCTTCGAGCGTCGCCGCGCGCAACAGCGGTGAATCCGCTGCCGCAACGCGCAACTCACCAGAATCAGGAAGGACGATCATGCACTATCTCGACGATTCGCTACTACCGGAGAACCAGGAGAAACTGGTCATCCAGGTAGCGCCTTACGGCCCGGAATTCCTGCCAGGAGATTCCGACGACATTCCGGTGACGATGGACGAGCAGATCCAGAAGGCGGTGGACTGCTACAACGCGGGCGCACAGGTGCTGCACGTCCACGTGCGGGAAGCCGATGGACACGGGTCGAAGCGGCTCGAACTGTTCAACGAGATGCTGGGCCGCCTGCGCGAAGCGGTACCGGAGATGATTCTCCAGGTCGGCGGTTCGATTTCGTTCGCGCCACCGGAAGGCGGCGACCAGGCGAAATGGCTGGATTACGACACCCGCCACCTGCTGGCAGAGCTGGATCCGAAACCGGATCAGGTCACCATTGCCATCAACACCAGCCAGATGAACGTCATGGAGTTGCTGAGCGACGACGATATCGCGGGCACCTCGCTGCAGAACCCGATGCTGGCCAGGGCGTATCGCGACATGGTGGTCGAGGCTGGGCCGGAGTTCTATCTCGAGCATCTGCGCCGACTGACCGCGGCGGGTATCCAGCCGCATTTCATGCTCGGCTCGGTGCATCAGCTCGAGACCGTCGAGCGGTTGATCCGGCGCGGCCTCTACACCGGCCCGCTGGTGCTGAATTACGTGGCGATCGGCGGTGGCGCGGCGGGCCTGCATCCGGCGGACCTGTTCGAGTTCATTCGCCGCACTCCGGACGGCGCGGTGCTGACCATCGAAACGATCATGCGCAATGTCACCCCGATGTGCACCATCGCGATCGCGCTGGGCCAGCACGTCCGAGTCGGCATCGAGGACAACCTGTGGGGCCGCAAGGGCGAACGACGTACCTCGGTCGAACAGATCGAGCAGATGGTCCGCATTGCCGACGAGCTCGGCCGCGGCGTGGCCTCCTGCAAGGAGGCGCGCGACATCTACCTGTTCGACCAGGTCTACGCCGACACCGACGAGGCGCTGGCCAAGATCGGATACCCGCCCAACCGGCAGCCCGGCCAGGTCGGATTCCTGTACCACGCTTGAGTTTTCGCGCGAGGGCGCCGGCCGCGCACGGCGGTCCGCCCATCGCGTATCTGTTCGTCGATGGGACCGGCTCCGCCGAGCCGGTCCCATCGGTTCCACCAGGCTCGAGGAAGCGCCATGGACATCTGCACCACCCCCACCGACCCGTCGACGACGGCCACGAGAGCATCGAGAACCCGCTCGCGGATCTTTCCGTGGATCGTGTTCGGACTGACCTTCGGATTACTGCTGTCGGACTACATGTCCCGCCAGGTACTCGCGGCAGTCTTCCCGATGTTGAAATCCGAATGGGGGCTGACGGATTCGCAGCTGGGATCGTTGAGCAGCATCGTGGCCCTGATGGTGGGACTGTTGGCGTTCCCGCTATCGCTGGCGGCGGACCGCTGGGGCCGGGTGCGCAGCCTGCTGGTCATGGCGACCATCTGGAGTCTGGCCACCCTGCTGTGCGCACTCGCGGGCAGCTACGGACAGATGCTGGGCGCGCGGTTCCTGCTCGGGGTCGGGGAGGCCGCCTACGGCAGCGTCGGAGCCGCCGTGATGCTCGCGGTGTTCGCCCCGCATCTGCGGGCCTCGCTGAGCGGGGCCTTTCTCGCCGGTGGCTCGTTCGGATCCGTCCTGGGTGTCGCGCTGGGCGGCATCGTCTCCTCCCACATCGGCTGGCGCTGGACCTTCGCCCTCATGGCCGGGGTGGGGTTGCTGCTGGTCGGCGCCTTCCGAATCCTGGTGACCGAATCCGCGTTGCGGACGCATACGGTCACCGAATCCGCGTCGACACACCCCATCGGCACAGCTGCGGGTGGGATGGCGCGAGCGCCATTGTCGAGCTTGTTCTCCTCGGTATCGCTGTGGTGCGCCTATCTCGGTGGTGGCCTGCAGTTGTTCGTCGCAGCGGTACTGATGGCCTGGCTGCCGAGTTTCTTCAACCGCTCCTATGCCATGCCCTCCGACCGCGCCGGATTCGTGGCCTCGGCGTATGTCCTGCTCATCGGGACCGGAATGATCGGGTGCGGCATCCTTACCGATCGCCTCGGACGCCGGCATCCGGTCCGCCAATGGAACAGCGCACTGGCCTACTGCACGATCTCACTAGTTCTGCTGACCACCGCCTTCAGCCTCGGCACGGGTCCGATGCAGTTGACGATCCTGGCGCTGGGCGCACTGACCGCGGCCGGATCGGCGGGAGCCACGGCGTCGATGGTCACCAGCCTCACCCACCCGAGCCTGAGGGCGACCGCCCTCGCGACGGTCACCTTGGCGAACAACATCTTCGGGCTCGCACTCGGGCCACTGGTCGTGGGCGTGCTCGCCGACCGATATGGACTCGCCGCCGCGCTCCGGCTGGTGCCCCTCGCCTACCTCGGCGCGATCGCGGTCCTCGCGCTCGGCCGCCGTGCCTATCCGGCCGGGCTGCGTCGCCTCGCCGAATTGACCTCACCCACAACGAATTCCACCACCACAACACCCCGATGAACCGAGTTAGGAACCGATGAGGAAAACCACCACCACCGCCGTGCTCGCGACGGCTGCACTCGCACTCGCCACCGCGACGGCGACCGCGCAACCCACCGACGACACCACCGCGGTGCACTACGAAGTCACCCGCCGAGGCGAGGCCGCGGTCTTGACCATCAGCGGAGGCGAACTCCAGCTGGCCGCAGACCAACTCGTCCTCACCACCCGCGACAAGCAGCCGGTCGCCGCGATCCCGCTCACCTACCGCATCGACAATACCGCCTACCCGATCGCCGCCCGAATCGACGGCGGCACAGCAACACTCACCCCCGACAAGACCGCCGGACAACCCGTGCCGGCCGCGCAGGCCGTCACCCCCGACCAGACCATCACCGCCGATCGGGCCGCCACCCAGGTCGCCGAATCCTTCACCCCCCGTGACACCCAAGCCCTCGGCGTGTTCGCCCAGCGCGCAGCCATCGGCGCCGCCGTCAGCGCGGTCCTGGGCGCCGTACTCGGCGCGGGCGTCGGGTGTCTGGTCGGTGCGGCCGCCGGTGCCGTGCTCACCAGTCCCGTCATGGCACTGCTCGTCCCCTTCGTCGGCGCCACCATCGCGGGCTGTGTCCTGGGTGCCGCCACCCTCGGTGCCGTCGGAACGATGGCCGGACTCGTCGTCGCCGGCGGGCCCATCACACTGTTCTCCGCGATCCAATACTTCTCCACGATCCTCGCCCCCTGCCCGCCCGAAACCGCCTACTGCAAAGATCCCGCGCAAGCGCCCGCGCCGAGCAGGTAGAGAATCCGCGGCCGAACCGCCTGTCGTCGACCGTTGTCTGCACGGCGACCGATGACAGGCGGCGCGCGCCGCACAAGTCACGCGCACGAGGGGAAGTACCCCCGCTCCCCGCCGGCGCGAATCACCGAGGGCGAGCAACGAGATGCTTATCAGCACAACAGCACTGGCCATCGGTGTCGCGTCGCTCGCCGCGGTCGCCGTGTCCGCGGCGGCGGTTCCGGCTGCCGCGGACACCGGCTCGGATTCGGCAGTGGCGGGCGACCGTCGCTGCCGAATCCGTGATCACCACCATCGACATCGGCGGTTTCGTACTGTCGCCCGATAGCCCGTCGGTGACGGTCCAGGACTGCACCGGCCGTCAGATGGCCGATCTGCCACTGACATTCGACATGGACGGTCGCGAATATACGATCGGCCACGAGATCTCGGCGGACGGACACCGACCGACGCTCACCCCCGATCCGGCGGTCCGGGCCGCGGCCCAGCCGGTGGCCTCCCCGCGGAATCGGCAGTGCTGTGATAAGGCTCCGCGATGACGGCAACTCCGCTGCGCCAAGGGGTGCGGACCAATATCGAGCGTCGTGTTTGGGTGCACATGCCGGCAGCGGTCGATCCAGCGGTCCCGGAAATCTACTGTGACACCGGGATTTTCGAGCCCGGCGGCAAATAGGTCACTGCGCGAGCACGGCTCCGGCCAGAGCGATGCTGGAAACCCATACCGTGGACAGGGTAGCGAGGATCAGCGGCCGCGGGCCGACCCGGCGCAGGGCGGCGATGTGGACACCGGTGCCGAGGGCGAACATGGCGGCGGTGAGTAGGGCGGTCTGTGCCAGTTTGATCGGGCCGAGCATGCCGGCCGGGAGGATGCCGGTGGTGCGGACCGCAGCGCAGAGCAGGAAGGCGACAACGAACAGCGGGATCAGCGGAACCGTGCGAGCGTTGGCCCGATCGCGGTTGCGCCGACGCACCTGCCAGCCCAGCACCGCCAGCACCGGGGCCAGTAGCACCACGCGGGCCAGCTTCACGATCACCGCCACGGTCAGCGCGGCCCCGCCCAGTGCTCCACCGGTCGCCACGACCTGCGCGACCTCGTGCACCGCACCCCCCGCCCACATGCCGCTGGTCTCGGCACTCAGCCCCATCGCGTGCGACAGCAATGGGATCACGCCGATCAGGATGGTGCCGAAGACCACGACCAGCGCAATTGCGGTCACCAGTTCTTCGTCCTCGGCATCGACCACGCCGTCGGCGGCGGCCGCCGCCGCGGCGCCGCAGATGGAGAATCCGCAGGCGATCAGCAGCCGCTGGGTCCAGCTCAATCCCAGCATCCGGCCCATCAGCATGGTGCCGCCGATGCCGAGGGTGACGATCGCGACGACCACCGCGATCGCCGCGGGCCCGAGCCCGAGGATGTCGCTGAAAGTCAGCTGTATACCGAGCAGCGCCACGCCCACCCGCAGCAGGCGCTTCGACGAGAACTGCAGTCCCGGCTTCAACCGCGGCGGTAGCGCGACGACATTGGCCAGCACCGCGCCGATCACGATCGCGATCAGTAGCGGGCTCACGGTCGGCAGCCACCGAGAGATCAGCAGCACGAATGCCACGACCACGGACGTCAGCGCCAGCCCCGGCCAGCATTCGACCAACTCGCTGAGCAATCTCGACCGCGGGGATGGCTCGGCGGCAGACGCCGGCACCACGGCCGGGGATTCCACTCCGGGTGCGTCTGCCCTACCTGCGGTACCAGCTGACACCGGGTCGTTCGTATCGCGCGTGCCGACGGGGCCGCGGAACTGTGCGTGTCGTGGGTCTGGTGGCGGATCGAGGCGCGTCATGGTTCCCAGGCTGACGGGATGCGTCCGGGCACAGTAGTCGCGAATATGACATCATCACATATCAAGATGATATGGGTTTTGGTGATCCTATATGATTTCGCCATGTCCACCGATAGACTTGACCTGGGACTTCTCGAAGTGCTGGTCGCGATCGACGATCACGGCAGTCTCGGAGCAGCAGCGCGCGTGGTAGGGATGGCGCAGCCGAATGCCAGCCGGGCAGTCCGGGAATGGGAGCGGAAGCTGGGGTTGGCGTTGATCGAGCGCAGCCCGCGCGGGTCGACATTGACCGCGGCGGGGACGGTGGTGGTGCACTGGGCGCGCGAAGTACTGGCGGACGTGGATCGGCTGCTGGATGCGGCGGCCGCGTTGCGTACCGACCAGGAGGCCGAACTCACCATCGCGGCGAGCATGACGGTGGCCGAGTGCCTGCTGCCGGTCTGGCTCGGCGAATTCCGCCGTTTCCATCCCAACGTGAAAGTCCATCTGCAGGTGCAGAATTCGCGGCAGGTATTCGACCGATTGGCGGCGGGCGAATGCGACCTCGGCTTCGTCGAGAGTCCCTCGGTCCCGGACCGGCTGCACAGCGTCACCGTCGCCGCTGACCGCCTCGTCGCGGTGGTGGATCCGGCACATCCGTGGGCGCGCCGCCGCCGTCCGCTCACCGTCGCCGAACTGGCCGCCACCCCGCTGGTGACCCGCGAACCTGGTTCCGGGACCCGCAGCACCCTCGACATCGCTCTCGCCGAATACCCTCGCGCCGAACCTCTGCTCGAACTCGGCAGCGCTGCGGCCATCCGCACCAGCGTCCTGGGTGGCGTCGGCCCCGCCGTCGTCAGCACCCTCGCCGTCGAGGACCAACTCGCCCGTGGCGGCCTGCGCGCTATCCCCATCGAGGGCCTCGAGCTGCATCGCACGCTGCGCGCCGTCTGGCGTCCACCGCGCAAATTGTCTGGCCCAGCAGGCGAATTGGTCGCCGGGATCGTGCACGCTCGGCGCACATCTGTGCCGCAGCGCCGGGCTTGACGGGCGCACTCGGGCTGCAAAGCCATTTGCCTCAATCGAATAGCGCGGCAAACGGCCACCTGAGAGTCGTGGTGACATGGACGACCCGATCGATAACAATGCAGCCCCATGATGGTGCCCGGGTCGTCGCCAGGATCACACCACCGGTCCGGGGGAGCTGCCGTCCGGAGAGCACGAATGTGCCTTCGCGATAGTGCCGTTCCCACTTTGCGTCAGTAGTGTTGCCTGCCGGGCGTTGGCGAGCGCGAACGGCGTGCGGCGAACGGACCAGTCGGGATATTGTGGCGGGTGCCCGGTGGGGAGATCACGAGTGGCCGATGGTCGAGAGAGATCTGTTCATGACGCAGCGTGATGTCGATGTCGTCACGGAGTTGCGTGCTGCGGGTTTCGAGGAGGCCGAGGAGATCGGGCGGGGCGGTTTCGGGGCGGTGTTCCGCTGCACCCAGCCGGCTGCGGGTCGCACGGTCGCGGTGAAGGTGCTGACCGGCGAGCTGGACGAGAATCGGGAGCGCTTCTTTCGCGAGCAACGCGCAATGGGGCGGCTGACCGGGCACCCGAACATCGTCGACATGCTCGAGGTCGGTGAGACCGCACGTGGTCACCCCTACCTGGTCATGCCCTATCACGCTCGCGGGTCCCTGGATACGCGTCTGCGCCGCGACGGTCCGTTGTCGCTGGCAGAGGTGCTGCACCTGGGGGTGAAGATCGCCGGGGCGCTGGAAACCGCGCACCGAGCCGAGGTGCTGCACCGCGATATCAAGCCGGGAAACATCCTGCTCACCGACTACGGTGAGCCCGCGTTGACCGATTTCGGGATCGCCCACATCACCGGTGGATTCGAAACCGCGACCGGCACGATCACCGGATCACCGGCGTTCACCGCACCGGAGGTCCTCGGTGGTGACCCCCCGAGCCGGGCCTCGGATGTATACGGGCTGGGCGCCACACTGTTCTGTGCGCTGACCGGGCATGCGCCTTTCGAACGCCGCAGCGGCGAGGAGGTCGTCGCGCAGTTTCTGCGAATCACCCAGCAACCAGTACCGGATCTGCGTGAGCAAGGAATTCCCGACGACGTCTCCGCGGTGATCGCGGCGGCCATGTCCCGTGAACCACGCGGCCGCCCCACCGCCGCGGAGTTGGGCGAGCAACTGCGTCAGGTAGAGCGCGATCACGGTTTCCGGGTCGATGCGATGACGCTGCCGCCCGAACCAGCAGCCGAGCACGCATCGGTTGTCACGTCGGTGCCCGCGGCGGAAAGTCGTACCGGGAACCTGCCGCTCGAGCTGAGCAGCTTTGTCGACCGGCGGATCCAGCTGACCGAAATCAAGAACCTGCTGGCGGGATCACGTCTGGTGACGCTGACCGGTATGGGCGGGGTCGGCAAGTCACGGCTCGCGCTGCACGTCGCCGACAAGGTGCAGCGAAATTTCACCGCCGGTGTGCAATTGGTCGAGTTGAGTGATCTGCACGATGAAACACTTTTGGTCGACGTCGTGGCCACCGCTCTCGGTCTGCGAAACCAGAGTGCCCGGCCGACGCTCGAGGTGCTTTTGGAGTTCTTGTCCGAGCGCAATCTGCTGCTGGTACTGGACAACTGCGAGCACGTGATCGAAGCGGTCGCGGGGCTGACCGAATCGCTGCTCCGGACCTGCCCGCAAGTGCGGATTCTGGCGACCAGTCGAGAGGCACTCGGCGTCGGCGGGGAATCGGTGTTCGCGGTGCCGCCATTGGGGATTCCCGATATGGCGAGCAAACCCGGGCTGCGCGTGGTGACCCGCCACGACGCGGTGACATTGTTCGCCGAGCGAGCCGCCGCGGCCGTGCCGGGCTTCGAGGTAACCGATGACTCCATGCTCAGCGTGGCCGGGATCTGCGCTCGACTCGACGGGCTACCGTTGGCGATCGAGCTGGCCGCGGCCCGGCTGCGCACGATGTCGCCCGAGCAGATCCTGACCCGGCTCGACGACCGCTATGCGCTCTTGACTCGCGGGAGTCGTGGTGCCCCGATGCGGCAGCAGACCCTGCGGTGGTGCATCGACTGGAGCTATGACCTGTGCACACCGGCCGAGCGGCGCTTGTGGGACCAGCTGTCGGTGTTCGCAGGCACTTTCGAGCTCGATGCGGCCGAGCAGGTATGCGGCACCGAACTGACCGAGACCCAATTGCTCGACACCTTGTCCGCGCTGGTGGACAAATCGATCCTGATCCGCGAGGAAACCGGGGGCACGGTCCGCTTCCGGATGCTCGAAACCGTTCAAGAATACGGCCGGGAACAAGCCGAGGACAGCGGGAGGTACCCGGAATACGTTCGGCAGCATCGGGATTGGTGTGTGCAGTTGGCACTCCAGGTGGAAGCGGAATGGATCGGCCCGCACCAGCTGCAGTGGATTGCCCGCTTGGAGCGGGAACTGCCGAATCTGCGAAACGCGCTGGAATTCAGTCTGTCCGAGTCGGGCGAAACCGCGCTGCGGATCGTCACCGCCCTGTACATGTTCTGGACCTTGCGTGGGCGGCTCAGCGAGGGACGTCGCTGGTACGAGCGCGCGCTGGCCCAATCGACCGATGCACCGCCGCTGGGTCGGGCCAAGGCTTGCTGCGGGGCCGCCACGATGGCCGTCCTGCAGGGTGACCTACCGGCCGCCGCCGAGCACGTGGCGCAGCTCGAGGCCCTGGCCGACCAGACGGCGGACCCACTGGTCACGGCCCTGCTCGCCCACGCCAAAGGAAACTATTTCCTCACGGGCGGTGCTGACAATCCGGCTGGTGCGGGTACCGCCCTGCTGGCCGATGCCATCGACATCTACGAGGCATCCGGTGACCTCAAATCGCAGCTGGACGCCCGGATTTCGCTCGGCTGGGCCTACGCGCAACAGGGCGACATCCCGCGGGCTCTCGCGGGCCTCGAGAAGGCGCTCGCGATCACCGAATCCGCCGGTGAGACGGTGTATCGGTCGTGGGTGCTGTGGGCAATGGGATTCGCCGTGTGGCGAACGGGTGAGCCCGATCGCGCCACCTCTCTGTTGCAGGAGGGAATTCGAGCGGCCCGGCTGGTGTCCGATCCGGTCGTCGCCACCATCTGTTTGGAGGCGCTGGCCTGGATCGCGACCGAGCAGCGCGATGCCCGCCGCGCCGCTACCCTGCTGGGCGCCGCCGATACGCTGAGCCGCATCGGTGGCAGCTCCATCTCGATGTTGCCCAATATGCTCGTCTACCACGAGGAATTCACCCGCCGCAGTCGCGAGATACTCGGCGCGCGTGCCTTCGAGGCGGCCCATCAGGAAGGCGCCGCACTGAGTTTCGATGCCGCAGCGGGCTTCGCGCTCGGCGAGCAAGCCGAAGCGGCCGCGCCGCCCCTCCACTCCGGAGGAAAACTGACCAAGCGTGAGCGCCAGGTCGCCGATCTCGTTGCGGACGGCCTGACCAACCGGGCGATCGCGGCCCGGCTGGCGATTTCGCCACGCACCGCCAATGCACACGTGGAACATATCCTGACCAAACTGGGATTCACCTCGCGCACACAGATTGCGGCATGGGCCGCCGAACAGGCCGAACTCTGAACTGCGCCGGGATCGGGCGGGTCAGTCGAAGAGAATCACCTGGCGGAGGGCGTGGCCGGCGGCCAGTTCGTCCATGCCCTGGTTGATGTCTTCGAGGCGGATGTGGGAGGAGACGAGGCGTTCGACGGGGAGGCTGCCCGCGCGCCACATGCGGACGAATTCGGGGATGTCGCGGGCGGGGACGGCGGAGCCGAGGTAGCTGCCGATGATGGCGCGGCCCTGGGCTACCAGGGCGAGGGGGGAGATGGAGGCGCGGGCGTCGGGGGCGGGGAGGCCCACGGTGACGGTGACGCCGCCGGGAGCTGTTGCGGCTACGGCGGTTTCGAAGGCTCGGATATTGCCCGCGGCTTCGATGACCACCTCGGCCTGGATGTTGTCGGCGGCGATTTCCTGGGGGGTGTAGGCGGCGGTGGCGCCGAGTTCCAGGGCGGTCTTCAGTTTGTCGGAGACGGTGTCGACGGCGATGACCTCGCGGTCGGTGCCGGCGCGGAGGGCGGCGGCGACCAGGACGGCAGCCATGCCGACGCCGCCGAGGCCGACAACCATGATGCGATCCGCGGGACCGGGTTTGGCCGAATTCAGCAGGGCGCCACCGCCGGTGAGGACGGCGCAGCCGAGGACGGCGGCCACCTCGGGCGGGACATCGTCGTCGACCGGGACCACCGAGCGGCGGTCCACGACTGCGTGCGTGGCGAAGGCCGAAACACCCAGGTGGTGATGGACTTCCGCGCCATCACGCAGCAATCGCCTTCCGCCGGCGAGCAATTCGCCCGCGTTGTTGGCGAGGCTGCCGGGTTCGCAGGGGGTGCGGCCGTCGGTGGCGCAGCCGGCGCACTCGCCGCAGCGGGGCAGGAAGGTCATGACGACCCGCTGGCCGACGCGCAGGTCGCTCTCGCCGGGGCCGGCCGCCTCGATGCGGCCGGATGCCTCGTGGCCCAGCAGCATCGGCACCGGCCGCACCCGGTTGCCGTCGACCACGGACAGATCCGAGTGGCACAGCCCGGCCGCCTCGATCTTGACGAGCAGTTCGCCGGGTCCGGGTTCGCCCAGCTCCAGCTCGCTGATGGTGATCGGCTTCGAGTCAGCGAAGGGCGTCTGGGCCCCGATGCGTTCCAGGACGGCACCACGAATCCTCATGCGCCCGACGCTACTCCATCGCACCTTCCCAGACAGTGCGAAATCTGCTTCCATGGAGGCCGGACAGGAGCATCCATGAGCACATCGCTGACCACCGGTAATCGAGCCTGCAATCATGTGGTGACGCAGTTCTTCGGCAACGTCGCCCGCGCCTACGACACCGCTGCCCTGCAGCAGGTCGTCTACCGCCCGCCGCAGGATCAGGTCCTCGCCGAACTCCGCACCGCCGGATCGCGCCGCATCGCCGACATCGGCTGCGGCACCGGCATTCTCACCGCCCGCATCCAGCGCGAACTGCGCCCCGAGGCCGTCTACGGCGTGGACGCCTCGCCGGGCATGCTGACCCAGGCCCGCGCCCGCTCCGCGGCCGTGCAGTGGCGGCAGGCCGCGGCCGAGCATCTGCCCTTCGCCGCGGGCGAACTGGACGCGGTCGTGAGCACCAGCGCCTTCCACTTCTTCGATCATCCGGTCGCGCTGCGCGAATTCCATCGGGTGCTGGCCCCCGGCGGGCTCGTCGCCATCGCGACCATGCATCCCTCCGGCCCGACCTCCCGGCCCATTCAGCGGCTCACCCGCAGCCCGCGCTTCCCGGCCCACGCGCCCTCACCGCGCGAAACCCGGAAACTGCTGCAGGACGCCGGATTCGAGGTCGTCGACCAGCGCAAGATCACCCGGCCGCTGCCGTCGTGGCTGATCCCCGACCTCATCACCGTCGGACGGCGCGAGCGGTAATCGCGGTCACTTCCCCGGGTCGTCGCCGCCGCGGAAGCACACGGTGAGCTCGAGTTTGTTCCAGACCACCCAGACCGCGCCACGGCCGTCGCGCGGACAGCCCGCACCCGAGGTGGTGCCCTCGAGTACCGCGGTCGCCTGGACGATGTGGTCACCCGGAGTCCCGCAGGCGACCTTGGACGGGACGTCCATATCGGCGGTGTCGTAGCAGACTCCGGTTCGCCAGTCGAAGGTCAGGCACAGGTGGTAGCGGGCCTTGCCGGTCTTGTCCTTGGGCGCGGATTCCAGCGTGTACAGCGGGCCCGAGCAGGGGTCCGGGCCGATCTGCAGCACCCGGTAGTTCGCGTCCACCGAGTTGCAGTCCGACGGCTCCGGCGAGCCGGCCTTCCAACTCGGAGCGCCGGTGGCGTCCTTGGCCTGCTGGATGGGCACCTCGACGCAGTCCCCCGCCTTCAGCGCGGCCATGGGATCGGGGGCGTCGGGCTTGGCGGAGGTGGTCGGCAGCCCGGCCTGCACGAGTTCCGGTGGCGCGGCAATCGCCTTGCCCGCGACGGTGTCCCGGGGCAGCGGCGAGATCACGGCGGTCATCGCGCCGAACACCAGCACCCAGCCGACCAGGGCCGAGCCCGCTGCCACCGCGCGCGTCCCGCGGCTCGCCCGATGCGGTGTCCGCCGCGCCCGGCTCGCGACCATCGCCGCGAGGCAGAGCAGCAGCACCGCCACACCGGCAACCCAGCCGACGCCGTGGCTCCCCACCACACAATCCCCTGTCTCAACTCAACTCGTCTGCAAGCTATCCCACCGGTGAGCTTCGGGCAAAACCGGCGAACAGCCCGCGACGGGCTCAGGAGGCGAGTTCGGGGGTGGACTCGGCGACCGTGGGCGGCCAGGGCGTCGGGGTGATATTGGCCGGTTTGGTGGCGGGGCTGGCGTCCCAGTCGAAGTGGACGCCGACCCACGCCCGGGGCTGTTCGAAGGTGATGGCGCGCGCGTCGAAGGAGACGCGGCGGAAGGAGATGTCGCCGAAGAAGTCGCCACCCGCGAAGATCACCGACCGCCCCGCGAACACGGCATCGGCGAAGGAGACCTTCCCGTGGTACTCGGCCCGGGCGAAGGACACCTCCCGGGTGCGACCGGTGCGCCACCGCACCTGCGCGCCCAGCCGGGTGCCGTCGAAGGAACAGGACTCGGAGTAGAAGCGGGAACCGGCGAAAGTAACCCGCGCGCCGGTGAATTCGGCACCGGTGAAGCTGACCCGGTCGCCGTCGAACACGGCGCGTTCGAAGGTGGTCAGGGCTGCGCCGAAGCCGGCCTCGGCGAAGACGGCGGGCTCGCCCGCGAAGGTGACGCGGTCGAATGCCGTTCGCGCGCCGCGGAATTGCGCACCCTCGAAACTCACACCGCCACCGAAAGTGGCCTCGGTGAAGGTGGCTCCGGCATTCTCGCGGTCGGTCCGGTCGACCTCGGTGTGCGCGAAGACCGCCCGGTCGAAGACGGCCATGCTGCGGAAGATGGCCCCGCGGAAGGTGACCCGCTCCCCCAGGAACCGCGTCTGCTCGAAGGACACGGTGCGGCCGCTGAGGAACATGGCGTTGGTGAAGCGGGTATTGCGGCCCGCGAAGACGGCGTGCCGGAAGTCGGCGTCCTCGAACACGGCGTCGGAGAAGTCGAAATCACAGCCACACCATGGTGTTTCGGCAGCGGGCCGCAGATGCTCGGCGATCACCCGCACGATGGTGTCGCGGACCTGCCGATCGTTCTGGCGATAGGTGTACACCCGTTCCACGGCCGTGCCGTGATCCTCGATGCGCTGCGACTTGGAGACCAGGTGGCTGGCCCCCTCCTCCGGTTGATACGGCAGCCGCAGGTACCCGCACAGCACGTCCACGCACTGCTGCCGCCGCCAGCGGGCGGAGAATTCGTCGGCCACCCCGGCCATGGCGTAGACCCCGGCGATGCGCACCGCCACATCGGGATCCCCGAGCTGGCGGGCCGCGGCCCCGAAGACATCGGCGAAGCGCCCGCGCTCGGCATCACGCTGCCGCCGGTAGGCCACCACCAGGGCGATCGCTCCGAAGACACCCGCCGTCACGGCGAGCGAAATCTTGCTCAGATCCAGCTGATTCGGCGTCTCGGCCCGCGCACCCAGGAAGTGCCACAGCACCCACCAGGTGACGCCCGCGACGGCGAGCCCGCCGAGCACGGCCACCACCGCCGACACCATCAGACCCGACCGGTGTACCGTCCGGCTCACCACCCCACCGAACCTCCACCGCCGCATAGCCGAACAATAGCGACCCCGGCCCGGTCACGCATCGGATGCGACAATTCCACCGCGACTTCGCGCACCCGAAAATCGCGACACACCAAACCGTTTCACCGAGAATGTGGTGTGCCTGCGCGGCAGCAGCACAGAGTCGACCCGGCGCCGGCACCGCATCCGACCGGCAGCAGCGCCGTATCCGCCTGGCGCCGAATGCGGCGTCCGCCCGGCGACACAGGGTCACCGGGCGGACGCAGGCACAGCCATTCGGGAAATCAGGCGGCCGTCGCTGCCTGCACGGGCTCCTCCACCTCCGCGGCCTCTGCATTGCGGCGCAGCCCGATACCGGCGGCACCCAGGCACGCCAGCGCCACCACGACCACGAACCACGGGAACACCGTGCTCAGCCCCCAGGTGGTGGCCGCCCAGCCCGCCACCACGGTCGGCACCGCCATGGCCGAGTAGGCCAGCAGGTAGTAGGCCGACATGGTCTCGCCTCGCTTGTGCTGCGGGACAACGTTGGACAGGTGCCGCAGCGATCCGCCGAAGCCGAGCCCGAAGGTGCCGCCGAGGGCGAATCCGGCCAGCAGCACCAGCACCCAGTTGTGGGTGTTCAGTGCCGGAATCGTGATCACCAGCGCGATCGCCATGCCGATATCGCCGGCGATGGCCGCGCGCCGGGCCGGAATCCCGCCTGCGATGGCCTGCGCGATCGCACCCGCGGTCGCTGTCGAGGCCACCACCGCGCCGCCGAAGACCAGATTGTGGATGCCCGTCTTGGCCGAGGCCAGCGACGGATACAGCGACAGCAGCACGCCCAGCACCGACCAGGCCGCCATCACGCCCAGCGCCGAGAACCAGAAGTCACCGCGGATCTCCTGCGGCACAGCCGGTTTGGCAATGGTGATGCGCTGCTTCTGCCGCGCCCCGTGCGGCTCCCGCAGCGCCAGCACGCCCGCCGCGATGAGCACGCACACCAGCGTGATCACCACATACGGCGTGCGCAGCGGATGCGGCGCGTACTGGGCCAGCACCGCCGAACCCAGAATCGCCACGGCCATTCCGACATTGAAGGCCACCCCGGACAGCTGCCCGGACCGCGCGCCCTGCTGCGGCCGCAGATCCAGCAGGGCCGCCGCGCCCGCCACTACAGTCGCGCCGACCGCGGCCCCGTGCACCGCCCGGGCCAGCAGCAGCATGGCCACATTGTCGGCGAGCAGGAACACCACCAGGCCCACGATCATGAGCGCGAACGCGCCCAGCAGGACCGGCTTGCGGCCCACCACGTCCGAGATCCGCCCCGACACCAGGACCGCGCCCAGCGCCGCGACCGCGTAGGCGGCGAAGACGAAGGTCGTGGTGAGCGGGGAGAAATGCCAGCTCTGCTGATAGATCCCGTACAGCGGGGCCGGTGCGCCCGAAACGCCCAGTGCCACACCGCTGGCCGCGAGCACGAGGGCGTAGGCCCAGGTCTGGCTGCCCTGTTCGGCTCGAGTCTCGACCACCGTTGCCGATGCCATCGAACCCTCCATCAGGTAAGTTTGATTGTGATCGAACCAAACCCTACGCGGGGTTCGACGATTATCAAACTAGGTATCCGAGTGAGGTAGCTCATGCCCGACACCGAAGCGCTGCCCGCGGTGGCCCCGCTGCCCGCGGTGCTCGGCGCACTACAGGACCCGATCCGCCTGGAGATCGTCCGGCGCCTGGCCAATGCCGGCACCCCGCTGCGCTGCAGCCTGACCTACGACGGCATCAGCAAATCGACCGCCGCCCACCACTTCAAGATCCTGCGTGAGGCCGGCGTCACCGCCCGCGTCACCCTCGACGGCAACACCCACCTGCGCCTGCGCTCCGCCGACCTGGATACCGCCCTCCCCGGCCTGCTCGCCGCGGTACTGGCCGCCGCGAATCGTGAACGCGATGACACTCCGGCCGACGCGGACATCCCGGCCGGCGCGGGAAAGCGATTCGTGACCCGAGAGCAGTTCGTCGCCGCGTCAGGCGACGCGCCGACAGTTGATCTCGCGGCATTCCGGGCCGATCAGGACTCCGCCTCGGACCACGCGGGGCCGGGTCACCACTGACCGGCGGGACGATCTGGCCCGCACCGCATCATCCTGCGGTGACCTGGGCAGCGGCCAATTGCGCGCGCAGCGACTCGTTTTCGCGGCGCAGATCCTCGATCTCCGCGGTCAGCCGCTGTTGTTCGGCGGCGGCGTAGCGACGTTCCAGGGCGATGGCCTCGTCGAGGCGTTCCTTGGTGAAGCGGGGGCGGATGTATTTGACGCAGTTCCAGTTGTAGGCCTCGACGGTGATGACGATCGCCCGCTCGGCGATCTTCTGGATCGCGCCGGTGTATGCCCCCGATACCCGGTCGACCAGCTCGGGATCCTCGGTGCGCTCGACCATGCGGGCACGGCCGTAGACCTTCAGCCGCTCGCGCACCGGGTAGTCGATGAATAACAGGGCGACACGGTCGTTCTCGGTGAGGTTGCCCACGGTGACGTACTGGCGGTTGCCCGACAGGTCGGCGAAGGCGAGAGTGCGCTCGTCGAGGACCTGGACGAAACCCTTGGGGCCGCCGCGATGCTGGATATACGGCCAGCCGTCCGGGGTGGCGGTGCCGAGGAAGAAGGAGTCGGCCGCGCGGATGAATCCCATCTCACGCAGCTCGAGCGGTTGCGGCTCGTCGCGCCCGCTCTCGAGCTGGGCGCCGTAGTCCCGGTAGCTCCCCGCGATCTTCTGACGTTCCCGCGCCGCTGCCGAGAAGGCGATCCGCGCGTACCGATTCGACATGACGCGTCCTTCCGCTGTCCCGTTGTCGAACCTAGCAGTACGTTCCAGCTGGTCCGAGGCCCGCGCGGTGTGGCGCTCGTCGCCATCGATCAGGATCGGGTGAGCGGCAGGGACTTCCACCAGTCGACCACACCGCTGGGCGTGGCCGGATTGCCCCGGGTGTACAGCAGGAACTTCTCCCGCGCGGGATCGTCGAAGAAGGTGGTGGCGAAGGCGGTGGAGGGCACGTCCGGAACGGAATCGAAGCGCAGATTGGTGTATTGCTTTGCGCCGCAGTACTCCTTGAAGGAGAGGTTCTCGAAGGTGCTGCCCGCCGGGCGGATTCGATTCGCCACCGCGCGGGCCGCGGCGCCCGAACCGTAGGCGAACAGGACGTACTCGCGGACATCGTGGTCGGCCGAGTACTGGCAGTCCCAGGCCGCCGACCACCCTTCGAAGGCCCACGGCGGCAGGAAATCCTTGGTGTCGTGATCCACCACCCGGCAACTCGCGGCGCGATAACCCGCGCCGAGCTCGGGCGGCCGGGGAACCAGTCCCGGGAATTGCGCACTGATCTCGCCGATCTCGGCGACGGGTTCCTTCGGCTTCTCCGACTTGCCCAACGGTGTGAACAGGAAGACCGCCAGCCCCAGCGCGGCCGTCAGGCAGGTGCCGAGCAGCACCACTGTCCGCACCCCGACCGGCCAGCGGCGCACCGACCGCGGCGAAGTCGCCTCCGCCGGTGGCGCTTTCAGATGCCGGCCGGTGGGCGGCTCGAACAGGTCCGGGATGTCGACCAGCCGTCCCGAGCGCAATGCGACCGAGGACTGTGGCACCCGCCGCTGCCCCGTGGTCTCCGCCGGCGCCGCCCGGCGCGCGACCGGCGCCGATCGAACCGCGCCCGGATTCCCCCGGCGGACGGCCGGTGAATTCGCCCGGCGGGCAGGGGTTTCCGGGCCCCGCGCCCGCGTGGGGGCTTGCCCCGGGCCCGCCGCGACCCCGGCCGCCAGCGCCCGCTGCGCCGCCGCCGCGAACTCCGAACACGAGGGGTATCGCTCTTCCGGATTCTTCGCCAGCGCCCGCGCCAGCACCGGATCCAGCGCCGTGGGCAGCCCGGGCCGCAGGCTCGCGACCGATGGCGGCCTGTCGTACAGGTGCGACTTGACGATGGCCCCGAGATCGGCGGCCGGGAACAACGGCACCCCGGTCAGCAGCCGAAACAGCGTGCAGGCCAACGAGTATTGGTCCGACCGGTGGTCGACCGGGTGATTCTGCAGCTGCTCCGGAGCGGCGTAGGCCAGCGTCGCCATCACCGAGCCGGAACCGGTGAGGCGCCCGGTGTCCTCCTGCAGCCGCGCGATCCCGAAGTCGGTGAGCAGCACCCCCGCCTGCTGTTCCCGGGTCTCCCGGGCCAGCAGGATATTGGCGGGCTTCACATCTCGGTGCAGCACGCCCACCCGGTGCGCGTAGTCGAGGGCGTCGGCGGTGGCGGTGACGATCTCCACCGCCCGCTCGGGCGACATATCGGTCACCGCCTCGGCCTCGGTGCCGTCGACATACTGCATGGCGATCCACAGCCGCCCGTGCTCCACACCGCGGTCGTACACGGTGACCACGCCGGGGTGATTGAGCCGCGCGGCGAGGTCGGCCTCGCGTTCGAAGCGGGTGTGAGTCGCGGTGTCGCCGTGGTACTCCGAGTTCAGCACCTTCAGCGCGATCCACCGGGGCAGCCGCGGATGCCGGGCCAGGTACACGGCCCCCATGCCGCCGCGCCCCAGCTCTCGCTCGATCACGTACCCGGCGAAGTTCTCACCTGGAGAAAGCACAACCCCTCCCATTCCGGCGAGGTGATCATAGCCACAAACGGGCATACCTCACCGGGCCAGGCGGGACTACTGCCGAGTAGCGATCTCAGTCCACGAGATGACGCACGGCGGCGGGCAGGTCGCGGGTGCGGCGGTAGGGTCCGGCCACCGCGACGCCGAAGGGGCGGGCGAGCAGGGCAGCCGCGATCCGGGAGACCTCGTCGGTGGTGACTTCGTCTATGCGAGCGAGGGTTTCGGACACGCTGCGGTGGTTGCCGTAGCTGAGTTCCGAGCGGCCGATCCGGTTCATGCGCGAGCCGGAATCCTCCAGCCCCAGCACCAGACCGCCCCGCAGCGAACCCTTGGCGCGGGCGCATTCGGCGTCGGTGATGCCGTCGGCGGCCACCTCCTCGAGCACCCCGCGCGCCAAACTCGCTACGCGGCCCAGGTTTTCGGGCTGGCAGCCGATGTAGACCGAGAACGCGCCGGTGTCGGCGAAGGTGTCGACGCTGGAGTACACCGAGTACGCCAGCCCGCGCTCCTCCCGAATGCGCTGGAACAGCCGCGAACTCAGCCCGCCGCCCAGCACCGTGTTGAGCACCGACAGCGGCCAGCGCTTCTCGCCCTCGTGCCGGCCGAAGGCGCGGGTGCCGAACACCAGATGCGCCTGCTCGCTGTCGCGCTGGACGCGCAGCAACTCCGGATTGCCGCGCGGCCGGAACCGGCCCTCGCGCCGCGGCGCGGGTTCCAGCCCGGATTCGAGCCGATTCCCGAAGGCGCGGTACACCAGTTCGACGGTGTGCTCGTGCTCGATATTGCCGGCCACCGCCACCACCATCCGGTCGGGCCGGTAGCGACGCTGGTGGAACGAGCGCAGCTGCTGGGCCTGCATGGCCTCGACGGTCTCGACACTGCCGATCACCGGGCGGCCGATCGGATGATCACCGAACAGCGCGGTGAGGAAGGTGTCGCCGACGATGTCCTCGGGATCGTCGTCGCGCATGGAGATCTCCTCCAGCACGACCTGCCGTTCCACCGATACGTCCTCGGCGCGGCACAGCCCGTTCATCACCACGTCGGTGACCAGGTCCACCGCCAGCGGCAGATCCTCGTCGAGCACGTGCGCGTAGTAGCAGGTCTGCTCCTTGGCGGTGAAGGCGTTCAGCTCACCGCCGACCGCGTCCATGGCCTGCGCGATATCCAGCGCCGAGCGCGAGGGCGTGGCCTTGAACAGCAGATGCTCGAGGAAGTGCGCGGCGCCGGCCACCGTCGGGCCCTCGTCGCGCGAGCCGACCCCGACCCACACGCCGACCGACGCCGAGCGCACGCCCGGCACATGCTCGGTGACCACCCGTAGACCACCGGGCAGCACGGTGCGGCGCACGCCGATATCCGTTGCGGGCGCTTGATTCTGGGCAACCACCAGTGAAGAGCCCCCCTGCTCCAGATTCCGGAGCAAGGGGGCCGTGTCTGTCGCGGCGCGCGCGGAACCCGCGCGCACCGCGGACTGCTTCTTCGTCACAGAGAAATAATTACTCTGCGTTCGCGTCGGCCGCAGCAGAGGCTTCGGAGTTGTCCGAATCCTCGTCGATCGGCACCAGCGAGATCTTGCCGCGGTTGTCGATGTCGGCGATCTCCACGCGAATCTTGTCACCCACGTTGACCACGTCCTCGACCTTGGCGACGCGCTTGCCGTTGCCCAGCTTCGAGATGTGGACCAGACCGTCGCGGCCCGGCAGCAGCGAGACGAACGCGCCGAAGGCAGTGGTCTTGACGACCGTGCCCAGGAAGCGCTCGCCGACCTTCGGCAGCTGCGGGTTGGCGATGGCGTTGATCGCGTCGATCGCGGCCTGCGCCGACGGGCCGTCGGTCGCGCCGACGAACACGGTGCCGTCGTCCTCGATGGAGATGTTGGCGCCGGTGTCCTCGGTGATCTGGTTGATGACCTTGCCCTTGGGTCCGATCACCTCGCCGATCTTGTCCACCGGGATCTTGATGGCGGTGACGCGCGGTGCGTAGGGGCTCATCTCGTCCGGGGTGGCGATGGCCTCGGCCATCACGTCCAGGATGGTGTGGCGCGCGTCCTTGGCCTGGTTCAGCGCACCGGCCAGCACCTTCGACGGGATGCCGTCGAGCTTGGTGTCCAGCTGCAGGGCGGTGACGAACTCGCGGGTACCGGCGACCTTGAAGTCCATGTCGCCGAAGGCATCCTCGGCGCCCAGGATGTCGGTGAGGGCCACGTAGCGGACCTCGTCCTCACCCTTGTCGTTCTTCACGGTGTCCGACACCAGGCCCATGGCGATACCGGCGACCGGGGCCTTCAGCGGCACACCGGCGTTCAGCAGCGACAGGGTCGAGGCGCAGACCGAACCCATCGAGGTGGAACCGTTGGAGCCCAGCGCCTCCGACACCTGACGGATGGCGTAGGGGAACTCCTCCTGCGACGGCAGCACCGGCACCAGCGCACGCTCGGCGAGCGCACCGTGGCCGATCTCGCGGCGCTTGGGCGAGCCCACGCGACCGGTCTCACCGGTGGAGAACGGCGGGAAGTTGTAGTGGTGCATGTAGCGCTTGGAGGTCTCCGGGCCGAGCGAGTCGACCTGCTGCGCCATCTTCACCATGTCCAGGGTGGTGACACCCAGGATCTGGGTCTCGCCACGCTCGAACAGCGCCGAACCGTGGGCGCGCGGCACCACGGCGACCTCGGCGGACAGCGCGCGGATGTCGGCCAGGCCGCGGCCGTCGATGCGGAAGCTGTCGGTCAGGATGCGCTGGCGCACAAGCTTCTTGGTGACCGAGCGGAAGGCGGCGCCCAGTTCCTTCTCGCGGCCCTCGAAGGACTCGGCGAGCTCGGAGAGCACGGAGAGCTTGATCTCGTCGATCTTCTCCTCGCGCTCCTGCTTGCCCGCGATGGACAGCGCCTCGTTCAGCTCGCGCTTGGCGGTGCCCTCGACAGCCTCGTAGGCGTCGGGCTGGTACGGCAGGAAGATCGGGAACTCTTCGGTCGGCTTGGCCGCCAGGGCGGCCAGGTCCGACTGCGCCTTGCACAGGCGGGCGATGAACGGCTTGGCGGCCTCGAGGCCCTCGGCCACAACGGTTTCCGTCGGCGCGGAGGCGCCGTCGGCGATCAGCGCGAGCACATTGTCGGTGGCCTCGGCCTCGACCATCATGATGGCGACGTCACCGTCGACCACGCGGCCCGCGACGACCATGTCGAACACGGCGCCCTCGAGCTGCTCCACGGTCGGGAAGGCGACCCACTGGCCCTCGATCAGCGCGACGCGCACGCCGCCGACCGGACCGGAGAACGGCAGGCCCGCGATCTGGGTGGACGCCGAGGCGGCGTTGATCGCGACCACGTCGTACAGATCCTTCGGATCCAGCGACATGACGGTGACGACGACCTGGATCTCGTTGCGCAGGCCGTCGACGAAGGACGGACGCAGCGGCCGGTCGATCAGGCGGCAGGTCAGGATGGCGTCGGTCGAGGGCCGCCCCTCACGACGGAAGAACGAGCCGGGGATACGGCCCGCGGCGTACATGCGCTCCTCGACGTCCACCGTCAGCGGGAAGAAGTCGAACTGGTCCTTGGGCTGCTTGGAGGCCGTGGTGGCCGACAGCAGCATGGTCTCGTCGTCGAGGTAGGCGACGACGGAACCGGCGGCCTGCTTGGCCAGGCGGCCGGTCTCGAAACGAATGGTGCGAGTGCCGTAGCTGGCGTTGTCGATCAGGGCGACGGCCTCGAAAACGCCGGGCTCGACCTCGGCGGCGGAACTGGTCTGGGTGTCGGACATCTTTGTTATCTCAACCTCTCGTCTTCGCCGGATCCAGCACGCATCGATCACGTGCGACCCGGCTCATGAGCCGTACCCGGCATGGGCGCGCCGCAGCCCTCATGGCCACAGCGCGCACACCCGGCCCTATCCCCTTGGATACGGCGACGCGGAGGCGGTCATCGATCGAAGCCCTCCGGGCGCGCATGGTTCATCTCACTTCGCGCCCCGAAAAGCCACTACCGAAGACCGACGCCACGCGACGGGTGCATACGGCTCGTGTTGGCGTATACCCGGCCGATCCTCCCCCTCGTGGGGATCCACGACCACATATACGAAAGGCCAACGAGGAGATTCTATGCCTCCTCGTTGGCCGGTTCGTCAACTACCTCTGCCGACGAGGTGTGTCACCTCGCCGCGCCGAGGGTCCGCGGCTTGGGTCAGCGACGCAGGCCGAGACGCTCGATCAGCGAACGGTAACGCTCGATGTCCTTGTCCTGCAGGTACTTCGAGAGCCGCTTGCGACGACCGATCAGCGCCATCAGGCCGTGGCGGGTGTGGTGGTCGTGCTTGTGCTTCTTGAGGTGCTCGGTGATGTCGGCGATCCGCTTGGACAGCAGCGCGATCTGCGCCTCCGGGGAACCGGTGTCCTTCTCGTGCACGCCGTACTCGGCGAGAATCGCCGACTTCTGCTCAGTGGTGAGAGCCACAGATACTCCTTGTTTCAGTCCGCGCTCGAGGGACCGGACGAATCCGGTTGGGCGCCGCCGCGGACCGCAGCAAACCCGACGGGACAGCTTACCGGAGCGCCCGTGGTAGCGGAAATCGGCCCCGGGGAGCCCTATTCGCCGGTCTCGTCGTCGAGGACCTTGCGGGCCTGGTCGACGTCCTTGCCGATGGCCTCGACCAGCTCCTCGATGGACCCGAACTTCCGCATGCCGCGCAGCTGCTCGACGAAGTCCACGGCCACGTGCTTGCCGTAGAGGTCGGCGTCGAAGTCGAGGATATGGGGCTCGACGGTCCGGTTGCGGCCGTCGAAGGTCGGGTTGGTGCCGACCGAGATGGCGGCCATGTGGCGCTCGCCGGCCAGCGGGTCGCCAGGTTCGAGGACGGCGAACCAGCCCGCGTACACCCCGTCGGCGGGGATGGCGGCATGCATGGTCGGCGCCACGTTGGCGGTCGGGAAGCCCAGGCCCTTGCCGCGGCCGTCGCCGTGCACGACCACACCCTCGACGCGATGCGGGCGGCCCAGCGCCTCCGCGGCCGCGCCCACATTGCCCTCGGCCAGGCAGCCGCGAATGTAGGTGGAGGAGAAGGTGACGGCGTGCTCGCCGAGCAGCTGCACGCCGTCGACGTCGAAGCCGTAGCGGCTGCCGAGCTCGCGCATGGTGTCGACGGTGCCGGCGGCCTGCTTGCCGAAGGTGAAGTTGTCGCCCACCACGACCTCGGCCACGTGCAGCCGGTCCACGAGCAGTTCCTCGACGTACTCCTCGGGGGTGAGCTTCATGAAGTCACGGGTGAAGGGCATCACCACGAACACGTCGATGCCGAGTTCCTCGACCAGCTCCGCGCGCCGGTCCAGGGTGGACAGCTGCGCCGGATGCGCACCGGGCCGCACCACGTCGACCGGGTGCGGGTCGAACGTCATGAGCACCGACGGAACGCCCCGCACCGCAGCGGATTTCACCGCACGGCTGATGAGCTGGGCGTGACCGCGATGCACGCCGTCGAACACCCCGATGGTGAGGACACACCGGCCCCAGTCCGCGGGCATCTCCTCGAGACTTCGCCATCTCTGCACACGGGAAGCCTACGCAAAGCGCGTCACAGACAATATTCGGCGGTGCGGATCTTCACGGCCGGAAGCATGTCCGTCACCTTGCGTTCACCACTCCGGACCGCCCGCCGGTCCGCCGGCCGGCGTGGCCCACCCGGAGATGAACCAGTGCTGGCGGCCGGTATCGGGTTCGTACCATCGGCGTGGAAGTGTGCCGACGTCGGCTCCATAAACATGGATGCCGACGCAAGGGACCTCGCTCCCGCAGTCGACTCGATGGACATCGTCGTCGGCGGTGCAGCAGATCGTCACCTGCCCGCGGTGCCAGTCGTGTTCCACCGTTGCCACGAGCGGGATACCCGGCGCCGCGGGTTTGACGTAGCGGGTCTCGTGTTCTACACCGGCATAGATCCCGACCACGCCCCAGGTCTCGTGTCCATGGACGGGCGTGGTCTGACCGACGTCCCACACCGCAGACACGATGCTGAACGATCCATCGGTCGCGACATGGAGCGGGTACACCACGTAGTGGTCGGTATGCGGCCGAATGAATTCAGGCGGGAGGGTGACCTCCGAGGCCAAGAGCGCCCGAAGCCGGTCGGCCACCAGAGCCGTGAGCCGGTGTTCGTCGCTGTTGTCATGGACCAGGGCATCGACGTCGCTGGCGAACCGGGTCAGGCCGGCGGCACAGTGACCGGTATGGATGCGGGTCATCGAGACTCCTCTCCGGCTACCTGCCGTCGTCTTCGGCGGAGGTCACTGCGATGGGATCTCCACCACCAAGTAGAGCCCCGCCGCAACGGCCGGACATGAGGAATTTGTCCCATTTTCGGCAGTGACCGTGTACAGCGTCGGCGTAGCGTGAATAGGCGCGACGACAGGAGACGATCGTGGCGCCGTTTGTTTCCCGAAGAGAGGTTCTGGCGGCACTTTCGATTGCGATCGATCTGGGCTTGGGCCAGCCGATGGAGCACATGCTGCGGTCCGCCGTCATCGGGACCCGGCTTGCCGATCGGCTGTGCCTCACCGAGGAGGAGCGGTCGGCCGTCTTTCATACGTCGCTGCTGATGTGGATCGGATGCCATGCCGATTCGCACGAGTACGCGCACTGGTTCGGCGACGACATCACGGTTCGGCACAACAGCTACTCGGTTGATTGGTCCGGATTGCCGTATCTCCGGTTCTTGCTGCGCAATGTCGGACGCGGGTTGCCGTTGGGCAAGCGGGCGCAGATCGGCGCGACGTTGATCAAGGACGCCAGGGGCAACCTCGGCAAACTGGTGCGCTCGCACTGTGCTTCCGCATCGCTGCTGGCCGAGCAGTTCGGCCTGGGCGAGGAGGTCGCTTCCGCGCTGCGATTCGCCTTCGAACGGTGGGATGGTCGTGGACTGCCGAATGGAGTTGCGGGCGATGACATTCCGATCGTGATGCGAGTCGTCCAGCTCGCCGATGTCGTCGAGGTGCCCCATCGCGCCAACGGCGTCGAAGCGGCCATCGCGGTAGCCGACAGCCGCAGCGGTGGACAGCTCGACCCGCAGTTGGTGTCCGTCCTCGTCGGCTCGGCACGGGACATGCTCGGCCGGCCGGACGACGCGTGGTCGGCTGCCACAGCATCATTGCCCGATCCGGATCGGATTGTCACCGGTGCGGAACTCGATATGCTGCTGCAGGCACTCGGCGACTTCGTCGACCTGAAATGTCCATTCACCCTTGGCCATTCGCGTGGGGTAGCCGACCTGGCGCATGCCGCGGCGACCTGCGCGGGACTGGGCGCGGCGGATGCGGACCTGATGCGCCGGGCGGGGTACGTCCACGACCTCGGCCGGATCGGCGTGTCCAACCACATCTGGGAGAAGCCGGGCCCGCTCACCGCATCCGAAACTGAACGCGCACAGATGCACCCGTACCTCACCGGCCGGATCTTGAGTCGCGTAGGCGGTCTCGAAGCGGTCAAGGCCGTCGCGGAGCGGCATCATGAACACCTGGATGGCTCGGGGTACCCGAACGGTCTCACCGGCGGCGTTCTCTCCGTGAACGATCGGCTGCTGGCAGCCGCAGTGAAGTACCACAGCTCGCGGGAACCGCGGCCGTATCGTGTGGCCCTCGATCCCGATCAGGCGGCACGCCGACTGCGCCGCGGCGCAGCTGCCGGGCACCTCGAACCAACCGCGGTCGAGGCAGTACTCGAAGCCGCCGGCCACCGGCGGTCCAGACGACCCGCACGCCCGTCCGGTCTGACCCCCAGGGAAGCCGAGATCCTGATCAACGTGGCCTGGGGTCGATCGAATCGCGAGATCGCGAAGGCCCTCGGCGTTTCCGAGAAGACGGTCCGCAACCACGTCGAGCACATCTATAGCAAGATCGGCGTCAAAAACCGGGTCGGAGCGAGCCTGTTCGCCACACAGCACGGCATGGTCACACCTATGTCGATGTGAACCAGAAAGATGTGAACGAGAAAACGGGGCGAATGCCTCATGACCACCCGGGCCGTCCCGGCGACGATCGTTCCATGACGACCATCAAGAACCCCAGAACCGCGGCGCAGGCGACGATCGACCGACCGGCGCTCTGGCCTGGCACGGACGAACGGTTCGCCGGTTACGGCGTGATGGGTATGCCGTTCGAAACCGGGGACTACCTGGCACTGCGGCATTTCGCCGCCACGTCGATCGGTTCGGGCTATCGCGCTGTGTGGCACCGGAACCCGGCAGGCAAATGGACCTTCTACTCCGACGTGGCGCCGGAACTCAGCTGTGCCCGGTACTTCTCCGACGGCGGCTCGGCCACCACGGTCCGCACCCCGATCGATATCGAGTGGGTCGGCCCGTACTCCTTGGAGACCCGGATTCCCGGCATTCTCGAGTGGCGGATCGACCTGGAAGCCACCGGCCGTACCCGCCTGCTGAGTGCCGTGGGACGCCACACCCCGACCGCAGTATGGCGCAGCGACCGCTGTCATCGGATCATGGCCAAGGGCGTGGGCCCGATGCTGCAGGTCGGGCATATCCGCATGAGCGGCACTGCTCCGAACGGGCAGCACTTCGCGGCCGGACCGATGCTGATGTGGCTCGTCTCCGCCGGCCGGGCGCGGTTGCGCGGGGCCGATCTCGGCGCACCCGCTCCGCTGCCGGAGCAGCAGCAGCTCGGCGATTTCTGGTTGCCGCAACGCGGCGTGTTCGTCGTCGCGAAAGCCGCGTTCGAATCGTTCGACCCGGCCAGGCACCTGGCCCCCGCCGCCGCGGCGTGATCGCGGGCAACGCCGTCGGTCATCGATGTTCGAAGGCCGCAATTTCGACATCAGGATCGTTCCGGCGCCGGTAGGTTAGGGTCTGCGGGAAGTGAAACCAAAGGTCAGGAGTGCGCCTCGATGACCTGGACTACCGGCCCGGTCATACCCTGGATCAGCCCTCGGTCGGCCCACCGACAAGCCGTAGCGGCGGGTCTGGTCGTGATGTGCCGCGACCCGCTCAATGCCGAGACGCCCGTTTCCGAGTTGGGGGGCGGCGTCACTCCGAACGCGCGGTTCTACAAGCGGAATCATTTCCGGATTCCGGATCTCGACCCGGCCGACTGGCGGCTTCGGGTCACCGGCCGTGTCACACATCCGTCGACGTGGACTCTGCCGGACCTGCGCCGAATGTCGTCGCAGACACGGATTGTCACCCTCGAGTGCGCCGGCAACGGCCGATCGGCCCTGGACCCACCGACGCCGGGAGAGCAGTGGGGACTCGGCGCGGTCGGCACCGCGGAATGGACCGGAGTGCCCCTGTTCGAGGTGCTCGCGCAGGCGGGTCCCGCTCCCGGAGCGCGCGAGGTGGTGTTCCGCGGTGCGGACAGCGGGCCTGTCGACCGGCATTCGGGAACGATCCGCTTCGAGCGCAGCCTCGACCTGACCGATGCCCGGCACAGCGGGGCGTTGCTCGCCTACGCCATGAACGGTGAGCCGCTATCGGCCCTCCACGGCCGTCCGCTCCGGCTGGTCGTTCCGGGCTGGTACGGGGTGGCATCGGTGAAGTGGCTCACCGACATCGAGGTCCTCGACCATCGGTTCGCCGGGTTCTTCCAGACCGAGAAGTACTGCTACGAGTGGGAGCGCGGAGGGCAGGTCGTCACCGAGCCGGTGCGCCTGCAAGAGATACGGTCCGTGATCACGGTTCCTGCGTCGAACGCCGTTGTGCGCCCCGGACCGCTCACCATCCAGGGTGTCGCCTGGTCCGGGCTCGCCCCGATCACCGGCGTGGAGGTATCGATCGGCGGCGGGAGCTGGCAGCAGGCTCGATTGCCGGGGAAGCAACTGCCGGACAGCTGGCGCGAATGGGATCTCGTCACCTCTGTCGATGCCCCAGGACCGACGACCGTGCGGGTGCGGGCGACGGATGCGGCCGGCCACACCCAGCCCGACGAGCCCGCATGGAATCGGTTGGGGTACGGGGCAAACGCGGTCCACTGTGTGCCGATCCACGTCACGCGATAGCGGACCCTCCCGCCGAACCGTGCTCCCTACCAGCGAGCGCGCCGATGTGTGAAACCGCGCGAGGTGTGCCTAAGCTCGGGTACGTGCCCGGAAAACGAGACATCGCCACCCGCCGTGAGCTGGCCGATCCGTCCGCACCTTCCGAACCCCACAGCAAGACCGCGACCGTCGCCCCGGTGCTGTCCTCGGTCGCCCAGGACTACCTGAAAGTGATCTGGACGGCGCAGGAGTGGTCGCAGGAGAAGGTGTCGACCAAGCTGCTCGCCGAGAAGATCGGCGTCTCCGCCTCCACGGTGTCCGAGGCCGTCCGCAAGCTCGCCGACCAGGGGCTGGTCGAACACGCCCGCTACGGGGCCATCACACTCACCGAGGACGGCCGCCGCGCCGCGATCGCCATGGTGCGCCGGCACCGGCTCATCGAGACCTTCCTGGTCAATGAACTCGGCTACGGCTGGGACGAGGTGCACGACGAGGCCGAGGTGCTCGAGCACGCCGTCTCGGAGACGCTCATGGATCGCATCGACGCCAAACTCGGCCACCCCGACCGGGATCCGCACGGTGATCCGATTCCCTCGGTGGACGGCGCGGTGCCCACTCCCCCGGCGCGCCAGCTCAGTGATTTCGACGCCGGCGAATCCGGCCGGGTGGCACGGATTTCCGACTCCGATCCGGCCATGCTGCGTTACTTCGATTCGCTCGGCATCGCGCTGGACACACCCATCGCCGTGGTGGAGCGGCGCGATTTCGCGGGCACCATCGCGGTGCAGGTCGACGAACGCACGATCGACCTCGGAAGCATTGCGGCCGAAGCGATCTGGCTCAGCGAAGCGCACTGAACGGGCGGCCGGCAACTCCGTCGCGATCAGGCGGGCGCGGCCGGAGTCGCCCGGGAGGTGAGGGCCGCGAGCAGCGAGGAGACCTCGGCGGGCACGTACGGCTGACTCCATCGATACGTCCGAGTCCGGGTTCCGTCGCTGACGGTGAGCTCGTAGCTGAACCCATCGGGAACACCCGTCCCGGCCGATCCGGCGGGGTCGCCGGTGAGCAGCCCCGCCGCGATCGTGGCATCGCCGGGCGGCAGGTCGGCGGCATCGACCTCGGCGGTCAAGTCCAGACCGGCCAGCCCACCCGACCGTCGATATGCGATGCGTATCGGCGACATACGAACGAGCGTAGTCCCGATGCGATCACTGCACCGGAACCTTCACCGCGTCCCAGCCGGCCCGCACCGCACCCGCTTCGGTACTCGTGGCACCGAAGCGGGTGCGCGCGTTCTTCAACGTGAGGGTCGCGAAGCCGGCGAAGGTGCTGTTCGGCTTGAGCCTCGGGTCGTTGAGGGTTTCGTACCAGATCGTGCCCGGCGCCTGCCATGCCGGTCCGCCGATCGTGAGGGCGGTGACGGCGAACGCGCGGTTGGGGATTCCGGAGTTGATGTGGACACCCCCGTTGTCCGATGTGGTCTGCACGAAGTGGGCCATGTCCGCCGGCTGATTGTCATGCTTGTTGGCGGTGCCCGGT
>NZ_JBHZCS010000022.1:117123-136001 GCF_042755705.1 Nocardia sp. NPDC059154
GTGCTTTCATCGACCGCAGCGCCGGTGTCAGCAACGGCCCCACGATGTCGGCGCCGATGAGCCAGTCGGCCTGTGCGGCGTTCTGGCCCAGGCGGTACTGCTTGACCAGCGACCCGAACACGTCGGAGATCGATTCGTTCAGCGCACCCGACTCGCCCGAGTAGACCAGGTTCGCTTCGTGCTGGGTGACGCCGTGGGTCAGCTCGTGGCCGATCACGTCGATGCCCCGGGTGGTGTCGGTCAGGATCTGGCCGTCACCGTCGCCGAAGAACATGCGCCCCTGACCGTCCCAGAACGCGTTGTCGAAGGCGGTGCCGTAATGCACCAGCCCGGCGATCGGCATACCCTGGCCGTCGATCGAATCTCGTTGAAACACATCCCAATACAGCGAGTAGGTGGCGCCGAAGCCGTCATACGCCGCGTCGACGGAGGCGTCCCCGGACGGCGGGTCGCCTTCGTGCCGGACCAGTGTGCCCGGACCCGGGCTCTCCGAGTGCCGCTGGTCGTAGATCCAGCGGTGCGGGGTGCCACCGGCGGCGGCCAGCGCGAGCCGGACGGGCGCGACGAGCCGGGCGGCGACCTCGGCACGAGCTTGCCGGAACGAACTGTCCCGGTCCAAGGCCGTCAGGACCGCCAACCGCTGCTCGTGCGTCGCTTCCCGCGCCAGCGAGACCAGCAGGTCGGGCGGCAGAATGCAGGCGAACGAATGCCTTCTCATGATGTCTCCCCCTCGGTTCTCAGGCGCGAACGAGGCTTCGGTTCGACGGATCGGAGATCCAGTCGAGCAGGCCCTTGACGTCCTGGGTGAAGTACGGCCCGTATTCCACCGTGTCGCCGTCGTTGATGTGAAAACTCTGCAGCCCGTTCGCATATTGGCGCGCCGAACCGTTGAAATCGGTGATCCACGGTCCGCCGCTGCTGCCGTGCTCCATATTGTCGTTGCTCAGCCCGATGGTGCCGGTGGTCGAACTGGATTGCACCGTGCCCAGGGCCTCGTCCATCTTGTTGCCGTCGAACGGCGGGCTGGGTGTCGCGGGGTAGCCGACCGCATCCCAGACCCGGCCCGCGGTGGCGGCGTTCCACAACAGCCCCAGCCAGCCCACCTGATTTCCAGGGGCGCTGTCGAACCAGATCATTCCGTAGTCGAAGGCGCGATCCCCGCCCTGAGTCCACGCCGTCCAGGCCGCGGCAGAGTTGTAGTTGAAGCTGTAGGCGGGGTCCGAGGTGGCGCGACTGGGATAGGACGGGAAGAACGCCAGATTGGTGGACCAGCTGCCGTTGCCGAAGACGCAGTGGCCGGCGGTGAGCAGGACGTTCGGCGCGACGAACGCCGCCGATCCGGCGAAGTTGCTGTTGTTCTGGGTGAAGAACAGCTTGCCGCAGGTGGTGTACGGGTAGGCGAGCGGGTTCAGTACCGGGTCGGCGTCGCTGGTGCCGCCATGGCCCGAATCTCGGTGCGCGCGTGCGGTTCCATTGTGACCCGCCGGGGTATGTCCGGCCTTTCCGGATGGCTGCGGTGCGATCGCCTGCCGGGGCCGTGCGGCCTTACGCTCCCGCGGCAGCGGAACCGGGATGGCCGCGGCTCGGCGTTCAGGCGTCCAGTATTCTTCGCCGGCCTCGACGCCGGCCATTTCGGCCGGGCCAGATCCGACCACGTAGTTCTCGTTGTCGCGTGATGTGCTCATTGCGGTGATCTCCTCTTCGGGCGGTTTCCAGCAGGGTCGAATCTGCGGGATCATCGAATGACCCAGCCGGAGAACGAGTTCGGAGGCCGCGAGTAGCCACAGCCCCCCTCACCCCCGAGGCCGGTAATGGATGGGCCCGTTTCGCCCCTCTACAGGGTGAGCCGGTCCGAACCGGAGGGCATGAGTACTCGGCTACTCGAATCGACGCGTCGGCAATCAGGCAGCATCCGGAGAACCACCGGCACCGAGATCAGACGAGGCGGTGCCCGCCGTCCACGTGCAGGACGGTGCCGGTGACGAAACCGTTGCCGATGACCGAAAGCACGGCGGCCGCAATGTCGTCCGGTCGACCCAACCGCCTGGCGGGCAGCTTCTCGGCCATGGCCGCCAGCCGTTCCTGCTTGTCCTCCCAGGGCATCGATTCCCAGATGTCGGTCAGCACCCAGCCGGGCGACACCGCGTTCACCCGAATCGGGCTCAGCTCCACCGCCAGCGCCCGCGTCAACCCCTCCAGCGCGGCATTCACCGCCGCCACCATGGCCCCGCCCACCGCCGGGCGGTAGGCGGCGATCCCGGAAATGAAGGTGAGCGAGCCGTTCTCCGTCAACCGCGCGTGCTTGGCCAGCAGCATCGACCCGATCAGCTTGGTCTCGAGAAAGCCGCGCCCGTGCTCGAAGTCGAAGGTGGCGACGGGGCCGTACGCCCCGGCCAGATCGGCGGCGGTGGTGATCACATGATCGACGGTCCCGACGGTCTCGAACAACCGCGAAACCTGTTCCTCGTCAGCGACATCCGCGACGACGGCACTCACCTTCCCATCCCCGAGCTCCCGCACCGCGTCGGCCAGTCGCTGCTCCGACCGGCCGACGATGATCACCTCGTTGCCCGCCGCCAGCAGGGCGTCGGCGATCGCCTGGCCCATACCGGAGCCGCCGCCCACCACAACCGCCCGTCCGACCTGTGTTCCGAATCCGTTGTCTGTCATGCCATTCAGCAAACCGCCGGCGCGCACCCCGCGTCCACGACGCGCGGTCGAACAGCTGTGAGGCCGGGGCTAACACCGCAGGCCGGCCGCGTGCGTCAGGGCTGGAACGCCGCGAGCCCGGCTCCAGCGCCCGCTGGTCCGGGCCGGCGAACGCGGGCACCTCCGGCGCGGTGGCCGCCAGGTCGAACAGCCGCTCGTTCAAGCCCCGCGCCGGGGGCCCACGCCGTCGGCCCACACGGTCACCGCGCGATCCAGCAGGCGGCTGCGGTTGTCGCCGCCCGGACCGTTTCTCGAAGTCGAGGTCCGGGCGGGAACCGGTCAGCTGGAACCGAGGCGGAGGCCGCCGGCGAGGGCGTCGGCCATGGTGTGCAGCAGGGGGTTTCGGGTGGTGGTGCGCCAGGCGGCGGCGTAGGTGATGACCAGGGGGCGGGGTTGCAGCGGCCGCCAGACCAGGCCGGGGACCGTCGCGGTGCGGGCGGAGCCGACGCCGATGGCCCCGGGGCGGAGCGGAAGCAGCTGCAGCATCTGGGCGTGACTCATGGCGCTGTCGCTGAGGACGACGGTCGCACCCCGCTCGCGCAATTGCGACAGCACCGAGTCGTGGACCTCGGGGGCCGCGTCGCGGGCGAACATGATGAGCTCGTGGTCGCCGAGGTGCGCCGGTTCCACCGAAACCGCTGCCGCGAGCGGGTGTTCGCGGGACATGACGATGCCGAGCTCCTCGTCGGCGATGGGGGTGCAGGTGAGGTGATCGGCCAGCCGGACCGGCATGCGCAGCACGGCCAGGTCGACCTCCTCCCGATCCAGCAACCGCGCCTGGTCGCCGCTGGTACCGGTGGACAGCGCGATGCGCACCCCCGGCTGCCGGGCCTTGAGCAGCGCCTCGAGCCGACCCGGCAGCCAGGCGGGCGCGCCGTTCACGATGCCGAGGCGGAACACCGCATTGCCGGGCTGGGCGACCGCACGGGTCTCGCGCAGCGCTGTCTCGGCCGCCTCCAGCACGCTCCGGGCGGTCTTCAACAGCACCTCACCCGCGGCCGTCAGCTCCACGCCATGACTGCCGCGGATCAGCAACGGTCCGCCGACCTCACGTTCGATGGCCCGGATCTGCTGGCTCAACGTCGGAGTGGAGATGAACAACCGCTCCGCCGCGCGCCGGAAATGCAGCTCCTCCGCCACCGCCACGAAATACCGCAACTGCCGCAATTCCACCCTTGAAGAGTAGGCGGCCATGCGGGTGCGAGGTTCATCTCCTCGGTGGTTCGGGTGGGCGATTGCGCCCGCACCTCACAGGCCCTGCGCTGCCAGCCAGGTCAGGGTGGCGTCGGCGATCTCGGCCCAGCCGTGGTCGATGGTCAGCGAGTGCCGGTGAACACCGACCGCGATCCGGCCACACCGCTGCTGCTGGTCACCGGCGGCCAGGACCATACGGTCGTCCCCGAGGTCATCACGACCGCGACGCTGAAGCAGTACCGCCACAGCGACGCCCCCACCGAACTGCTCTCCGTCCACGTCCTCGATGCCGTGATCGGCGATCGACTCCGGCGCGGAACGGCGTCCGCCTGTCGAACTACACGGTCATCGAAGCCGCCTCCGCCGGAACTGTCGAGTTCACCGGGCGCATCAAGTCGGTCGACCTGGCCAGCAAGACCGCCGTCGTCGTCATTACCGCGAAGTCCGCGGGCCGCAAGGTCTTCGGCCTCGCCACCGCCGACGTCCGTCTCGCGTGACCTGCTGCGCGTCAGTCCGGCAGCCAGTGCAGCTCGTGTGCCAGGGTTTTGGCGACGGTACGGATGCGGCGGTGTAGTGGCGACTGCACGCGCGGGAGGACCAGGTGGATCGTCAAGGTGGGTGCGCCCTGCAGCGGTCGCCACGTGAGACCGGCCGGTGCTGTCGTGACCGCAGTTTCACCGGCCGGGGCGAGGGTGAGCCCGTCGCGTAGGTCGCGCTGAGACATGTCGAAAGAGACTGCGGGCGTGTGGAATCGGGGGTTCGGCCGGGTGTCGCGGAACAGTGCGGACAGCTGGTCGTGGATCACGGGGTTGGCGGTGCGGTCGGGGAGTCGCAGCGGATACGCGGCCGCATCGGCGATTTCGATCTCCGGGTGTTCGGCCAGCGGATGATGCTGTGCCAATTGGACCCCGACGCGCACACGCCGCAGCAGGAACCGGCGCACGCCACGACCCGGCTGTTCACCGCGGGTGATCCCCGCATCGATGCGGCCGTCGGCGACCGCGGGGGAGATCTCCGGTGTCGCCATCGGGACCGCGCCGACCTCAAGTCCCGGGCTGCTGCGAATGAGCCTGTCTACCAGGGCCGGTGCTGTCTCGGCCCCCGCGCTGAGGCTGTATCCGATGCGCAGCGTGCCCAGTTCACCGGCCCCCGCATTCCGGGCGGTGTCCCATGCCCGGTCCAGCGCCGCCAGCGCGGGCGGCGCGGACTCCGCCAAAGCCGCACCGGCCGTGGTCAATACGACGCTACGCGTGTTGCGAACCAGCAGGCTCGTACCGAGTTCCGTCTCCAATCGGCGCATCCGGGCACTGAGTGCGGGCTGCGCGATACCGATCCGTGCGGCCGCGCGGGTGAAGTTCAACTCCTGCGCCAGCACCAGAAAGTACCGCAGGCTCACCGTATCCGGCGCCACATGCCCTCCCCCTCGATTGATAACGATCCGTTCTGAGCCTATCGCGTCCCGGTCTTTCCCTCGACCACACATCAAGCCCTAACCTGCACATATGACGATTCAACCGACCGCGGTAGATGCAGGAGGCAGTCATGCATAAGTTGGTGGTCCTATATCCCAAGCCCATCGACCCTGACCACTTCCGCGACTACTACGTGACCAACCACCTTCCGCTGGTCATGAATTGGCCCGGCCTGCTTGCGTGGCGCTACAGCTTCGACGTGGCGGCGACCAAGGGAGAAGCGCCGTATTTCGCGGTCTTCGAAGCCGACTTCGCTGACGCCGCCGCCATGGCCGCGGCGCGGGCGTCGGAGTACGGCCAGCGGGCGGCCGCCGATGTCGTCAACTACGCCACCGGCGGTGTGGTCGTCATCGACTATCCGGTGCAGGACGGCATCGGCTGAGGCAGGACGGTACGCTCCGGGACGCGTTCGGTCGGCCGTTGCGGCCAGGTCCGGCACTCGGCGGAACGCCGTTCGCGGTTGCCGGTTCGTTGAGCGTCAAAGGTGGGCCGATGTCCTGGCCGGATGTCACGGTGGTTGATGCGTGCGTGCGGCGCGACGGCCGGGGCGGCAGCCATGGGCTGCGGCGACACCTGCCCCTACTTCCCCGGAATCTCCTACCGCGACTGGAAACTCGACGACCCCGCCGGACAAGGCATCGACGCGGTCCGCCCCATCCGCGACCAGATCGAAGCCCACATCCGCGACCTGCTCACCGAACTCGGACTCGATCCCCGATGACCAGCACAACACCTGTCGCGATTTGCTACAGTCACCGCGAAAGCCGCTGAGCTGCACAAACCTACGACCGAACCGCCTCAGACTCCCGGCAACCCCCAGAGAAACCGCCCGTGGTCGAGCTCGGACAGTTCGGTGCCCGCGGCGCCTCGCAGCAACCGGTCGACGAGATCGACCTGCCCGAGCCCGAACGCGTATTCGGCGGCCAGCAGCAGCAATTCGGTGCACAGCTGGGCGGCGCGCTCCAGCGCCCAGATGGCGCTACGCCCAGCCCGGACTCGGGGAGGGGGAGGTGACGGTGGCCCAGCGTTCGGCGATGCGGCGGCCCTGGAAGCGCCACAGCACGAAGCCCTGGAAGCTGAGCGGCTGCCCGGTGGCGCGGTCGGTCCAGCGCCAGATGTTGCGGCACATCACCCGGTCGCCCTCGGCGAGCATCTCCACCACCGTGACGTGCAGGTCGGGCATGGCCTCGTACATGCCGAGCATCATCTTCTCGTCGCCGATCAGGTCGGTGGGGCGGCCGCCGGGACCGTCGTGGTCGAGAAAGTCGGGGGTCATATTGCGGTGGATGACAGCGGCATTGCGCCGGTTCACGAACTCCTCGAAATGGTCGGCGACGAACTGCTTCATGGATTCGAGGGAGAGATCGGTGGGCATCTTCGCCTCCTCTGCGCGACCGAGCGACCCTCTCCATGGTGCGCCCGGTCGCCCACGCGGCGTGCGGGATTGGGCAGCGCGGTGTCGGCGATTGGGCAGTGCCATACCAGAAGAGATCGGGCGGTGCCACGCCAGAAGACTGGGCCGCCTCAGAGATTCGCGGGGCGGACCACCATGACCGAGGAGGCGCGTTTGCCCGATTCCTGGAGCAGCGCGATGGCGTGCCCCTCGGGATCGAGGGCGGCGTAGACGCCGGGCAGGCCGATCGGGTCCAGCCAGCGGCCGTTGCGCAGGTCTTCGGCCTGGGCAACGGTGATGTCGCGGACCGGGAAGGCGGTGCGCACGGCGGTGTCGATGTCCAGGCTCAGCAGCGGTTCGCCCGCCTCGGCGGCCACGGCCAGCTGGTCGAGGGTGCGGGCGTGCTCGAGGGTGAAGGGGCCGACGCGGGTGCGGCGCAGCGCGGTCAGATGGCCGCCGACGCCGAGCTTTTCACCGAGGTCGCGGGCCAGGGCCCGGATGTAGGTGCCGGAGGAGCACTCCACCTCGACGTCGAGATCGACGAATCGGGTTGTGCCGGTGTCGATATCGCGGCGGGCGAGGACGTCGAAGCGGCTGACGGTGACGGGGCGCGCGGCCAGCTCCACGTCCTCACCGGCCCGGGCGCGGGCGTAGGCGCGTTCGCCATTGACCTTGATGGCGCTGACGGTGGCGGGCACCTGCTGGATGTCGCCGGTCAATGTGGCGATGTGCGAGGCGATCTCGGCGTCGGTGAGATGCCCGGCCGCGGTGGTCGCGGTGACCTCGCCCTCGGCGTCGTCGGTCACGGTGGACTGCCCGAGCCGGATGGTGGCGGTGTACGCCTTGGTGGTCAGGATCAGCTGCCCCAGCAGTTTGGTGGCCCGTTCCACACCCAGCACCAGCACGCCGGTGGCCATCGGGTCGAGGGTGCCGGCGTGCCCGACCTTCTTGGTGCGCAACAGCCTTCGGCTCTTGGCGACCACGTCGTGGCTGGTCCAGCCGCCGTCCTTGTCGACGATCAGCAGGCCGCCGAAGGCGTCGACCAGCGGCGGCAGCTTCTCGCGCTTGGCCTGCACCGCGCCCATCAGGCCTCCACGATCGCGGTCAGGATGAGGCCGTCGCTGATCAGCCAGCGGCCGTCGAACGAGGTCAGCGGACTGCCGCCGTCGGTGACCGAGCCGGGGACGAGCAGCTCGGTGTGGAAGGTGCCCGCGCCGCCGCCCGCGGACTCCTCGTCCACGGTGAAGGTGATGTGCGCGTCCTCGAAGCCCAGCCACCGGCCGGTGAGCGGGAACCACGCCTTGTAGGTGGCCTCCTTGGCGCAGAACAGCAGCCGGTCCAGATGCAGATCGGTGCCGGGCAGCACGGTCCGCAGCCACTGCCGCTCGGGCGCCAGGCTCACCGAGTCCAGGACGCCGTCCGGCAGCTGACCGTGCGGTTCGGCATCGATGCCGATGGACCGGAAGCGCAGTTTGTGGCCGAGCGCGGCAGCCCGGTAGCCGTCGCAGTGGGTGAGGCTGCCGACGATGCCGCGCGGGAACACCGGTTCACCGGTGCCGCCCTTGCCGATGGCGACGGCGGGCTCCCCCAGCTGGGCCAGCGCCTGCCGGGCGCAGTAGCGCGCGCCGATGAAGTCCCGGCGCCGCTTCTCGACCGCGCGGGCAATCAGGTGCTCCTCGCCGGGGTGCGGTTTCAGGTCCTCCGGGTACGCCGTCAGTTCGGCCGCGGCGACCCCGTTGGGCACAATCCTGCCGAGTATGCGCGCCGACTCCGTCGCCGCGACTGCCCGCTCCTCGATGACCCGCCTCCTGCTCGCTTCCGGCACTGCCGAATCGAGCCTACCGGGCGGGCGCGGGCGGCTCCGCCGGTCATCGGGGAGCGCTCTTCGCCGGACACCGCCGCGGGTCCGTTGCTAGGCTTTTGCCAGCTCATATCCAATCCGCAGTCCGCAACCATCGCGGCGCTCCCGGCGAGTCCGCGAGGCAGGAGGCGCGATATGACCGTCGAACCATCGAAACGGACCGGCTCCGCGCCGGCCGGATTCATCGGGCCCACCCGCACCATGACCACCCTGCGCGTCAACGGCCACGACCACTACACGGTGCTCGAACCCCGCACCAGCCTGCTGGACGCACTGCGCGAGCACCTGCACCTGACCGGCACCAAGAAGGGCTGCGACCAGGGCGCCTGCGGCGCCTGCACGGTGTGGATCGACAATCGGCGGGTGCTGGCCTGCCTGACCCTGGCGCTGGCCGCCGAGGGCCGCGAGATCACCACCATAGAGGGCGTGGCCGACGGGGACCGGCTGCATCCGGTGCAGCGGGCGTTCCTGGCGGCCGACGGATTCCAGTGCGGCTACTGCACTCCCGGCCAGATCATGTCGGCCATCAAGTGCATCGAGGAGGGCCACGCCGAATCCGAGGCCGAGATCGCGGAGTGGATGAGCGGCAATATCTGCCGGTGCGCGGCCTACCAGAACATCCGGGAGGCCGTCCGCCAGGGCCGGGATGCCCTGCGGCGCGAGGAGGGTGAGCTGCCGTGAAACCCATCTCCTACGCCCGGCCGACCACCGTCGAACAGGCGGTGAGCACCGTGACCTCCAGGCCCGCAACGGTTTTCCTGGCGGGCGGCACCACCTTGGTGGACCTGCTGCGCACCGGCGCGCTGGAACCGGACAATGTCGTGGACATCACCTGGCTGCCGCTGGGCGGAATCCAGCACACCGCCGACGGCGGGCTGCGCATCGGCGCGCTCGCCACCATGAGCGAGGTGGCGGCGGAATCCGGTGTGGCCGAACGCTATCCGTTCCTCTCGCAGGCTTTGCGCCAGGGGGCGTCGGCGCAGTTGCGGAACATGGCGACCATGGGCGGCAACCTCATGCAGAAGGTGCGGTGCTCGTATTTCCGGGATCCCGCCGGCGCCTGCGACAAGCGCGCTCCCGGGTCGGGCTGCGATGCGATCGAAGGGTTGCACCGGGGGCACGCGGTGCTCGGGACCGGGCAGCGGTGCTTCGCCACCCACCCCTCGGATGTGGCGGTCCCGTTGACGGCCCTGGAGGCGACGGTCACCGTGTGGGGTCCGCGCGGGGAACGCACGATCGCCTTCGACGACTTCTTCCTGCTGCCCGGCCGCACCCCGCAGCTCGAGCATCCGATCGCCCCCGACGAACTGATCACCCGCATCGATGTGCCCGCACTGCCGTTCGCCCGCAACTCGCACTATCTGAAGGTGCGCGACCGGGAGTCCTACGAGTTCGCGCTCGCCTCGGCGGCGGTCGCGCTGAGCGTCGCCGACGGCACGGTGCTGGATGTGCGGATCGGGCTGGGCGGTATCGCGACCAAGCCGTGGCGCGCCCGGATCGCCGAGCAGTTGCTGATCGGGGTGTCCGCGACCCGGGAGAACTTCGACAAGGCCGCGGCGATCGAAGTGCAGGGCGCGGACACCTCGCATCCCATGAACGCGTTCAAGGCGGAACTGGCGCGGCGGACGCTGGTGCGGGCGCTGGAAACGGTGTCACCGCAACCGCTTTCGGGAGCGACGCGATGACCGCCACCGCAGCCCGGCCGCTGATCGGGCAGGGATTCGATCGGGTCGACGGGCGCGCCAAGGTCACCGGGGCGGCGCAGTACACCGCCGAGGTGCCGCTGGCCGGGCTGGTGCACGCGGTGATCGTGGGCGCGCGGATCGGCAGCGGCACAGTGCTTTCCATCGACAGCGGGCCCGCGCTCGCGGCGGGGGCGGTCGCGGTCTACACGCACGAGAATCTGCCGAAGGTGGCAGCCATCCCGTCACAGTGGCCGTCCGGCTTCGGCGGGCCCGCGCCCGGGCAGACCTTCTTCCCCTTGCAGGACACCACGATTCACTACTACGGCCAGCCGATCGCCGTGGTGGTCGCGGATACCTTCGAGTGCGCCCAGCACGCGGCCGAGCTCGTGACGGCCGACTACGACGCGCAGCAGCCGCTCATCCGGCTCGAGGACGGACGCGACGCGCAGTATCAGCCGAAGACGGTGTTCTGCGGTCTCGTCCCGGCCGTGCAGTCGCGTGGGGACTTCGAGGCGGCGGCCGGCACCGCGGTCCACACCGTCGACGCCACTTACCATTTCGCCGCCAACCACCACAATCCCATCGAGTGCTCGGCCACCGCGGCGAGCTGGGACGGCGACACCGTCACCGTGTACGACGCCACCCAGGGCGTGAGCGCCACCCAGGCCACGGTGGCCGCGTACCTGGGCATCTCACCCGCGAATGTGCGAGTGGTCGCGCACTACGTGGGCGGCGGCTTCGGCGGCAAGGCCCTGATCTGGCCGCATGTCACGCTCGCGCCCATGCTCGCCCGGGAACTGGGCCGCCCGGTCAAGGTGGTGCTCACCCGCGAGCAGATGTTCTACGGCACCGGATTGCGGGAGGAACAGGAGCAGCGGGTCACGCTGACCTGCGACGGCCAGGGGACCTTCACCGGGTTGCGGCACCACAAGCTGTCCGTCACCTCACCGTTCGACGACTGGGCCGAGGTGTCGCTGGGCGTGGCCGGGCAGGCGTACGCGATTCCGCACTGGGACGGGCAGTATCGCCTCATTCGCGGCAACCTCATGTCGCCGACGTTCACGCGCGGGCCCGGCGAGGCCTCCGGCATGCTCGCCATGGAGTGCGCCGTCGACGAGCTGGCCGCCGCCATCGGCATGGACCCGATGGCATTGCGCCTGCACAATCACGCCGCCATCGACCCGGCGAGCGGGCATCCGTGGAGTTCCGACGGGTACGCCGAATGCGTGCGAACCGCCGCCGAACGCTTCGGCTGGTCCGGTGAGACCGGGCGCGGCACTCCGCGCGTCGACGGCCACTGGCTGCTGGGCTGGGGCATGGCCACCGCCGGATACCCGGTGTACGAGCCGGGGCAGCCGCAGCGCGCCCATGCGCGGCTGCTCGCCGACGGGGCGCTGATCGTGCAGGCGGGTACCCAGGACTTCGGCACCGGCGTGGCCACCGCCATGGCGCAGGTCGCAGGGGACGCCCTGGGCGTCGAATTCGACCGCATCCGAGTCGATATCGGCGACACCGACTACCCGAACATCGCGGCGGCCGTCGGATCGATGGGTGCGGGCATGATCAGCGCGGCCGTGCACACCGCGTGCACCGATCTGCGCGGGCAGTTGATCGCGCTCGCGGTCGGCGATCCGGAGTCGCCGCTGCACGGGCGGATCGCCCCGGAGATCGAGGCGCGCGGCGGGCGGCTGCGGGCGCGCTTCAATCCCGCTGTCGGCGAGACGTATTCGGCGCTGCTGACCCGCCACCATCTCACCGACCTGGAGACCATCGGCACCTGGCACCCGCCGACCGGCGATCTGCCGTTCGGGCGCATCAGTTTCGGTGCGCAGTTCGCCGAGGTGGCGGTGGATCCGGAACTCGGGCTGGTCCGGGTGCGGCGCATGGTGGGGGCCTTCGCGCCCGGGCGGGTGCTCAATGCCAAGCTGGCGCGCAGCCAGGTGCTGGGCGGCATGAACTGGGGGCTGTCGCAGGCGCTGCTGGAGGCGACGCTGCCGGATGCGCGCACCGGCGCGTGGGCCAATCCGTCACTGCTGGAATACCTGCTGCCCGTCAATGCCGACGCACCGGAGGTCGACATCTCCTTCGTGGAGGTCAACGACGCGATCGTCAACCCGCTGGGTGTGAAGGGGCTCGGCGAGCTCGGCATGATCGGCGCGGCCGCCGCCATCGTGAACGCGATCGCGCACGCCACCGGTAAACGCATCCGCGAGTTCCCGGTGCGCATCGAACACCTGCTCTGAAAACCGGTGTCTCACCGGTGGATCGGGCCGGCCGCCGCGGCAAGCGGCCGGCCCGATGCCCCATCGGGTGTCAGGCCAGGCCGCGGCGGCGTTCGGCGGCTTCCTTCATCTTCAGGGCAGCGGCCTGCATTTCGGGGGTGATCTTGAAGTGGCCGCCCCACTCGTTGAGGGTGTCGCCGTAGTCGGGGACGGGGAGGATCTGGCGCAGGAGTTTGTCGGGGAGGCCGCGGCGCTGCCATTCGCGGGGGTAGCCGAGGGAGACCTCTTCGAAGCGGACGCCGTCGTACCAGGTGGTACGGGGGATGTGGAGGTGGCCGTAGACCGCGCAGACCACGTTGTAGCTGGTGTGCCAGTCGGAGGTGAGGTCGGTGCCGCACCACAGCGAGAACTCCGGGTACCACATCATGTCGACCGGCTTGCGCAGCAGCGGGAAGTGGTTGATCAGCACCAGCGGGGTGTCGGCGGGCAGGGCGTCGAGGCGGCGCTGGGTGTACTGGACGCGGGCGTGGCACCAGGCGTCGCGCGTCAGGTACGGCTCGGCCGAGAGCAGGAACTCGTCGGTGGCCACCACATTGCGGTCCTTGGCGATGGCCAGGCCCTCGGCCTTGGTCTTCGCGCCCTCCGGCAGCCAGGAGTAGTCGTAGAGCATGAACAGCGGGGCCAGGGTGACCGCGCCGCCGAACTCCTCCGCGCCCGCGCCCTCCCACACCGGGAACGGGTCCTCCGGTGTGACGACGTCCACATCGCGGCACAGCGAGACCAGGTAGTCGTAGCGGGCCGCGCCGTGCATCTGCACGGGATCCTTTGCGGTGGTCCACAATTCGTGATTGCCGGGCACCCAGATGACCTTGGCGAAGCGGCCGCGCAGGGTCTCCAGGGCCCAGCGGATGTCATCGGTCTTCTCGCCGACGTCACCGGCCAGGATGAGCCAGTCCTCGGGGGAATCCGCGCGGATCGCCTCGACCACCGGTTTGTTGCCCTGATGACCGACATGGATGTCGCTCACCGCCATCAACTTCGGAATCACCCAGCTCCGCCTCTCTGTTCGCGACCGGTCCTCGCAGCAACAGACCCGGCCCCCACCAGATTCCCATGCGGGGCCACAGCGGCTCTCAGCGCACCCAGCGAATCCGGGCGTCCGGGCCGAATCCAGCGGCGACAGTGAGAGTTCCGGTGGCATCGCGCCGGCAGGAAGCCACGGCGACGTGACAGGGCCGCGGGACCTCGGACGGGATCCGCACCCCGCCGTCGATCTCGTAGCGCATATTGGTGACCTTCCACCGGCGCGCCCGGGGATCCTCGGGATCCACCGGCGGGGCGTCGGGGCGGGCCACCACCATCACCTCGGTGATGCCGATCGGCCATTCGAAGACCAGCAGCCCGCGCTGTTCGGTCAGGCTGCGCACGGTGGGCATACCGCTGGGCCGGTCGCCATCGGGCCCGCCACCTGCGGCATCCGGCTCGCCGCCCTGGGCCGGATCGCGGCCCGAATCCCCATCGGACCGTGCCATTTCGGAGGACCGGCCGGAGACGGACGCCACCACCCCGTACACCGGCACCGGCCCGGTCGGCGCCCCGCCGTCCTCCAGCGCGGTGCCGCGGGTGCGGCCCACCACCCGCCACGACCCGTCGGCCAGCAGCCGCGTGACCCGGTACTCCACCTGCGTGGTCCGCGACGGGAGCCAGGCGATCACCACCGTCCCGTCCGGCTTGCGGCTCGCCGTCACCGTTCCCGGCGCGCCCACCTGCAATTCGGCCAGCGCCGCCAGCGCCTCGGCATGGTCGGCGCACACCTCGAGCACGGCCCGCACGGCCTGCATGCGCAGTCCCGGATCCGACGGCAGCGCCTCGAACAGCCGCCCCGCCTCCATCACCGCCGCCCGCGCCCGCCCGATCAGCAACTCCCGGCCAGCTCCCCGCGGATCGGGATTGGGCACATCCGCCGCCCGCCGATCCAGGAAATCCAGATGCTCGCCCAGCGCCTCCACGAACCGCCGCCCCGCACAACAGGACACGGCCGCCCGCCAGTGCACGGCCGCCTCCGCCAGCACCCGCTCGACCTCTTCCCCCACCGCCCGCACCGACCGCGCCCCCAGACTGTCGTCCCCGACCCCGCGCCGCGCATCGGTGACGAATCCGGCCGCCTCCCTGGGCCGTCCCGCCCGCAGCGAGGCCCGCGCCGCCCGCAACGCCGCCTGCCACGGCCGCCCCGCACCCGCACCGCCCGCCTCGCCCGTATAGGGCGTCCGCTGCCACTGCGCCGCCTCCGGCGCCTCTCCTCGACCTCGAACAGGTGCGCCACCGCCCGAATACCGTCGCCCGCCACCGGTTCCCGACGAGCCGCCCGCGCTTCCGGCAGCGGTCGCCGCATCGCGGTCCGGGCCGAAGCCGCCCGCCGAGTCGCCGCTGTCGGAGGCGGCCGGACCCTCACCCTGAGGGTTGCTCGCGGGGTCGCGGCCGAATTCGCTTCCGGCGGCCGCGCCGGTCCCCGATGGAGCACCATTCCCCGCCGAGTGGGTCGAAGTCGTTGTGGCGGAGCTGGTCTGCGCGGGCCCACTGGGGCGGGGCGGGGCGGCGAGGTGCTCGCGGCCTTCGACGGTGGTGCCGAGTTCGTCGGTGAGGGTGATGAGGATGCGTTCCGCGGCGGCGCGGTCGAGGCCGGCGGCGATGGCGACGCCGAGCAGGTAGTCGAAATCCGCTGCTACCAGGAGGTCTTCGACCAGAACGGCGGCGCGGACCTGGGGGCGGAGCTGGTCGGTGACCGTCTCGGTGATGGCGAGGAGGTAGGCGTCGACCATGGCGCCGCCGGGCTCGAGGACGTCGCCGATATGGATGAGGAGTTCGTCGAGGACCACGCGGATCCGGCCGGGCGGCAGTTCGCGGGTGCGGGCGCGCAGGGCGCCGGCGCGCAGGCGGATCTCGTTGGTGTGGTGGGCGGCGGCGAATTCCATGCCGAGCAGGGCCAGCAGGGTGGGGACCGGATCGCCGGAAAGCAGGCGCTCGTATTCGGCGAGGAGCGCGCGGATCTGCCAGCGGCGTTCGGAACTCAGGGCGGGCGCGGCGGGCGGCGACGCCGGCGCGGGCGCCTCGTCGATGATGCGGTGGCGGCGCACCCGGGCGGCGATCTCGGCCACGGTCAGCCCGCCCATCCGGCCGATGTCCTCGAGGCCGGGGATCTTGGCGGCGGGAATGCCGCCGTGCCGCGCCACCAGCCGCTCGATGGCGGCGTCGAGCATCTCGTAGCGCTCGGCCTCCCGCCGGGCCCGCAACTGCGTCACCCGATCCGCCTCGACGAGCCGGGAACCGGTGTGCAGCAAGGGTTCCGAGAGTTCGGCGTGCGCGTCTACCAGCAGCCCGGCCAGCACCCGGTACTTGGGATGGTCGCGCAGCTTCTGCCAGAACGCCCAGACCGCCTCGACCCGCGCCGCCACCTCGGCGTCGCTCAGCCGCGCGGCCTCCCCGAGCGGAATATCGTACAGCTCGAAGGCATCCGACTCACCGAGCCCGCCCCGGCGTTCGACGGCAGCGAGGACGCGCTTGCGGTAGTCATTGGAATCGAAGGCATGCATGGCTTGTCGTCGGATAGCGTATACCGGTCAGGAGTTGCGACGCCGGGTGCGCTGCAACTGATCCAGTTCGCGCTCCACATCCGCCTGCGACAGGGTGGCCCCGGTCTGCACCGAAAGCGTCAGCGGCAGATCGGCATCCACATGGTAGGCGGTCACGTGCAGCACGCCGTCGAATCCCATCTCGAAGGTCACCCGGACTTCACTACCCTCCGGATACCCGGGTGGAATGTCCCGAATCCTGCCCTCCACCAACACCTTCGTGTCCTCGGGCCGCGTCGACGCCGCCTGCCCCTGCTGCTCCACGATGGTCAGCTCGATCTGATCCTGGTCCGCCCGCACCGTCCCGTAGGACCGCCGCACGCGAATGGGCAGGGTCTGATTGCGATGCACCAGCCAGCTGGCCGCCAGCCCGTTGAACGGATCCAGCGCCAGCACCCCGAAGCCACGCGACACCACCGTGTCCACCTGGATCTCGATCATGCGGCGCACCAGGCTCACCGGCTGCCCGAACGAATCGGCCACTCGCGCCAGCGAGGCCTCCAGATCAACCGGATCCGCCTCGCTCAGCCCGGCGCCGTCGCGTAGTCGCCCACGGGTCGCCAGATCCGCGGCCACCAGCCGCTCCATCTCCAGCTTCTCGCCGTAGAGCGCGGCCCCGCGCGCCACCGACAGATCCGGATCGCGCAGCTCACCGATCAGCCCGAATTCCTTGTGCAGCTGCTCGGCCACCATCGGCATCCGCGACGAGCCGCCCACCAGCAGCAGCCGATCCACCTGCCGGACCCCGCGCTGCCCGGCCGCGGCCAGCACCGCCTTGGTGAGATCCACCGTGCGCCGCATGAGCGAGGCGGTCATGGCCTCGAGTTCGTCGCGGGTCAGCGGGATCACCGCCCGCGCGCCGTCGTGCGCGATCACCACCTCGGTGCTGTCGGCGGTGGTGAGCTCACGTTTGGCCTGCTCGGCCGCCAGCACCAGCAGCTGCGAGCCGACCGAATCGTCCAGGGGGTCTTCGGCATCCGGATTGGCGGCGCAGAACCGCTGGGACAGGTGCAGCGCCAGCCGCTCGTCCCAGTCCGCGCCGCCGAGCTGATGATCGCCCTCCACGGCCAGCACCGAGATGCGGCGGTCGGCGAGTTCGATGACGGTGGCGTCGAAGGTGCCGCCCCCGAGGTCGTAGACCAGCACGGTCTCGCGCGCCGGCGACGCGCCGATCTCGATGCCGCCGTCCAGGCGCCCGAAACCGTAGGACAGCGCCGCCGCGATGGGCTCGGACAGCACGCCCGCCACCTCGAATCCGGCGTAGGTGCCGGCCTGGATGGTGGCCCGGCGCTCCTCGTCGCCGAAGTAGGCGGGCACCGTGATCACCACCCGCCGCACCGGTTCGCCGCCCGCGAATTCGGCATCGGCGGCAAGGCTTTTCAGAATGAGGGAGGAGACCGCGGGCGCCGACCACAGCTGCCCGTGTGCGCCGAACCGCCACTCCGCATCTCCCATGCGGCGTTTCACCAGCGTGCACACGTGATCGGGATCGAGGCGGGCCTGCCGGCGCGCACCCTCCCCCACCACATGGTCGGTGGCGGAGGCGAACAAGACGACAGACGGGACGGTCGGTTCCCCATTGAGCCCGATCAGCACCTCCGGCCGGCCGTCTGCGTCAATCGTCGCAATTGCCGAATTCGTTGTGCCCAGATCGATTCCATAGACCCCCACGACGGCGATGGTAGCAGCCGGGACCGACTACCGGGTCTATCGTTCGAGCATGACCGATCCAGCCCCGGCGGCCACCCTCCCGGCCCTGCCCGCAGTGCCCGCCCCGACCGACCTACCGGCCACGACACTCGACCGCATCACCGAGCGCATCGACGACCTGGCCCGCGTCATCGCCCGGCAGGCCGCCACCATCGAGCGACTGGCCGACGAGGCGAAACTGAAGATCCGCGACGAGCGCGCCGAAGCCGACGCTCCCCTGATCCGCGACCTGTTCGCCCTGCACGGCCTGGCCCAGACCTTCGCCTCCACCACCGATTCGGAGCCGGACCGCCAGGGCTTCGAGACCATGAGCCGCCGGGTCGAGCGCATGCTGGCCGAGCGGGGCGGTGAGCTGGTGACGCCGTTCCGGGGCACGGACTTCGATCCGGACACCATGGAGGCCGCCGAGCTCACCGACACCGACGATCCGGCCGCCGACCGGACCGTGGAGTCGGTCATCCAGCCGGGGCTGACGATAGGAGATCGGTCCATCCGGCCCGCGAAAGTCGTTGTGCGCCGGTATCGCAGGGCCTGACCGGCCCCCGCCGCCCGAAACTGACACTTGTTCTATTAAGCGAAGGTGCTTAACCTCGGGCGCATGACCTATTCCGTTGTCACCGCGATCGTCACGGGTGCCGCCTCCGGCATGGGGAGAGCGCTCGTGACCAGGTTGCTGCAGCGCGGCGTGTGCGTCTATGCCGTCGACCGCGCGGTGGCGGGCCTGGACTCCCTGGCCGCGAGCAGCACCGGCGGCCTCACGACCATGGTCGCCGACGTCACCGACCGCGAGGCCCTCGCCGACGTGGTCGAGCGCGCCGTCGCCGAGCACGGGCGGCTCGACTTCATGTTCAACAATGCCGGCATCGTGGTCGGCGGCGATTTCGCCAAGATGACCGATATCGCCTGGAACCAGATCGTCGACGTCAACTTCTGGGGCGTCGTGCACGGCACCCAGCTCGCCTACGCGCGCATGCTCGAACAGGGCGGCGGGCACATCGTCAAT
>NZ_JBHZCS010000023.1:0-7239 GCF_042755705.1 Nocardia sp. NPDC059154
CCCGGTTTCACGTCCCGATGCAGAATGCCGAGGCGATGCGCGCTCTCCAGCGCCCCGGCGATCTTCACCCCGATCCACAACACGGTCTCGACCGGCAGCAGCCCCTGCCCACGGATCCGGGAGTCGAGGGAGCCGACCGGGTGATAGGGCATCACCAGATAGGGTCGCCCGCTCGCGGTGACACCCGCCTGCAGCATCGTCACGATGTTCGGATGCCCGGTCAGCCGGCCCATCGCCCGCTGCTCCCGGAAGAACCGCGCCCGGTTCTCTTCGTCCAGCTCGGCGGTCAGGATCTTCACCGCCACCGTCCGATCCAGCTCGGTCTGTGTGCAGCGATAGACCACACCGAAACCGCCCCGCCCTATCTCCTCGGCATCCTCGAACCCGGCCGTGGCCAATTCCTCCGTGACCGGCTCGAACACGTCACGAACCGTCAGGAACCGATCATCCTCGACCATCAGCGGCCCACCATCCACCGGTGTCCCGGCACCGAGCAACACCCGTCAAATCTTCGTTAATGCACAGCGTATCCCCACCGAATGTCGGCAACCGAGCTATCGGGAAGGGGCTCCAGAGTTGGAAAACGCGATTCGAACAACCGAATACAGGGACCAGCCCACTCCCGCAGCTGGGTGACAGATCTCGGTCACTACGCGCGGACCCAGGGTGCCAAACCCGGTTCGGGACCGGCCCGCCACGGCCAGGGTCCACGCCCGGCGCCGGTTTGTCGCCGGTGTGGGATGCCCACCTCGGGAAGTGATCGGCCGGGGCCTGGCATGCTCGACCTGCGCATCGACCTGTCGCCTATCGCGGCCATCTGGTCTGACCATCCCGACTACCAGCCGGAATGGGCCGTCGATGGGGGAGGATCAAACCCGGTCAACAGGTGATGTGCAGGATGTCTTTGTCTGATGTCAATGATTTGGGAGACAGCACGTCAACATAGATTGAGCTCTCGCTGTCCCCGGTGCTACTGGCCGTTTCCGTGTATCTTCCGTGCAACGTATGGACGCCGGGAAAACTGGCTGTGGAAGTCTTTGAGCCAATCTCGTGGTCATCGATGACGACCCGGATTTCGTAGTCCCCGCTTGCCCCGGCTGTCTTGACGAAGACGGTGTAAGCCGCGTCGACATCGCACCCCTCGTAGTAATTACCGTCCCAACTGACCTGGACTGATGTCACCCTGAAGTGACCGAGGTACAAGGCGATCTGCGGAAGGACGACGAAAACTATCCCGACCATAAGAAGGGCAACTTGTCGCTTGATCGTGCTGATGATCGGGAATTCGCCGACTAGTGCCTTGACCCCGCCGCCGACAATTGCAGCGACAATGCACACCGCGCCGAGGATCACGAACGGCGAACTTAGATCCATGCTGGCCACCCCCCGGTGTACTCCGTTATTCCGACACAAGCTCGCCGAATCGAGTGGCGCGCGTTGCATGAGAACGAGAGGCCCATAATTCTACGAGCCGTAGCCTGTGACGCACAGCGGGTTCACATGAAACGCAGCGGTTCACGTCGGCCAAGGGTGCGTAGCCCGGTTGAGGCCAAGTGATAGGGAGTTGCACAACAGGCCGCTACTGACTCCGCATGCTCGGAGACCGGTAGCGGCCTTTCCTGTGCCCTCGAAACCTGTCGCCGAACGGGGGTGGTCGCATGTTCAGGCCCTCCGGCGAGGCAACCTGGCTTGCAATCGGCGGAGCTGCAGTAGAAGGCGGGCATCATCACCAGACAGTTCAACCGAGTACTGCGTCACCCGCATGGTGAACCTCGCGAGCGGTGCGGCATGCAAGCAGAAGCATGGTCACCCCGGACTCTTCCCACTCCTGCACACGATCACGGACCTTGACCGCATCACCGACGATGTGCAACGCGTCAACGAGCTCGTCCGGGATCAGGGCGGTCGCGTCCTTCTTACGGCCGGAGAGGTAGAGCTCCTGCACCCTTTCGGCCAGCGCCCCATACCCCATCTGCTCGAACAGGTTTTTGTGGAAGTTCTGCTCCTTTGCGCCCATGCCGCCCATGTACAACGCGACGATCGGCTTGAGGGAGTCGATAGCCGATTGCGCATCGTCCGTGACATGGAGATGGCAACTGGCTGCTACCTCGAACGTTTCCCTGGTCCGTCGTGCTCCCGGACGTGCAAATCCCTCGTCCAACCAGTGGCGGTACATGTCGGCCGCAGCCGGCAAGTAGAAAATCGGGAGCCATCCGTCCGCGATCTCTGCCGTCTGAGCGACGTTCTTCGGGCCTTCTGCGCCGAGCCAGATCGGTATATCGGCACGCAGGGGGTGCACAATCGACTTGAGTGGCTTGCCCAAGCCAACCTCGCCAGGCCCCTGGTACGGGAGCCGGTAATGCTCTCCGTCGTTGGTCACTGGCTCCTGACGCGCCCACACTTTGCGAAGGATCTCGACGTACTCACGCGTGCGCGCAAGGGGTTTGGCGAAAGGCTGGCCATACCACCCCTCGACGACCTGAGGGCCGGAAACACCGAGTCCGAGGATCGCTCGTCCCTCGGAGAGATGATCCAGCGTCAAAGCAGCCATCGCAGTCGCCGTGGGTGTGCGGGCGGACAGCTGCGCGATGCTGGTCCCCAGTCGCAATCGGCCGGTCTGGCGACCCCACCACGCGAGCGGAGTGAAGGCGTCCGAACCGTAAGCCTCCGCGGTGAAGAGCGCATCGAAGCCCACCTCCTCGGCCGCCGCCACCAGTTCCGCTGCGCCCTGTGTCGGCTGCGCGCCCCAGTAACCCAGCTGCAGACCAAGTTTCACTGTGATTCCTCGCCTTCCATCGCCTCACGTGTCCACCTACGAGGGACACGAACGCCAACGCTTCCCCACGACACCATATCGTACGTTATGGTGTCGTGGCGTGACCGTGGGCTGAACTGCGGAGATGGCATACCGCCACCAGCCGGGTGAAATCGGAGGCCGAGCGGCAGCAAGGCGCCACGGCTGGTCGATCACCCGCCTGGTACCTCTACTCGCAGGCACGTTCGTACTGATGAGCGCATTGCTGGCCGCAGTGTTCTCGCAATGGTGGTTCTTCACTGGGTTTGTCGGTGCGAACCTGCTGCTCTACGGCGCCGTGGGCTGGTGCCCGGTGACACTGCTGCTGCGGCGAGCCGGGGTTCCCGCCGAATCGATCAGCTGCCCACCCGCTACCAGTAACTGCACAGCATCCCAGCCGAAAAGCCGGAAGGAATAAGACAAATGGGCCTTGCTCTGTCCATCACCCTCCACGCCAACTTCGACAATGCCCTCGAGCTGACACGTAATGCCTTGTCCGAACAAGGATTCGGCGTACTTACCGACATCGATATGAAGGCCATCCTGAAGGCCGAACTCGGTGAGGACATCGAGGCCGCTCGCGCGGCGGCGCACCCTTGACCCACATCGGCGCGGCTTCGGGTTCGGCAGGATCGGTGGAGAGCCAATGCTGGAACAGGCGGTCTCAAACCACAACCAGCCCGCATCGAGCGGGGCGAGGTTGACAACGAATCGGTTCCGGCGTTTGCGCATCTTCATTTGTGGTGATCCCCTGAATAGTGTTGGTGCAGGGTGGTTTTCGATCACACCGGCTGACGCGGCGCTGCGTTCTTCCAGTTTCGTGCCCGGTCCGCGGCGAAGGCCACGGCTTCGGCCCACCCCGTGCGGCGGGCAATGAGGGCACGGAGCTTCATGATGTCGGGTTGACGATTGATGGCGAGGGCGCCGAGCAGTCGTTCGCCGTCTCCGTAGAGGGCGAGCAATCGGCCCTGCTGGATCGAACCGAACAACTCGAGCTCGTCGCCGTCGGGGACCCCGACGAATTGGATGCGTGAGTCGTACCAGTCGGACCAGAAGTAGGGGACCGTCGTATACGGCTGGGCGTTGTCGGGATCGATTGCGTTGCGCGCGGCCCGCTCCCCCTGCTCCTGCGCGCTGGTCCAGTGCTCCAGCCGCATGTGCCGCTTGAATGCCGGGTTGGACCAGCGTGCGACATCTCCGGCTGCGTATACGCCCGGCGCTGAGGTTGCCAGATTCGAATCGCAGACCACACCGTTGTCGAGCGCCAGCCCGGAGTGCTCGAGCCAACCTGTGGCGGGGTCTGCGCCGATACCTACGACAACGAGGTCCGCGTCGACGGCCGATCCGTCCGATAGCCGCACCCGCTCCACGGATCCGTTCCCCTCCAATGCGGAAACCATTACTCCGCACCGCAGTTCGGTGCCGTTTTCGACATGCAGAACGCCACACGCATTGCCCATTACGCCGCCGACGGCACGCGCGAGGGGAGTCGGCAGCGCCTCGAGGATGGTGGCGCTCAGTCCACGCTTACGTGCCGCTGAGGCAACCTCCGACCCGATGAATCCAGCGCCGATAATGACCGTTCGCGCGCCCGCATCCAGTGCCGCGCGCACGGCGCGGGCATCGTCGAGCGTCCGCAGGGTGTGCACTCCCGCAAGCCCATCGGAGCCGGGCAGCGCACGAGCCGTGGCGCCCGTCGCGATGACCAGCGCCTCGTATTCCACTGCTTCGCCGTTGATTTCGACCAATTTGCTCGCCACGTCCAGACCGGTGGCCGGGGCACCGAGCCTTAGATCGACATCCAGGTCGGCGAATTCGTGACGTGCTCTGTAATACGGCACCTCCGCCTCACCGCGATCGAGGAACGCCTTCGACAGCGGCGGGCGGTCGTAAGGCAGATGCACCTCGTCGCCGATCAGGGTCACATCTCCGGTGAACCCCGCCTTCCGCGCAGCCTCGACCGCACGCACACCTGCCAGGGAGGCGCCGACGACCACGAGGCGGTTCATTGTTCGAGCCGCAACGCGAAGGTGGGGCAGCCGGCGATGGCCTCCTCCACGGTGGCACGCATATCTTCGGTGATCTTCTCCTGCAACAGCACGAGATCGCCGTCCTCATCGACCTCGAACACGTCCGGTGCGATGGACTCGCAAATCCCCAGGCCCGTGCATTTGGTCCGATCCACTACGATCCTCATGTTCCGACCATAACACACTCTATGGTACGGTGACAGCACCCCTCACAGAAGGAGCCGAACGTGAACGGTTCGAGCCGGGCGTCGATTGCCGGCCTCGGAATCACCGACGTCGGAAAGGTCTACGGCCGCAGCGCGACCGACTTCGCCGCCGACGCGGTGCGCCGCGCCGCCGCCGATGCGGGCCTGCAGATTTCGGATATCGATGGCCTGTTGGTCTCCGGCGGCCTGAAGCGCGATGTCTCCATCGCCCTCGCCAATGTGCTCGGGTTGCGTGATCTGCGGCTGCTCACCGAAATGAATGCCTTCGGTGCCACCGCCGGGTCGATGGTGTCCTTCGCCGCAGCCGCAGTGACCAGCGGGATGGCCGAGACCGTGGCTTGTGTGTTCGCCGACGCACCCCTAAAGCCCAAGGAATCGGCGGGCTCCGCCTACACCGGTCGCAGCCGCAAACCGATCACCGGATTCGCCAGCTATTCCGTCGCCAGCGGCATCACAAACGCCAACGCCAAATACGCCCTGGCCACCCGCCGGCACATGGAGGCCTACGGCACCACCAGCGAGCAACTCGGCCACATCGCAGTCGCGCAGCGTGCCTGGGCGGGCTTGAATCCTCTCGCACAGCTGCGTGATCCGATCACCCTCGAAGATCACCAGAATTCGCGGTGGATCGCGGAACCGCTGCACCTGCTGGACTGTTGCCTGGTCTCGAACGGTGGTGCGGCGGTAATCGTGACGACCGCGGAGCGGGCGCGGCAACTGGCGCAACCGCCGGTAGACATTCTCGGCTGGGGACAGGGCCACCCCGGTCAGCTCGCGGAGCGAGGTTCGGACTTCGGACTGCGCACCGGCGCTGCGATTTCCGGGCCGACCGCATTGAAAATGGCCGGCGTCTCCGTCGACGATGTCGATCTGCTCGAGCTCTACGACTGCTACACCTTCACCGTTCTGATCACGTTGGAGGACTACGGATTCTGCGGTAAGGGCGAGGGCGGCGCGTTCGTCTCGGACGGAAAGCTCGGTCCCGGAGGTTCTTTCCCCCTCAACACCGGCGGCGGGCAGCTGTCGTCGTACTACCTCTGGGGCATGACCCCGCTGACGGAAGCCGTCATCCAGGGCCGCGGCCGAGCGGGCGAACGCCAGGCCGAAAAGCGCGAGGTCATCGTTGTCAGCGGCAACGGAGGCATCCTCGACCACCATTCGACTCTTGTCTTGAGGGGGGCGTGATCGCCGTGACCACATCGATCTCCGGTCCTCCGGTCGTCCGAGACGCGCGCAGCGCCGAGTTCTTCGATGCCGCCGCGGCCGACCGCCTGCTCATCCGGCGTTGTCTCGACTGCGGCCACCTGCTCGGGCTGGAAGCACGAACTTGCGCGTGCGGCTGCTCGAACCTGGAGTGGCACACCGCATCCGGCAACGCATCGCTGGTCTCGTGGTCGGTCGTGCACCACCCGCCGCACCCGGCATTCGCCGACCAGGTGCCGTTTCCGATCGGCCTCATCGAACTCGCCGAGGGACCGTGGATCAACGCACGCATCGTCGGCGTCGAATTCGATCAACTACGGGCGGGCCTGCCTCTGCGTGTCTCGTTCGTCCATCCAGATGAAGGCGACTCATATCCCGTGTTCGTCGCAAAACACTAGGAGTTCCGTATGACTTCGGCCGTCATCGTCGACGCCATCCGAACGCCCTCCGGCAAGGGAAAGCCCGGCGGCGGACTGTCGGATATCGCCCCGGCCACCCTGCTCGCAGGCGTGCTGTCCGAACTCGTTGCTCGAAACGGCCTCGACTCGGCCCTTGTCGACGACGTCATCACCGGCTGCGTAACCCAGGCCGGTGAGCAAGCCGGCAATATCGGCCGAATCGCCCTGCTGGCTGCGGGATTCCCCGAATCCGTTCCCGCGACCACGGTGGACCGGCAATGTGGATCGAGCCAGCAGGCCGCGCATTTCGCCGCTCAGGGCGTCATCGCCGGTGCGTACGACATTGCCATCGCCTGCGGCGTCGAATCCATGAGCCGCGCACCCATGTTCTCCAACACCCAGGGTGTCGATATCTACCGCCCGGTCGCGCAGCGCTACCAGGAAGGGCTGGTACAGCAAGGGATCTCGGCGGAAGTCATCTCCGCTCGCTGGAAGCTTGACCGCACCGCACTCGACGAGTTCGCCGCCCGCTCTCACCGGCTCGCCGCGGCAACTGCCGTGGCCGGTGGCTTCGCGAACGAGCTCGTTCCCGCGGGTACGTTGACCGC
>NZ_JBHZCS010000023.1:7249-11133 GCF_042755705.1 Nocardia sp. NPDC059154
CAGACGAGACGATCCGACCGGCGACCACAGTCGGCGGCCTGGCCGGACTGCGGCCCGCGTTCGCGAACGACGGGTATAAGACTCGTTTTCCAGAAATCGAATGGTCCATAACCCCAGGCAATTCCTCGCCCCTTACCGACGGCGCGTCCGCCGCGCTCATCATGAGCGAGGAGAAGGCCGACCAGCTGGGCCTGCGGCCGCGAGCGCGGTTCCATTCCTTCGCCGTTACCGGTGATGATCCGCTGCTCATGCTCACCGCAGTCGTTCCAGCTACCCGCAAGGCACTTACCCGGGTCGGCCTGTCGATCGAAGACATCGACATCTACGAGGTCAATGAGGCATTTGCGCCCGTGCCGCTGGTTTGGGCGCACGAACTCGGCGCGGACCCGGCCAAGCTGAATCCGCGCGGCGGTGCGATCGCCCTGGGTCACCCACTCGGAGCTTCTGGCGGCCGAATCCTGGCCACCATGCTCAACCACCTGGAGCAGACGGGCGGACGCTACGGCCTGATGACCATGTGCGAGGCCGGCGGCCTGGCCAACGCCACGATCATCGAGCGACTGTCATGACTATTTCTTTCGAATACTCTCCTGCTGTTTCCGAAATAGTCTCTCGCACAGAAGACTTCGTACGGAACACGGTACTGCCTATCGAGTCGTGCCACCGCGGCTCCGCCCACGATCTTCCCGAGGGTATCCGCGTCGACCTGCAGAACGCGGCGAAGGCGGCAGGTATCTTCGCGCCGCACGCCGGGCGTGAATTCGGTGGGCTGGGACTCGATATGCGGGACCGTGCGCCGGTTTTCGAAACAGCGGGCTATTCGTTGTTCGGGCCGCTCGCGCTGAACTGTGCCGCACCCGACGAGGGCAATATGCACCTGCTCGAACGGATCGCCTCCCCCGCACAGCAGGAGAAGTTCCTGCGGCCCTTGGTGACCGGCGCAGTTCGGTCATGTTTCGCCATGACCGAACCTGCTCCGGGCGCGGGCGCGGATCCGAGCATGCTCACGACTCGCGCCGAACGTACCTCGGCAGGCTGGGTCATCAACGGCCACAAGTGGTTCATCACCGGCGCCAACGGCGCAAGCTTCGCGATCATCATGGCTCGCACCAGCGGCGAACCGGGTTCCCGGGGTGGCGCGACGATGTTCCTCGTACCGGCGGACACCCCTGGCTTCGATCTGAAACGTGACATCGACACGCTCGACGAGTCGATGTTCGGCGGACACTCCGAGCTGACCTTCGACGACCTCGAGGTCGGTGACGACGCCGTGCTCGGTGAGGTGGACAAGGGCTTCGAATACGCCCAGGTCCGGCTCGGCCCCGCCCGCATGACCCACGGAATGCGTTGGTGGGGCCCCGCTCGCCACCCCCCCAACCTCACCACAAAACGCCCCGCAACCTGGCCCGTGTTCGTCGCCAGGCTCGGCGACCTCGGGATGGTGCAGCAGTTGATCGCCGACAACGAGATCGACATCGAAGCCGCTCGCGCGCTGACGCTGAAGGCGTGCTGGGTTCTCGACACCGAGCCCGAAGCTGCCGCTTCATCGCAGATCACCTCGATCGCGAAAACCTTCGTCGCCGAGGCTGTCAACCGAGTCGTCGACCGCTCCCTGCAGGTCTGCGGTGCACTCGGTGTCTCTGGGGACATCGCGCTATCACGCCTCTACCGCGAGGTGCGGCCGTTCCGCATCTACGACGGGCCCTCCGAAACCCATCGCTGGGCCATCGCCCGCCGGGTGATCCGCAAAATCAACAGGGCGAACGTATGACATCCGTGGTCGCCGGCCTGGATTTACCGGCGCTGCAGCGCTATTTCGACAACAACGTGCCCGAAACAGCAGGCGGACTGAAGGCCACCCTCATCGCGGGCGGCAGATCGAATCTGACCTATCGACTGACCGACGGTGTGCACGATTGGGTGCTCCGCCGCCCGCCACTGGGACCGCTCACCCCCACAGCGCATGACATGGCGCGCGAGTACCGGATCGTCGCCGCGCTACGCAGCACCGAGGTTCCCGTGGCCGAAGCGGTGACGCTGTGCAAGGACGAGGACGTCATCGGCGTGCCGTTCGCGGTGGTGTCGTTCGTACCCGGCCGCACCCTGCGCGACGGCGACGAAGCGGCGACGCTGACAGCCGACCAGGCCCGGTCGTGCCGCGACGCCCTCGTCGACGCCCTCGCCGCACTGCACTCCGTCGATTACGAGCGGGTGGGGCTCGGCGACTTCGGCCGCCCTGCAGGGTATTTGGAGCGTCAGGTGAAACGCTGGCGAGGCCAGTGGGATCGCGTGGCTACGCGGGAACTCGCCACGCTGGACCGGCTGTCCCGTGCCTTGAGCGCCGCAGTTCCGGCACAAGTCGGCACGGCCATCGTGCACGGCGACTTCCGGCTCGACAATACGATCATCGACCCGGTCGACTACAGCCGCGTCGCCGCCGTGGTCGACTGGGAAATGTCAACGCTCGGCGACCCGCTTGCGGACCTCGGTCTGCTGCAGGTCTATTGGGATCCGCGCAGCGAACCGGTGCTCGGCGTCCGGCACGCACCCACCGCCAACCCCGGCTTCGGCTCGGCCAACGATCTTGCCGAACAGTACTCCCGCACAACGGGATACGACCTCGATCAGCTGCCGTTCTACCGCGCTCTGGGCTGCTTCAAACTCGCCGTGATCGCCGAAGGTGTCCATCAGCGCTACCTGGCCGGAAAGACCGTGGGCGACGGCTTCGCCACGATCGGCGCCGCGGTGCCGGTGCTGCTCGACGCCGGACTGGAGACACTCGCGTGAGCACCAATGGTTTTCACAGCGCATTGATTACCGGCGGATCGCGCGGTATCGGAGCAGAGGTGGCTCGCCGCCTCGCCCACGATGGCTATCACTTGACCATTGCTGCACGCGACCCCGACCGGCTAGCCGAGACCGCTCGCCGGCTGCAGGACGAAACCTGTGTCACGGTGGAGACAGTGGTGGCGGCCATGAACGATCTCGATCAGGTGCGGGCGCTGGCACAAGCACACGCAAACCGTTACGGCGGCATGGATGTCCTGGTGCTCAGTGCGGGTAGCGGTACTGCGGGGGCGGTCGCAGACATGCCGGCGAAGACCTACGAGCGCATGCTGGATGTGAACTTCCGCGCCCCGATCACGCTCATCCAGGCGGCCTTGCCGCTGCTGCGCAAGAGCGCCGCCGCACATCCGCAGCATGGCGCGAAGATCATCGCGTTGGCGTCCATCACCGGCGTCGCCGGTGAGGCAGGGCTGGCCGCGTACGGGGCCACCAAGGCCGCACTGATCTCGTTGTGCGAGGCAGTCTCTCTCGAGGAGTCCGCGAACGGAGTCAGCGCCACGGCCATCTCCCCCGGCTACGTCGACACCGACATGACCGCTTGGAAACGCGAGGCACTGGACCGCTCGGCCATGCTCACCACGTCCGACATCGCAGAGATGGCGCTGGCCATCACTCGGCTTTCCCGCAACGCGGTCGTGCCGAACATCGTTGTCTCACGCGCAGGCGAACAGATCTGGCGGGCTTGATAGTTCGATTCGGCCCACCCCGCCCAAGACAAAGGAGTCTGGATGACGCGCCCACCATATGAGGGGTCCGCGACGCCCGATCCTCGGGCGGCCGAGTGGATCTGGAGGGACAGGGTCAGCTGATCGGGTCGGACAAGGCGCGGTCTCAGCTTGCACGAATCCGGTAGTAGTGCGAACGAACCACAGCGCCCAGCACAGACGGCCCGTTACCGCAGCGGACTCCTGTCTCTGGGGGGGGGGGGCGGACCCTAGGGAAGGCCGCCCAGCAAAAAAGGCGGTGGCGAACAAAAAAAGGGGGGGGGGGCGGGAGCGCCACGACCTCCACTGATATCTCATCTCCATGAAGCACTT
>NZ_JBHZCS010000023.1:11143-134662 GCF_042755705.1 Nocardia sp. NPDC059154
GTGCCCGGCCTCGAGACAGTACTGCACGGCGAACCGGCTGGCGCCGAACAAAGCGAGGGCTGGAGCGCGGAATCGCCGCGCCTGCAGCGGATATCGCGTCTATAGAGGGCATGTATCCAGACAAGCCGCGTGATAGCCGCGCGCCGCCAGAACTACTTCGGCACGACGTCGATCACGTCGCATCCGCGGTGTTTTCACGCAGTCCGCGACCGCCGATCGGTCGCAATCGACGCCCCATTCCGAACCGCATGGACTTCAGGGAATCAGTACCGGTTTGACGACGTCTCCGCGACGCACGGCGTCCTCGGCCTCGTTGATCTCGGCCAGCGGGTATGTGCGGATGAGTTCATCGAACGGGAACTCTCCAGCCTGCCAAAGCCCTATCAGCCGTGGAATGAACAGCTGTGGAACGGCATCGCCCTCGACGATGCCCTTCACGGTCCGGCCGACCGCCAGCAGCGTCGGGTCGATTATCAGGTCGCCCTGCAGGGCGCCGATCAAGCCGCAAACGCCCCCCGGATGCAGCGCATCGATCGCGGTCCGAATCACCGCCGGCACGCCGGTCGTGTCGACTGCGTAATCCGCGCCCTGCGTGGCCTGCCGCAGCCGGTCGCCGAGATCATCGGCACGGCCGTCGAAAGTATGGGTCGCACCGTATTTCGCGGCGAGTTCGAGTCGACCCGGATTGAGATCAACCGCGACGATGGTTTCGGCCCGGGCGGCCTTCGCCGCCATAATCGCCGCCAGACCCACCGCGCCGGCACCGAAGACGACGATGCTGGAACCCGGCTCGACCCGCAACGACTCGAGCACCGCGCCCGCGCCGGTCTGAAAGCCGCAGCCGAGCGGCCCGAGCAGGTGCAGCGGCAGATCCTTGTCCACCTTCACGACGTTGCGGGCCGCGACCACCGTGCACGTCGCGAACGTGGACTGGCCGAACCACCGGGCCGAGACCTCCGCGCCCGCAGCGTCTTTCGCATTGGTCGTGCCGTCTGTGCGGCGGCCCGACAGATTCCGCGGAAAGAAGGTGGCGCAATAGGCCGGGTGTCCGGACTCACAGGTCCGGCAACTGCCGCACGAATCGAACGAAATCACCACATGATCACCGACCTCGAGTTCGGTGACCCCGTCCCCGACGGCTACGACGGCCCCCGAACCCTCGTGCCCGAGGACGATAGGTAGCGGGAGGCCCGGCGCCACCCGTGGCAACAGGTCGGTATGGCACAACCCGACCCCGGCGATGCGAACAGTTACTTCACCCGGCCCGGGTTCGTCGAGGGTGATCGCCTCGATCGTGAACGGCTCTTTGGGCTCTCGGAGCACAGCAGCGATGGACTGGATCATTACGCCTCCACGTTGGTCAGGAATTCCGCATTGTGTTCGCCGAGTCCGGGCGGCGCCCCGACTCCGGCATTGGTGAAGGTGGAGTAGCGAGCCGGGGTGCGGATCAGTCTCAGTTCGCCTTCGCCCTCCCCCACGGTCATGGCAAGCTCGTTCTCCGCGAACAGCTCGGTGGCGACCACCTGCCTCCAGTTGTATGCCAGGGTGGCCATCAGTCCCGCGGCGTGAAGCAGTCCGACCCATTCGGCGGCGGTGCGCGCGGACAGCGAGTTCTCGAGCTCGGCCTTCAGGTCTTCGAAGTTCATCGACCGCAGCCGCTGATCGGCGAACCGTTCGTCGGTGACCAGCTCCGGCCGCCCGATTACTTCACAGAGTTTCGCCCAGTGCTTCGGGACATAGGCGGAGAGCACCAGGAAGCCGTCGGCGGCCCGGAACGCTTCCGAGGGCTGGGTAGCAAAGGCAACCTTCTTGCGCGGCTTGCCATCCCGCTCGGGTTCGAGCTTCTCCGGCTGCGGCACTGCGGTTTTCGGCGCCTTGTTCAGATGCAGAGTGAGCTGATTGGCCTGCAGACTGACGGCCACGTCGTACATGGCGACTCGGACGATGTCGGCGACGCCGTGCCGCTCCCGGTTCAGCAGCGCGGCCAGTACCGCTTGGGCCAGCACATGGCCGCTGGCGCCGTCGACCAGCTGGAACGGAATGATCTGCGGCCCGCCGTCGGGTCGGCGCAAACCAGTGGTCATGCCCGCCTCGGCCTGCACCATCAGATCCAGGCCCGGCCGCCCACTGTGCGGGCCGTTCCCGCCGTAGGCCGACAACCGCGCGTAGACCAAACCCGGATTGCGCGACCGCAATTCATCGGGGCCGAGACCCAGCTTCTCCATCACGCCCGGCCGGAAGGCTTCCAGGACCACATCCGCGGTGTCGGCCAGACGCAGGACCGCATCCTTGCCCTCGGGCGTCCCCAGGTCCACCATCACCGACTTCTTCCCGCGGTTGTTCGGCAGGAAGTAGGCCGCCAGCGGCGGCCGGCCCGGTACCACCGAGGTGATGCGGCGCGCCGCTTCACCGCCCGGGGCCTCGATCTTGATCACTTCCGCGCCCAGGTCCACCAGGACCTGACCGGCCAGCGGACCTGCCACGTTCTGGGTGAAATCCAGAACCCGGAAACCGTCGAGCGGGCGGGGAGCGTCGGTGCGCGGCATGGCTTGAACCTTCCATAACGTAATCTATGGTGTTGTCAACACCATAACTCACACTATGGTCGGAGTCCAGGAACACCGCCGAAAGGAACCAGCGCATGTCAGATCCGTCACCTGCCGCAACCCTGCAGCGCCGCGGCGCGGTCGCGATCATTACCCTCAACCGGCCCGACGCCCTCAACGCCGTCAACGGCGCCCTGTCCACCGCTGTCGGCACAGCGCTCGAGGATTTCGGCCATGATCCCGAGCTACAGGTTGCGGTGATCACCGGAGCCGGTCGCGCGTTCTGCGCGGGCGCCGATCTCAAGGCCCTCGCCGCCGGCGACCGCATTCACGCGGAGGGACACGAAGAGTGGGGCTTCGCGGGCCTGGTCAAACACTTCGTCAGCAAACCGATCATTGCCGCGGTCAACGGATTCGCACTCGGCGGCGGCACGGAGATCATGCTGGCCTGCGACCTGGCCGTGCTGAGCGAGGACGCGAAACTCGGTCTGCCTGAGGTCAAACGGGGACTCGCGGCTGCGGCGGGCGGACTGTTGCGGTTGCCACGGCAAATACCGCTCAAACTCGCCCTCGAGGTTGCCCTCACCGGTGCACCGATCGGCGCAGCGACCGCGGCCCGGTGGGGATTGGTCAATCGGGTAGTACCCGCCGACGAGGTGCTCGCCACCGCGGTTGGTTTGGCCGAACAGATCGCCACGAACGCCCCGCTGTCGGTGCGCGCGAGCAAACGCGTCATCTACCGCGCCGCAGACTTCGGCGCGGACTTCAGCGACGAACTGTGGGAGATGAACGCCGACGAACTGCGCGCGGTGTTCCGCAGCGCAGACGCCAAGGAAGGCCCGCAGGCATTCGCCGAGAAGCGCGCCCCCCGGTGGCAAGGCAAGTAAGGAGTAGGAAACCCATGCAACGCAACATTTTCGAGGCCGAACACAACCTGTTTCGCGACTCGTTCCGAAAATTCCTCGACCAGCATGTCGCCCCGCATCACGAACGCTGGGAACAGCAGAAGATCGTCGACCGGGAAGTCTGGATCGAAGCCGGCAAGCAGGGGTTCCTTGGCACGGCCGTGCCTGAGCAGTACGGGGGCGGCGGCGTATCGGACTTCCGTTATAACGCGATCATCGCCGAAGAGCTGGCCAACGGCGGATACAGCGGCTTGTCGTTCCCTCTGCACAACGACATCGTCGCCCCCTACCTGCTGGACCTGGCCAGTGATGAGCAGAAGAAGCGCTGGTTGCCGGGATTCTGCTCTGGCAAGATCATCACCGCTATCGCGATGACCGAGCCGGGATGCGGAAGCGACCTGCAGGGCATCAAGACTCGCGCCGTACTCGACGGAGACCATTGGATCCTCAACGGCGCCAAGACCTTCATCACCAGCGGCATCAACTCCGACCTCGTTCTCGTTGTCGCGCAAACCGATCCAGGCCAGGGTGCCAAAAGCTTCAGTATCCTCGCGGTCGAACGCGGCATGCCGGGATTCGAGCGAGGCCGCCATCTCGACAAGATCGGTATGCCCGCCCAGGACACTGCCGAACTCAGCTTCACCGACGTCCGCGTCCCCACCGACAATCTGCTCGGCGAACGCGGCCAAGGCTTCTACTACCTCATGCGCAACCTGCCGCAGGAGCGACTGTCGATCGCTGTGACCGCCGCGGCGTCGATGGAAGCATCCCTGGCCACCACCATCGAATACGTCCGTAGCCGTCAGGCATTCGGCAAACCCATCGGCGCCCTTCAGAACACCCGCTTCGCCCTGGCCGAACTCGCCACCGAGACAATGGCGGTGCGGGTGCTGGTAGACCGCTTCATCACCGAACTCAACGCCGGCACTCTCACCGCAGATGAAGCCGCCATGGCCAAGCTCTATGCCACCGAGGCCCAGGTGAAACTCATCGACCGTTGCCTGCAACTACACGGCGGCTACGGCTATATGCGCGAGTACAAGATCGCGAAAGCCTATCTCGACGCACGCATCCAGACCATCTATGGCGGCACCAGCGAAATCATGCGCGAAATCATCAGTCGCGCAATGCGATTGACTTGAGCTGCCAGTCGGGGCGGCTCGTGCATCATGCTCGCCGCGGCGGCGCCGACAGTGGCGAACGCCGATCCCGGCCCGGGTCAGCCGGGTGGCGCGGCGCCTGCCCAGCAGTGCCCGCCTCCGCCCGGCAGCCAGCTGGGTCCGCCTCCGCAAGATGGCCAAGGACAGCCCCCGCAGGGCCCCCAGCCGGACGGGCAACCTCCGCAGTGCCCACAGGCCAACTGATAGTGGCCTGCACGGCACCGGGAATCCCTGTGCCGTGCAGGTAGTGCCGAACTCATGGGCACAGCGACCTGGTCGGCGGCCCCAATTGTGCTCTGCCGTTGCGCATCAGCGTGGTGAAGCGGGAAGGCGGACCGTGAATTCGCTTCGGCCTGGCTCACTTTCGAGGGTTATGGTGCCATGGTGCGCCTTGACCACGGCGGCGACTGTCGGCAGCTCGGCGTAGTGGCCAACCGTTGTCGACGACGCACCGGGCCAGCCGTAACCGGCCCAGTTCCGACAGCGGGGCATTACGGTGGGACACGAAGACCTCCGATAGTGAATGCGTTCCTAGACAGCTCGCACTTCACTCGGAGGTCTTCGTCATGTCAGCTCGCCACGCCGTCACCAACGTCCATGGTCAGTACACCTAGACCTTGGCGTGCGAATAGACCAGCCGGACGAACTCGTCGAGTAGTACCGCGAAATCGTCCTGATGTCCGGCCGCCGCGAGCTGTTGATACCCGACAAGCATCGCCATTCCGAGCGAGGTGATCGCTTTGGCACTGCTCTTGTCGCCGGTGACGCCGCCGACAGCCTTCTGAACCGTCTTACGTCGCGCATCGTCGACACGGCGCTGCACAGCGCGCACGGAATCGTCGTTTGCGCCCCAGGCCCGGATGGCAGCCTCGGCGCCATGCTGCAACCCCAGCGTCAGTCTCCGCAGCTTGTCGATATCGGAATCCGGCGTGCCTGTGCCGAATTCCATATCCCGCAGGATCACCACCTGCCGGTTCTCCCAGAATTCCAGCAGGGCGTCGACGTAACCCTGCCAACTGCCGAAATGGTGATAGAACGAGCCGCTGGTCACGCCCAATCCGTTGACGAGAACGCGGATGTTGAGGCCCTTGAAGCCGGACTGAGCCAGGATCTCGAGCCCGTACTCGAAGTACTGCTCCTTGTTCACCACACGTGACATGCAATCACCGTACCGTAGCTCATCCTATTGTCCGCCCTTCCCATGAACCATAACATGCTCTATGGTGTGGTCCATGGAATACGTCTATGACAGACTGTTCATCGGCGGCCACTGGGTCCCGCCGTCCTCGACACAGATCCTCACCGTCACCTGTGCTGCCACCGAAGATCCGATCGGCCAGGTGCCCGAGGGCACGCCCACCGATGTCGACAACGCCGTCGCCGCCGCCCGCCGGGCCTTCGACGCCCCCTCCGGGTGGTCCATGTGGCCCGCATCCGAGCGAGCATCCGTGCTGATCCGGTTCGCAGACGAAATCGACCGGCGACGAGATGAATTCGTGCGTCGCGTTGCCCTGCAGAACGGCATGCCGGTGACCGTCGGTCGCCGCACCGAGGGCGCCGCGCCCTCCGCGCTGCTGCGGTACTACGCCGACCTGATCGGACGGACCCCCGCCGAGGAACAACGTCCATCGCTCGTCACAGGCACTACGGTGGTGCGCCGCGAACCGATCGGCGTGGTCGCGGCGATCGTGCCATGGAACTATCCGCAGACGCTGACGTTCTTCAAACTGGCGCCCGCGCTCGCGGCGGGCTGCACGGTCGTTCTCAAGCCTGCACCCGAGACCGTGCTCGACGCCTTCCTGCTGGCCGAAGCCGCAGAGGCCGCCGAACTGCCGCCGGGCGTACTCAATATCGTCACCGGTGGCGGCGCGGTCGGGGCACACCTGGTCGCACATCCGGACGTGGACAAGGTGGCGTTCACCGGGTCCACCGCCGCCGGCCGGGCCATCGCGGAACAATGCGCGCGACTGCTGCGCCCCGTCACGCTCGAACTCGGCGGCAAGTCCGCTGCGATCGTGATCGACGACGCCGACCTCGAACAGGCCGGGCGCGAACTGTTCAACGCGACCCTGCTCAACCAGGGCCAGACCTGCTATCTGAGTACGCGAATCCTTGCACCCGACAACCGTTATGACGATGTGGTCGACGCTTTCACCGCGATGGCCGAGGCACTGCCGGTCGGCGATCCACTCGATCGAGCCACACTGATCGGGCCGCTCGCCACGGCTCGTCAGCGCAGCACTGTCGAGCGCTACATCGCCACAGGCAAGGCTGAGGGTGGTCGGGTCACCACCGGAGGTGTTCGACCACAGCACCTTCCACGCGGATGGTACGTGCAGCCAACGGTTTTCGCCGATGTCGACAATTCCGCGACCATCGCACGGGAAGAGATCTTCGGGCCCGTCCTGTCGATAATCCGCTACCGCGACGTAGACGACGCCGTCCGGATCGCCAACGACTCGGAGTACGGCCTCGCCGGCACTGTGTGGACCGCGGACACCGAGCGAGGCCTCGAGGTCGCACGACGGATCCGCACCGGCAGCTTGGGCGTCAACTGCTTCACCTTCGATTTCGGCGCCCCGTTCGGCGGCGTCAAGAACAGCGGGATCGGGCGCGAACTCGGCCCGGAGGGCTTGACCGCCTTCCAGCAGCCGAAATCCATCTATCTGCCCGCCTGACCAGGAGAAATTCATGACCGCCAGCGAAACCCACACTCGGCCCTACCATTACATCGATCTATCTTCGAAGGCGTTCTGGTCGAAAACCGCCCGCGAACGGGAGGAGTCCTTCGCCGAACTGCGCGCCGACGCCCCGGTCAGCTGGCAGCCACAGGTCGAGGACCCGTGGATGCCCGAGGACATCCCCGGTTACTGGGCGGTGGTTCGGCACGCCGACATCATCGAGGTGAGCCGACGCAACGATGTGTTCGTCTCGGGCCAGGGCGTGACCTTCGAGAATCTCCCGCCGGATGTGCTTCGTGGTTCCCAGTCGATCCTCGCCATGGATCCGCCCGACCACACCAAACAGCGCAAGATCATCAGCGCCGCCTTCACTCCCAAGCAGGTCCAGCGGATCGCGGATCAGATCGACGCCAACGCGCGCGACATCGTCGGCGACATCGCCCGGAAGGGCGAGGCGGACATGGTCAAGGATGTCGCCGCAGTCCTCCCCATGCGCACGGTGTGCGACATGATCGGCGTCGACAAGTCCGACCAGCTCGATGTCGCACACGCTGCCGAGATCATTACCGGTTGGAACGATCCGGACGTGCGCGGCGGTCGCGACCGATCCGAGGCACTGGCCGAAGTCGGTTGGTTCCTCACGAAACTCGGCCGCCGCTTGGCGCGGGAACGCCGCGAGGACCCCCGCGACGACCTGATGTCCGCGCTGGCCAATACCGAAGTCGACGGCGAACGACTCGACGACGTCGAGCTGTCGTCATTCTTCACCCTGCTCTGCGTCGCCGGAACCGATACCACTCGCCAGACCGCCGCGCATGCGGTCAAGGCGCTCACCGACTTCCCCGAGCAGCGGACCTGGCTGATGGAGGACTTCGACGGCCGGATCAAGAGCGCCATCGAGGAGTTCGTGCGCTGGGCCTCACCGGTCATGACGTTCAAGCGAACCTGCGTGCAGGACTACGAGCTCGCCGGGCAGCTGATCAGGGCCGGCGAGAAGGTCGTGATGTTCTATCCGTCCGGCAACTGGGACACCATGGTGTTCACTGACCCGCACATCTTCGATTTGTCCCGCGATCCGAACCCGCACCTCGGATTCGGCGGCGGCGGCGCGCATTTCTGCCTCGGCAACCAGGTCGCCAAGACCCAGCTGCGAGCACTGTTCCGCGAATTGCTCACCCGCATACCAGATTTCAAGGCAGGCGAACCGATCATGCTGGCGGGCAACTTCATTCACGGCATCAAGTCGATGCCGATCACCTTCACGCCCGAGCAGTGAGTCCTGCCGCGCGCCCTGGGCCCATCACCGCACCATAGAAGATCAGGAGCAAGATCCATGGCATCGACGTTCGCTGCCGCGTCCGCCACGCTGTGTCAGGCGTTCCAGGCCACGGTCGCCCGCGATCCGCACGCCGTCGCAGTCCGCACGACGGGCAACGCCACCACCCTCACCTTCGCTGAATGGGGCGAACAGGTTGAGGCGATGGCCGCCGGGCTGGCCGGGCTCGGCGTCGGCCGCGAGGACACGGTCGCGCTGATGATGACCAATCGGCCCGAGTTCTATCCCGCCGATGTCGCCGTCCAGCACCTGGGCGCGGCAGCGTTCTCGGTGTACAACACCAATGCACCCGAGCAGATCGGGTACGCGCTCGCCGATTCCGCGGCGAAGGTCGTGATCTGCGAGTCCCAGTACCTGCCCAACATCAGGGCAGGGCTCGCGGGCACGAAGGTCGAACACCTTGTGTGCATCGACGGCGAGCACGCCGACACCATGACGATCGACCAGCTGATTGCGCGACGAGAGCCCGAGTTCGACTTCGAAAAGTCGTGGCGCGCAGTACAACCCGGTGACATCGCCACGCTGATCTACACCTCGGGCACTACCGGCGATCCCAAGGGGGTGCAGATCACCCACGCCAACATGATCGCAATGATCGATGGGGTCGAACAGATCTGGGCCTCCGACCCGGCCGACCGCGTCATCTCCTTCCTTCCCTCCGCGCATATCGCCGACCGGGTAGCGGCGCTGTACCACCTGATGGTCGTCGGAAATCAGGTCACCACGGTCTCCGACCGCCGGGACTTCGCAGCCGCACTCACCGATGTCCACCCGACCATTTTCGGTGCGGTCCCACAAATCTGGCAGAAGCTCAAGGCGACGATCGAAGCCGAACTCAGCGAGTCGACCGGCGTGAAATCCGCAGTCGCCCAGTGGGCGCTCAGGGCGGGCCGGCGGGTATCCGATGCCGAACTCGACAATCGTGCTGCCGGGCCCGTGGACCGGGCCCAGTACGCGGTCGCGGACACGCTGGTGCTATCGAAACTGCGTGCGGCCGTGGGTCTGGATTCGCTGAAACTGGCCGTATCGGCCGCCGCTCCCCTCGCCGAGGAGTTCGTGCGGTTCTTCAACGGCATCGGCATCCCCCTCTGCGACGGATGGGGCATGTCGGAATTGGCGGGGATCATCACCATGAGCCCCAAAGGGCAAGTGCGTGCGGGCACCGTCGGCCGTGCGGTACCGGGCGCGGACATCGCGATCGCGGAAGACGGCGAGGTCCTCGTCCGCGGCCCGATGGCAATGAAGAGCTATCTGAACAAGCCCGAACAGACCAGGGAAACAGTCGATCCCGACGGCTGGGTGCATACCGGCGATATCGGGCGCCTCGATGCCGATGGTTACCTTTCGATCATCGACCGCAAGAAGGAACTCATCATCAACGCGGGCGGAAAGAATATGTCCCCGACGAATATCGAAAACCATGTCAAGGCATTCTCCCCGTTGATCGCCCAAGCCGTCGCAATCGGCAACAACCGCAAATACAACGTGGCTCTGATTGTGCTGGACCCTGACGCGGTCGCCCCGTTGTGCGCCAAGACCGGACTACCGGTCGACCCGGAGATCCTTGCGAAATCGGCTGAGGTACTGCGGGAAATCGATCTCGCGGTGGCAGCCGCCAACGGCAAGCTGGCGCGCGTCGAGCAGATCAAGAAGTACACGATTGTCCCGGAATTCTGGCAGCCGGGAAGCGACGTCCTCACTCCGACCCTCAAGCTGCGCCGCCGCCCGATCGACCAGCGCTATGCGGCGATCATCGACGCCATGTACGAGTGAGGACCAGCCCGATGCCACTCCGCCCAGCCCCCAAACAGGCGCGCGCCAAGCAGACGCGGTTGCGCCTGCTCGAGTCGGCCGTCGATCGTCTCGCCGAAAACGGCTGGGCTGCAACCACGGTCGCGGACATCTCCAAACACGCCCAGGCCACTCGCGGAGCAGCCGGGTACTACTTCCCCACCCGGGCCGATCTCGTGACCGCGGCGGTCGCCGAGATCGTCGAATCCCGCATGCTCGACATCGTCGAGGCCGCCCGCTCGATCGATACCGACGAGCCCGACGGACTTCGAACCGTCGTCCGATACTTATTCGACGCGTTCGCATCACCTCTATTCAAGGCCGCGCTGCATCTGGTGGTCGCGGCAGTCGGCGATCACGACCTGCGCCACGACGTGACGACGCTTCAGAAGCGGATAGGCCGGGCCACACACACCGCTGCGGCCTCCGCCTTGAATGTGGACGATTCCGATCCGGCCACGCATCGCCTTGTGCAGGCCACCCTCGACCTAGCTCGTGGATTGGCGCTGGCCGATCTACTCACCGATGACACCGAACGCCGTCACAGCATCGCTGACCAGTGGGCGGCCTCCCTCGAATCGTCGGTCCTCCGGCGGCCAACATCAACCAGGAACCCGCCGGAGCCTTCCAACCCTTGATCGGCACGTACTCCAAGGAGCCAACAATGACCACATTCGCCCCCGGCGCACGCCTGGCCGAGCACCTCAACGGCCACGGACCCGAGATCACAACCTTATCGCCCGCCACCGGAAATCCACTGGCCCGGCTGCGCCAATCGAATGCGAGCGACATCCGCGATGTCTTCGCCAAAGCCCGTAGGGCACAAATCGATTGGAGCTCCCTGCCCGCTCGGAAACGGGCGAAGATCTTCCGCGCCGCCCACGACTTGATCTTGGCCAACACCGAGCTGATCGATGTCGTCCAGGCCGAGACAGGCAAGTCACGCAATAGCGCGTTCGAGGAAACAATCGACATCGCCGGCGTCGCGCTGTATTACGGTCGCCACGCACGGCGATTCTTGGCCCCACGCCGACGCGCAGGCGCGATCCCCCTCGCCACACGCACCCGGGAGCTGCGCCAGCCCAAGGGCGTTGTCGCGATCATCTCGCCCTGGAACTACCCGCTGTCGCTCGGCGCAGGCGACGTGATACCAGCCCTGCTGGCCGGCAATGCTGTTGTTCACAAGCCGGATACGCAGACCGCCCTCACCGCACTGGCCGCTCGCGACCTCTTCGTGCAGGCCGGTTTGCCAGCAGATCTCTGGCAGATCGTGATCGGCGAACCCGCCGAGTTGAGCGAGCCACTGATCGACAACGCCGACCACATCTGTTTCACCGGTTCCTCGGCCGCGGGCCGGCGTATCGCCGAAGCCGCCGCCCGGCGCCTGATCGGCTGCACCCTCGAACTCGGCGGCAAGAATCCCATGTTGGTACTCGAAGATGCGGACATCGAAAAGGCCGCCAAAGGCGCCGCACGCGCCTGCTTCTCGACCACTGGCCAACTCTGCTTGTCGATCGAACGGATATATGTCGCCGACAAGATCTACGACAAGTTCCTCGACCGATTCGTTGCCAACACCCGCAACCTCACCCTGGGGTCCGGATTCGGATTCGACTACGACATCGGCACGCTCACCCTGCAGCGCCAGTTCGACCGAGTGAACGAGCACGTCGAGGACGCTCGCGCCAATGGTGCCACTGTGCGTGCCGGCGGCCGACCACGCCCCGACCTCGGACCGTGGTTCTACGAGCCCACGATCCTGACCGGCGTAACTCCCGCCGTAAGGCTTTACTCCGAAGAGACCTTCGGCCCAGTTGTCTCGGTGTACCCCTTCCGTACCGAGGCCGAGGCCATCGCCCTCGCCAACGGCACCGAATACGGCCTCAACGCCAGCATCTGGTCCCGGGACACCCGCCGTGCTCACCGAATCGCCCAGCAGATCCAGTGTGGCACAGTCAATATCAATGAAGGCTATGGATCCGCCTACACCTCGAACGACGCCCCCATGGGCGGGATGAAGGCTTCAGGCCAAGGCCGCCGGCACGGCGAGCACGGTCTGCTCGAGTACACCGAACTCCAGACCATCGCCAGCCAGCATCTGATCGGCTTCGACCCGCTGCCAGGAATCAGCATCGAAAAGAACGCGCGTCTGCTCACAGCCTTGTACAAGACCATGAAGTTGCTGCACATCAAGTGATCCCATCTCAGCCGGCTGTCCATTTCGTGCATGTCGGGGCGCCGGGAGAAGCCATGCGGTGACAGTCCGGGACGCTCGGCAGAGCCGGCGGTCCGGGCTATCTCGACCAGCCCGGCCCGCGTTGCGGCCCAACAGCATTCCCGAGCACGCAAGGGAATATGTTGTGGCGGAAGGTGATTCCGCAAATTTCGGACTGCACGGCCACTACCGGTGAGTGCGCATCGGTTGCGATCACCGCACCGCCCGCCCCGGCCATGCTCGATGTCGCGGACCCCCTTCAGCCTGATGCCGCCAAAGCAGCCGCCGATGCAATCGGCTCCGTCTGTGACCGCTGCCGCGCGACATCGGCGAACACCGCACGCGAATCGCGAGTCCAGGCCCCACGGTAGGTCCACCATTCGCAGAAGGGTTGATTTATTTGCGCCCCCGCAAGTATATTTCGACCACCCAAAACGAAAGGTTGGACCGATGGACAAGCCGTATCGCGTCATCATCTGGGGCCCTGGGGAGGTCGGTGGGCACGTGCTCGCGGAGGCATCGAAACGCGAAGACATCGAGATCGTGGGTGTCCGTGTCTTCAGCGAGGCGAAGGAGGGCCTCACCGTCGGAGAGCTGGTCGGCGATGGCGTCTACGGCGTGGCAGCAACACGTTCGATCGAAGATATTGTGTCCCTCGAGGCCGACTGCGTGATCTTGACGCCAGCCGCGTCCTCCATCTGGGGCTCATTGGACGACGACGTCATCGCACTCCTCGAGTCCGGCAAGAACGTCATCTCGACGGTCGCTTACCACAACGTCGCACGGGAGAATTGGACGTCAGGAAGCAGGGCAACGGCTGAACGGCTCGAGCAAGCCTGCACCACAGGCAACGCCTCCCTTCTTGGTACGGGGATTCATCCGTCGTTCATGGCGGAACGTCTCGCAGTAACGATGTCGCAAGCTCTCCTGCGGGTTGATCATCTCCGTGTCGTCGAGGCGTTGGACTTCAGTTCCGCGCCCGAAGGGATGTGGGGTGGGCTCGACGTGATCGGATTCGGCACGGATCCGACAGGACCGTCCGACGATTTGCTCGTCTCCCGTATCGGGGATCTCTATTACTCCGACCTCGCCGCCAACATGGGCCAACAGCTGTTTGGCGCAGATCCAGCCGAGATCAAGATCGAGTCCCACCTGGAGCGTATCCCCGCCGTCGCCGACGTCGAAGCCGGAGGCGTGCTTATCCGGGCAGGACAGACCGCCGTCCTGCATCTCGTGCACCGCGCCTTCGTAGGCGATCACCACTACTTCACGAACGAAGAGTGCTGGTACGTCGGAACGGACAACGCCTTCCGCGCCAACGAACCCTTCGGTGGATGGAATCAGGGCATGCTGTGCTACACCATCGAAATCGAGGGCCGTCCAACCACGCTGCGGTCACAGATCGAGCTGGAGATCACCGAAATGTTCAACCCCGTAACCGGGGCCTCCGTCCGGGTGATTCTGGACGCGCTGCCCGCAGTCTGCGCAGCTGAACCGGGGATCCTAATCGACGACGTTCGAACGCACGTCCGGCTCGACCCCCGCGTTCACCACGTCGGCTAACGGGCGACACCCATGTCAGCTGCTGGACCTGAGGATGCGTGTCAGTACCTCGACGACGTCGACAATCTCGTCGCTGAAATCCACTCGATCTCGTGCCAGCAGCCACTCGTAGGAGATACCGACCACCGAGCGGACGATCCAGCGGGCCGCGCGCGATGCGTCGACGTCAGCCCGAATCGACCCGTCAGCGACGCCCGCCTCGACCATCGCGCCCAAGACCTCCGTGATCCGCTCGATCCAACCTTTCATGTGGGGGCGCAGGTCGGCCGCGCCGCCGGCAGCGTCGAATCCAATCGCGAAGAACGCAAACAATAGGTCGGGATCTTCGTCATGCAAGCGCCTCAGCTCCGACAGTCGTCCCAGGAGACGTTCCCACCCAGATCGCCCATCGACCGAATCGGCAGCGAGCAGATCCTCGAGAGGAAGTGCCACCAGGGTCTCGACCAGCTGTTGCTTGGATCCGAAACGAACCCGAACCATTTCGCGGCTGTATCCGGCGCGTTCCGCAATCTGCGTCGCGGTCGTCTCCGACGGCCCACGCTCGGCGATGAGCTCCACGGCTGCACGCATCAACCGGCTGCTCGACTCGGCGACCCGTTGCTTGTGGGATCGGCGTCCGGGCGGTGCACTCATACGCCGAATCCTAGTCGGTGACGACTGAGCGTCCGTTGGATCGTCTTCCATATCACTCTTCGAATTCTTCACTCCAGGAACGGAACATCATGCAGATAAAAGGAGCGCACGTCCTCGTCACCGGCGCGGGTCGCGGCATCGGACTCACGCTGGCCACTCGTTTCGCGGAAGCCGGCGCAGACGTGACACTGGTGGCCAGGAGTGCTGACGAACTCGCACGTGCCGCCGAGAAGATCGGTGGGCGAGCCCATCCCACCGACCTCACCGATCGCGTTCGTATGGCGAACTTCGTCGCCGATATCGAAAGCGTCTCCAGGCCTATCGACATCCTTGTCAACAACGCCGCCGACGAGTGTGTAGGTCGATTCGACCAGATGACCGCCGACACGCTGCGCTTCATCATCGACCTCAACGTATGGGCCGGCGCAGAACTCACACGCCAAGTCCTTCCCCGCATGATCCAGCGGCGATCAGGCCACATTGTCAGCGTGTCGTCTTACGCCGGCGTCGTGATACCACCCTCGTTGGCGACCTACGCCGCCACCAAAGCCTTTGTCACACATCACACTGCGAATCTCCGGGCCGAATTGCGCGGATCAGGCATCGGATTCACGACTGTCGAACTGGGCGAGGTCGCCGACACCGGGCTGATGACCAAAGGGAGGACAGACCCAGAACTCTCTGCACTCTTCGACACGCTCTACAAGATTCGGCTGAGTCGGCTGATCACTCCCGACGAGATCGCCGATCACACGCTGCGTGCCGTGGAGAAGAATCGGCCCCATGTCCGCCTCCCCCGCCGACTCGCTGGAGCAGCCGCGTTGCCTGATTTCGCGCGCGCGGCAACGGCGGCTATTGCGAGACGAACTCGCGCATCGTCGTAAGCAGACCGAGGTCCGTGCCCGAGAGGTTGCTGCGGGACATCGAAGGGCGGTGACCACCGGCGCGGTTCGACTGGGATGAGCCGGCGCTGGTCGGTAAACAGCGCTGACTGCGGGTGGGCGCGACAAAGTTTGCCGGGGCGCGCGCTCGGCCAGACCGGGGTCGTCTGGTCGACGCCGGTCGGCTTCGACCAGGCCACCAAATCCGTTGCCGCCAAAACGATTTCCGGCCACGCTGCGCCGCAGCGCCGCGGTGACACGTCAGGTTACACAGTCCACTCGCCTTCAGTTGACGACGCGGGTTTCACAACTGTTACCGCCTCGGCCGTCGTGACATCGACGCCGGTGAAGTCGATGATGACATCCGGTCGCCGGTCGGTCAGTTCAGTGAGCGTCTCGAATGTGGTCTCGATGCCAACCGCCTCGGCGCGCTTCCGGGCGGCGGGATCGGGGTCGACGGCTAGTACCGCCGCCCCCAGCCATGCGGCCACCTGCGCACCGTTCGACCCGAGGCCGCCCAGGCCGACGATTGCCACCGTGGTATCCGCCGTGACCGACGCGGTGGGTTTGACGGCGTGGTAGGCAGTGGCGATCGCATCGGCGGCAACTGCGGCTTGCCAAATGCCTGCGGCTTTGACCTGAGCCTGCCCGGGGCCCGGTTCCACCTCCGGGCGTTCGATCTGCACCAGGCGCTGGCCAGGCCCGCGGAACTGCTATGCAGCAGTACTCATTGCGTTGCTTCAACCATCGTCATTGCATTTGTCGATATGCCGATTTGAACAGACACAGTGTCAACTTATTGTGGAATCATCCGAGGATGAGGGGCATATGCCACGTTAAGAGTGGCATAATGCCACCATGCCTCGAAGTTCCCCGCAGACCGCTCGTCTGGTTCACGTGCTCGAGATGCTCGCCGCGTCGGGAGAGAGCGGGCGCACTCTCGCGGAGCTGTCCCGGTCGCTGGGGGTCGACAAAGCGACCTGTCGACCGATGTTGGTCGAGTTGACGAACTCCGGATATCTCGTGCGCAACTCGCGCAGCCGCACCTTCCATCTCGGCCCACGGTTGGTCGAAATCGGGCGCGCCGCGGAACACGCCGTCAATGTCGTCGATCTGGCTCGGAACGCGCTCTCCGCACTCGCCGATCGCGTTGGCATCTGCACAATGGCGATCACCCCCTCGGCCGACGATCTGATCATCGCCGACGTTGTCCCGCCCGCCAATGGGACAACACGGTCGCGCCGCGCTCTCGGGCTGCGTGTCGGAGACCGAGTCGCCTACCGTCCCCCACTGGGCGCAATCATTGCGGCGTCCGCGGCGCCGGCGGACTTCCAACGATGGTGTGACTATGTGCCGCCGCACGACTCGGACTACCGAGACCTGCTCAACGAGACAATCACGGCTACCCGCTCCCGAGGCTTCGGCGTCGAGCAGTTCCCGCCATCCCCCGACGAACTGGCCACCGTGCTCGAGAACAGCGCCGGCGGGCAGTGGGGCGCCTCCCGTGCGGTAGTCCTAGATGATCAGGTGGCTCACTTGCCAGCGGACGTGATGGTCGGCGCCATCGCTCCAGACCAGGACTATTGGCCCTTCTCCATCTCTGCCGTGGTACTTGACGGCAGTGGTGCGGTCGCCACGACGCTCTGCCTCGTCGACCCCGAAGTGCCGATGACGGGCCATCGTATTCTCGAGCTCGGCAAGGCTGTCGTTGCCGCCGCACAGGACGTCAGTGATCAACTCTGCTCGACGATGCCGCACCGCTAGTGCCATGTCCGGAAAATTTGGTTCAGTAAGCGGAACCCTCGGCGCTACAGCTGGGGCGCTGCGTGCGACGGAACAGCCCGAGCACAGCTCGCTGATCAACCTGACCCACTGTCATCTTGGCGCTGCTGGTCACGGTCCGAGGAACAGTTGTTCGCACGGCAGGCGCGGCAGCAGCCGATAGTCGTCGATGGTGTCGCGTATCAATTCGATTGTGCACCAATGCTTTCGCCTCCAATCGTGGATCAAGTTGCGTACTGCCGTCGCGGTGGCCCGGTAGTCGAAGACCACGCCGGCAAGCCAGATTCGCACGTGGACATCGCCTTCCGGCGGGAACCATCCTTTGGTGGTCATGGCCGGTCGCCATCCCCAGGCATTACCGTGTCGACCTTTCCGGATGAGGCACTAGACGGGTTGGTGGCTGATTGGACCACCGATGCCCTCGAACACCCAGAAGCGGGGTGTCCGAGGGCTTCGGCAAGGATGTAACCATTACTTTCGCATCTTCAGCCGAGGCAAATGGACGCCGCGATCACGCAAGACCCTCGAACCGGTCCTCAAACGGCATCCAGATGACTTATGGCCGTGTGGGCCCCGGAACGATGCCCGGACGATCGACGCTAGGCCCTACTCCCAAGTAGGGAGCATCGCGTCGACGTACCGTGCGCCGTGCCCACCGGTGGGCAGGATCTCAGCAATTCGCCCGAGGTCAGCTTCGGTCAGGATCAAATTCGCAGCACCAACGTTCTCTTCGACCCGTTTGGAGCTACGAGTTCCCGGGATAGGCACGATGTCGTCTCCCTGTGCCAGCAGCCAGGCGAGAGCGAGCTGCGCGACGGTTGCACCTTTGGACTCGGCAAGCTCGGTCAGAAGGCGAACAGATTCGACGTTCCTTTCGAAGTTGCCGGGTTGCCAACGAGGATCGAACCGACGCATGTCATCCTCGGCGTACTCTTCGGCAGGCTTAGCGGTACCGGTGATGAAACCACGCCCGAGCGGCGAGTAGGCGACGAAGCCGATGCCGAGCTCACGCAACGTGGGGAAGAGTTGCTCGACGTCACGCTCAAAAATGGAGTACTCGGTCTGCAGAACCGAAACCGGGTGCACAGCGTGAGCACGGCGGATAATCGTTTCGCCAGCTTCGCTGAGGCCGAAATACTTGACCTTGCCAGCCTCGACGAACTCCTTGACCGTGCCGGCTACGTCTTCGATCGGCACATCAGGGTCGACCCGGTGCTGGTAGAGGACATCGATGTGGTCCACCCCGAGGTAACGCAGGCTGTTTTCGACGACTTCCCGGATGTGTTCCGGCCTGCTGTCCACGCCCAGGTGGGGAGGGGTGAAACCGAACTTGGTGGCGATCACCACCTCGTCACGGAAGCCCCTGACCGCCTTACCGACAATCTTCTCGTTCTCGCCCCATCCGTACATCTCTGCCGTGTCGAAAAGCGTGACCCCCAGGTCGTAGGCGCGACGAATGGCGTCGATGCCGCCCTCCTCGTCGGCCGACCCGTATGCCACAGAGATGCCCATCGAACCGTAACCGATCGCTGAGGTAGTCAGCCCCTCGTTCCCAAGAGTGCGCTGCTGCATGAGATGTCCTTTCGTCGTCGATAGTGTGTCATTGCACGCCTTCCATGACAGCCTACGCCCACTATGGCAGTCTCTGCCATACGTGACGGAGTATGCAGTATCGTGGATCCGTGACGCATTCACAGAAAACGACCCGCAAGCAGGTGGCAATCCGCGACCGCGCACGGGCCGCGATGCGCACCGAGATTGCCGAACAGGCCATCGAGCTGTTCGATCAGCGCGGCTTCGACCGGACGACAGTCGACGACATTGCCGAGGCAACCGAGATCTCCCCGCGGACCTTCTTCCGCTACTTCACTTCCAAGGAAGAGGTCATCTTCGGGGACCTTCTGCCCCTTGGAGAGGCGGTTCGCGATGCACTTGCAGCGCGGCCACCGCAGGAGCCTTGCTGGCAGGCACTTCGAGCATCCCTCGACGTCTTCGTCGAACTGGCTGAGGCCGACATCCCGAAGGCCCTTCGAACGACTCGGGTTGCGTCGAGCACTCCCGGGTTACGTGCCCGAAATCTCGAGAAACACAACGACTGGGCAGAGTTCCTGACACCCCTTGCCGAGTCCCGGATCGACAACAGTCTTGATACCCACACGGCCGCCAAAGCCCTCGTTCACAGTGCCCTCGCATGCCTCGACGTGGCACTGAATGCATGGGCTGCCGGCGAGGGTTCAAAACAGCTCGGGGAGCTTCTGGACGTAGCCTTCGAGGCCGTCGGCAACTGGCAAAGACCCTGAACCTGAGATCAGCTGATCGACCACTTCTGAGGTTCAGGATGCGTCAACCAGTCCGCCAAGGTATCAACGGTGATCGGAAGGCTCGCCGCTACTCCGCTCCGCGGAGCTGAGTGGACGGAACAGCCCGAGCGCAGCTCGCAGATCAACACGAGCCACTGGAGTCTTGGCGCTGCGGGTCACGGGCCGAGGAACAATCGTTCGTACGGCAGGCGCGGCAGCAGCCGACAGTTGTCGATTGTGTCGCGCATCAATTCGATTGTGCACCAACGCTTTTTCCTCCAATCGTGGATCAAGTTGGGTACTGCCATTGCGGCGGACGCGTAGTCGAGGACCACGTCGGCCAGCCAAATTCGCACGTGGACATCACCTTCGGGCGGGAACGTGCCGTCCGGCAGCCGCCTCATCGGTGAAACAATCCGATCCGGATCCTCGACCACCTCGTTGAACTGCACGCCGCGCGTACGACCGCGCCGAGTACTTGTCCAGAGTGTCCCCGTCGAGCTTCCACCGAGCGGAGATCAGTTCGGCGGAGATGCCCTGGTTGACCAAGCCGTTCGGGTAAGCGTTTCCGCTAACGGCGGTAATCATCGTCGTCCTCCGCGCCCGGGCGGCCCTCACCGCAAAAGCGGTTTGCCTCCAGACCGTCGGTGCGACCGCACTGCGGCCGGCGTGCTGGTCGGGGTTGGCGGATGAGTGGTGCGGCGGCGCTGGCAGGGCAGCGAGGAGACGGACCTCGACATAGCCGCCGCACCCACTCGGTCAGCGGGGTGCCACGGGGGGAATGACACCGCCGAGCCGGATAGCCTCGCCGTTGAGCATCGGGTCTCGACGATGTGGCGCACCAGCGCGGCGTACTCCGCTGGATCTCTCAGCTGTGATGGGTGCGTTGGTGCGCCCGTTCACAGTTGATTCCATTTGTGATGTACAGCATCGTGAAACATAACATGAGTTTCATTACTTTTGCAAGTTCGGTCGGACCCGAGCCTCCGTACTGCTCCAGCCAAGGAGGCAGAACATGTCCGGGGCATCGTGGCAGCGCCCACGGCCGCGGTGCGATGTCCGATGCCCCACCGATGCTGTTACGGCGACGCCTCATTCCCGGATCGACGACTGCGGTCCGGGAGCACTTGGGCGTATTCCGCCAGCAACTGCCGCAGAAATGACCGTGGCGGCCGCGACTCCGATCCCGAAGAGCCATAGAGGCTTTCGACGATCGGCTGCAATCGGCAACCGCTGTCGACGACGAGCCGTACCAGTCCCGCATCGGCACAACGGGCCAACACCGGCGCAAGCAGCTCAGCCGTGTCCGCGGTCCGGCCCCTTGCCGAAAGACAGCATCCGTGTAGCAGTTGGGCCTGCAGGAGTGCGCGCGGCCGGTTCTGCCGGGATATCTCCGACACAAGCCGCTCGGAACGCCTGCAGGCCAGGTCGACCGCCTCCGGCGTGGGGTGCTCGGCGAGTAGTAGCCGGATGGCCGAGTCATGGGCCAGCTCGGCAGTGACGGCCCGCAAGGCGTTCGGTTGCACTGTGTACGGGGCGATGTGTTCGAGCGACTCGCGATCCGTATCGGAAATCCCGAGACCGAGGCGGACTCGCTCGTTGACCATTCGAGCAGCCAGCCGCGGAAGCGACAAGTTCTCGGCGATCCTGTCCCCCTCATTCAGACGCCGATGCAACGCCTCCATATCGCCTCGCACAGCAGCCAAGCGCGCACCGGTGCCGTAGGTGGCCAACAAGAATTCGACCGCACCGCCCTCTGGACTCAGTCCGGCATCGAGCAACTGCTCGGCCTCGACGAATTGGCCCTTCTCGTACAGCAATTCGCCGAGCAGTGCGCCGGCCAGCCGGGTGGCATGTGACCGAACACCGGACTGCAGGGCCAGTTCGAGTGCCGTCCGATAGTGGGATTCGGCCGCCGCGATGTCGAGTTGTTCGTACGCGGCAAGCCCTGCGACGCAGTCGCAGTACGTGATGGCGAACGGACCGTGGGTGCGAGTCCGATACGGCTCGATCCAGCGATGCCAACGAGCTACTTCGGAGAAGTCGAAGCGGTAGAGCGCCGAAACGCTGGCAGTTACCGCGGTGGCCTGCGCGAGGAACGGCCGGACCGGTGCCTCGATCCTGGCCAATACCGGTTCCGGCACCGTCACCGGCCTGTCCACGACCAAGGAGACTGCGGTGCGCGCCAAGGACGCCTCGAGCTGGGTGCGCGTTCGCTCGTCGTCGTCCATGTCGCCGGCCGCCAGGGCACGGTCGGCGAGATCGAGCGCCGCGATGGCGGCGGCCGGGCGTTGAGGACCGATGTTCGCCCATGCAATGTAAACCTGCAACTTTGGGTCGAGTGCTGTCAGCGAGCTGGGTAGCTTGTCCACCAACCCGAGGAAGGTGGCGTTGCGCGAGCACTCCATCAGTTCCTCGGCGCGCTCCGCGACCAGTCGCACGGCACGGTCAGGATCGCCGGCCGCGAGTGCGTGATCCACCGCCTCGGCCGTCATGTCGTGTGAGGCAAACCATTCCGATGCCGTGAGGTGCAGGCGCTCGAGCATGCGTGGATGCTTGTCCACCAGCCGACGGCGCAGAAAGTCTGCGAACAACCCGTGATACCGGAACCACCGTAGGTCGTCGTCAACGCTGCGCAGGAATAGATCTCGCCGGTGAACTTCTTCGAGCATTTCCTGCCCGGAATCCACATCGGTCAGGGCTTCGGCGAGCTCACTACAGATCTGCTCAGGGACCGAGGTTCGCATTACGAATTCGAGAATGCCGGGTTCCAGCGCCCCGATCACGTTTTCCATCAAGTACTCGCCGATCGCGAAATGTCGTCCGGAAATCTGGCCGATATACGCGGCGGGGTTGTCGCGACCACGCAGTGATAGCGACGCCAATTGCAGCGCTGCCGCCCAGCCCTCGGTCGATTTACGGAGATGTTCGATATCGGCGGTGGCCAGATTCAATCCGTTGGTCTCAGTGAGAAACGCGGCTGTCTCTTCGCTGTCGAACCGTAACCCGGTCTCGTCGATTTCGATCAGTTCATCCCGAACACGCATCCGTCCCAGAGGTAGGCCCGTCCGGCTACGGCTGGTGACGATCATCTGGAGATGATGGCAACCTCGTTCGAGTAGAAATTCAAGTGCGGCAATGGTTTCCGGATTCGTCACCCGATGCCAGTCATCGATCACCAGAGCCAGGGTCTCCGCACCGGCGTGAGTCTCATCGATCAGAGCGGTCAGTACATACTGCGTGGCACCGCTCGAGTGCTCTTCGAGAATCTGCGCCAACCCCGTGGCTACGTCCGGATTCGCATGGTGGATCGCCCGAATCAGGTGGGACAGGAACCATACAACGTTGTTGTCGTCGAGATCCACGCTCAGCCAGCCGACACGCACGCCTTCGGATGCAATTCTGTCGGCCCATTGAGCGGCTAAAGTGCTCTTGCCGAATCCAGCCGGACCGTGAATGAGCACCAGCCGCCGCGCACGTTCCGCTCTCAGAACTTCAAGGAGTCGCCGCCTGGCAACCGGCTGTCGCGTAGGACTGGGTGGCCGATATCTGGTCGTAGGCGTCGGTGTGGGTGTTGGTCCCGAGCGTGCTGTCGGCAATGGCCGGCGAGCTGACCCACCGGCGAGGTTCTCATCACCCGAAGGCAACACCATCGAGTCCACCTGCAGGCCACAGGCAAATTGAACGTTACGCAGCTGCTCCCCGAACTCGCGGACTGTCGCGGGTCGTTCGCCGACGTCGGTCGCCATGGCCGATTCGACGGCCGCACACATCAGGGCCGGAACACCGTTGCCGCGCAGGTCTGGCACCGGTCCGGCCGCTATCCGAACAAACTGCGCGACCACCGACTCGCCCTGTTGGCGTTCGTAGGCTGCATGGCCGGTGAGCAGGCAGAATAACGTTGCTCCCAGCCCATAGATATCAGCGGATGTTGTGGGCTCCTCACCGCGGAGGATTTCGGGTGCGGTGAAGGCCGGAGTTCCTGCTACCAATCCGGAGTCGGTTCGGAACGCCCCGCCGATACGAGCGATACCGAAATCACTGAGCTGTGGTTCGCCGTAGTCCGTGAGGAGGATATTCGCGGGATTCACATCGCGGTGTACGACCCCATTCGCATGTGCGGCCGCCAAGGCTCCGGCCATCTTCACCCCGACAGACAGCACTTCCTGCCACGGCATCGGCCCGGTCGCGCCGATTCGCGCTAGCAGCGAACCTCGGGCGTGGAACGGCATCACCAAGAAGGGACGACCGGTCGCAGTAATGTCGGCTTGCAAAACTTGGACGATGTGCGGATGCCCGGAGAAGCGCCCCAGGGCGCGCTGCTCACGCAAGAAGCGTTGGCGCTCCTGCCGGCTCTCCTCGGCACTGAGTAACTTCACCGCGACAGCGCGCTCGAGCGAGGGTTCGACACACCGGTAAACGACGCCGAAGCCACCGCGACCGATCTCCTCCGCATCATCGAAACCAGCCGCAGCCAGCTCCGCCGCGATACCGAAGCTCGGGTCGCGCCGAGTCCCCTCGCCATCGCGATCCACTATCGCCTCAACGGTCTACACGGGTGGGATGGTGGGCGCGCCCGCGGATCTTCGGATCCGATCGACCGCACCTTGTTGTCGCAGCCACGCATGAGTTGACCTCTCGACGTAAACGGCCCCGACACGTCGATAATAGGTCGGATTCACAAGAATCGAGGAGCTATGCGAGCCGAGGGTCAGCCCGTCTACACCAGGTTTGCGTTGACGGCCGCCCTGTAGGAGTCAACGGTGCCTCGAGCTCGATGTGATTTCGCGAAGGCGCCACTTCGATGCTGCGGTCGTTGCCGGGGAAGCCTTCCGAAGACAATGAGTTCGACCTATCCCGCAGAAGCGTAACTGGGCGAAGATTCCACGCTCTCGCCGATGCTCAGGACTGAACATCCGCACGAATGAGTCTGTCACCGAAAGACTCCCACGCCGCGGCGTCCAGCGCGGCGTCGGTCACCAGCAGGTCCACTTCGTCCAGACCCGCAACCTTGGCCAGGGCCCGGTGGCCGAATTTCGAGCTGTCGGCGACCACGATCGTGGATCGCGCTGCCGCGACCATGGCGCGTTTAACCGGTACCTCGAGGGTGTTCGTATTGGTGATTCCTGACCTCACATCCACCGCGTCGGCACCCAGGACCGTCCAGTCTGCAGCGTAGTCGCTGAGGAATTCGACCGTACGATCACCGACCAGGGTGTACACCGTTCCGAGAACCTCGCCTCCCGCGACGAGTAGCCGGAAGCGGTTGAGGCCCGCGACGTATTCGGCAATGTGCAAGTCGTTGGTGATCACCGTCAACTCCTCGCGGTGACGCAAAGCGACCGCGACCTCGTAGGTTGTCGACCCGCTGTCGAGGATGACGGTGTCGCCGTCCTCGATCCGGGCCGCAGCGACGCGGGCGATGGCTGCCTTCTCGCTCAGCCGTACACCGCGCTTCTGGGAGTACGGCAGATCGGCGGTCACGCCGGGGACAGGACGCGCCCCGCCGTGCGTGCGTTGAATCTGGCCGTCACGTTCGAGCATGTCCAGATCGCGCCGAATGGTGGATGTATCGACACCCAACTCCTGCGCGAGCTCCTTGGCTCCGGCGTAGCCGTCAGTGATCAACCGACCGAGGATCTCGCGCCGACGAGAGCTGGCGAGCAACGGTTACCTCCCAGGTGTTCAGGGCCATGCCCAAGTCCGTGACTTCTCGGATGGTACGCGGTGCTGCGCGAAACATTGACAGACTTATCTTTGTATTGCATGCTTTCGTGCAATGATGGCCCGAAATCGAGCAGTACGGCCTCCGTCATTGGAGAAGTTCGGTAGGTGACGCGTAAAGCCGATGCACGGCGGAGTGCACCGACCGGATCGCTGCGCGATAACAAGCATGCATGCACCCTTCTGCATGAGTCTGCACTGAGTCTGCACGCTTGGACCCACACCGCCAGCGACGAGCTTCCGAGCTACGAACAGGTGAGAGGTTTCGTGAGTACGGTTTCCACACCCGCATGGGCGGACTTAGAACGTCACCGTCGCCGTATGGGCGGCACGCGGATCACCGACCTGTTCGAGGCGCAGCCGGACCGCGGACCGGTCATGACAGTCGTCGACGACGAGCTTGTACTCGACTATTCGAAGAACCTCGTCAGCGCTGAGACCATCGATCTCTTGTTGCAGCTGGCCGAGGAGAGAGGGCTTTCCTCCGGCATCGCGGCCATGTTCGGCGGCGAACGCATCAACGTCACAGAGAACCGGGCAGTACTGCACGTAGCGCTGCGGGCGCCCTCCGGCTCCGTCGTCAAAGCGTACGGACGCGAGATCGTTCCCGACGTCCAGCAGGTGCTGGACCAGATGGAGAACTTCGCGAGTCGCGTTCGGTCGGGCAACTGGCTCGGTGCAAGTGGAGAGCCGATCCGCGCGGTGGTCAACATCGGTATCGGCGGCTCGGACCTCGGGCCTGCCATGGCCTTTCAAGCCCTCAGGGGATTCGCCGATGACACACTCGATGTGCGGTTCGTATCCAACGCCGACGGCCACGACCTGGCTCGGGCTCTTCATACCCTGGAACCGGCCACCACGCTGTTCGTCGTGTCATCCAAGACCTTCACCACCGTGGAAACGCTGACGAATGCCCGAACAGCACGGCGATGGCTGCTGGCAGCATTGCCGGACGAGGCGGCGGTCGCAAAACACTTCGTGGCCGTTTCGACCAACGCTCGCGAGGTCACCGAGTTCGGAATCGACCCAGCCAACATGTTCCAGTTCTGGGACTGGGTTGGCGGACGATACTCGGTGCATTCCGCGATCGGCCTGTCATTGATGATCGCGATCGGACCGGAGCGGTTCCGGCGGTTCTTGGCCGGCGCACACTCGATGGACGAGCACTTCCGTACCGCACCACTGCGGCGGAACATTCCCGTGCTGCTCGGCCTGCTCGGAATCTGGTACCGCAACTTCTGGGATGCGCAGACCCACGCGGTGTTGCCCTATGACCAGCGATTGTCGCGACTACCTGCGTATCTGCAGCAGTTGGACATGGAGAGCAACGGCAAATCGGTCGACCGAAGCGGGAAACCGATCAGCGTCGACACCGCACCGATCCTGTGGGGAGAGCCCGGAACGAACGGGCAGCATGCGTTCTTCCAATTGCTGCACCAGGGCACAAGTTTCGTACCCTGTGACTTCATAGGCGTTCTGCGACCCGACCATGAGCTGCCCGGGCATCACGATCTGTTGATGGCCAACTTGTTCGCGCAGTCCGAGGCGCTGGCGTTCGGAAAGCCCGAAATCGCCGACGGGCCAGCCCAATTGCGCGACCATCGGCAGTTCCCCGGAAACCGCCCGAGTAACACGATCCTGCTGCCGGAACTCACTCCCTACACACTCGGCCAACTGATCGCACTGTACGAGCACAAGGTCTTCACCCAAGGCTGGATCTGGGGCGTCAATTCCTTCGACCAATGGGGTGTCGAGCTCGGAAAGGCCCTGGCAACAAGGATTCTCGACGAAATCGAGGGTCAGTGCGAACCAGCGCACGACAGCTCCACCAACGCGCTGATCGCCCGCTACCGCCGGGTTCGGAACGTTGACGCCGCCGCCAGCAACCCCGGCCCGCCGCCGGTCACCAATCGAAAGTAGTCAACCGATGCAGATGAAGGTCGGATACAAGGCATCCGCTGAGCAGTTCGGTCCGCGTGACCTGGTCGAATACGCCGTTCGCGCTGAGGAGCTCGGCCTGGACAGCGTGGTCGTATCCGATCACTTCTTGCCGTGGCGGCATCAGGGCGGCCACGCACCGTTCGCCATGGCATGGATGGCCGCGGTCACCGAGCGCACCAGCCGCGTCCAGATCGGCACCAGCGTCCTCACCCCGACGTTCCGCTACAACCCTGCGGTGATCGCTCAAGCATTCGCCACCATGTCTCTCCTCTCCGGTGGGCGCGTGATGCTCGGTGTCGGCACCGGTGAGGCCCTGAACGAGATCGCTGTATCCGGCCGGGAATGGCCAGAATTCAAAGAGCGCTTCGCCCGTCTACGCGAAGCCATCACGGTGATGCGCCAACTCTGGACCGACACCGACGTGTCATTCGAAGGCCAGTACTACACGACCGTCAAGGGCAACATCTACGATCGCCCAGAGAGGCCGATTCCCGTGTACATCGCCGCCGGAGGCCCGGTTGTCGCCAAGTACGCCGGGCGGACCGGAGACGGTTTCATCTGCACCTCCGGCAAGGGCATGGAGCTCTACAACGACAAGCTGATGCCGGCGGTTTCCGCGGGTGCAGCTGCGGCGCAGCGCAATCCGGACGACATCGACAAGATGATCGAGATCAAACTGTCCTATGACCGCGATCGCCGACAGGCACTGGCCAACACGCGATTCTGGGCGCCGCTGTCGCTGACCGCCGAACAGAAGCACAGTGTCGGTTCGGCCGTCGAGATGGAGGAATTAGCCGACCAGCTTCCCATCGAACAGGTGGCGAAGCGATGGATCGTCGCGTCAGACCCCGAAGAAGCCATCGAAGGGATCAAGCCCTACCTCGATGCCGGGCTCAATCACCTGGTGTTCCATGGGCCCGGCCACAATCAGGAACGCTTCCTGAGCCAGTTCTCCGAAGACATCCTGCCCAGACTGCGCGCACTGAGCTGAGCGCGCTTTCGCGCCGGGTCACGCATACAGCCGGTGCAAAAGACTGACAGAACAAGCCATCACAGAGGGAGCCCTTGTGAGTAACACGCTGAAACTACTGGCCGACGAGGGCGTTTCCATCTGGTTGGACGACCTCAGCAGGCAGCGGCTGACTTCAGGCGATCTGGCGCGATTGATCAGCGAGGGTGTCGTCGGCGTGACAACCAACCCGACGATCTTCCATGACGCGCTGCACGATTCCGAGCACTACGATGCCGATCTCCGCAACCTTGCACGCCTCGGGGTTTCACCTGCCGACGTGGCACGCATCCTTGCGTGCGGCGATGTGCGGGCAGCATGCGATGTCTTGCGACCGGTATACGAAGCGAGCGACGGCCGCGACGGCCTTGTCTCGATCGAAGTCGATCCGGGATGGGCACACGACATCCATCGAACCGTGGCGGAAGCCGACCTGTTGTGGTGGTTGGTTGCCCGACCCAACGTGATGATCAAGATCCCGTCCACCCCAGCCGGGTTGAGTGCGGTCACAGCCTGTCTGGCAAAGGGCATCAGCGTCAATGTCACATTGATCTTCTCCCTCGACCGGTACGGCGAGGTGTTGAATGCCTTCCTCGACGGCATGGACCTGGCGCTTCAGAATGGGCATGATCTGACGAAGATCGCCTGTGTGGCATCGTTTTTCGTATCGCGTGTCGACACCGAGGTGGACAAGCGGCTCGACGCACTCGGAACTGATCAAGCAAAAGCGCTGCGCGGTCGGGCAGCGATCGCAAACGCAATACTCGCCTACCAGGCCTTCGAGCACACGCTCCAGGGCGAGCGTTGGGGTGCGTTGGCTGCGGCCGGAGCCCGTCCGCAACGGCCGCTTTGGGCATCGACCGGCGTCAAGGATCCCGCATACGAAGACACGCGCTACGTGATCGAACTCGTGGCACCCAACACGGTGAATACCGTGCCGGAGCCGACGCTGGCCGCGGTTGTCGATCACGGTCAGGTTCGCGGTAACCAGGTAACCGACCGGTACGACGAGGCACGTCGGGTGTTCGAACAACTTGCGACCCTTGGGATCGACATGAACGAAGTCGGAGCCGTGCTGGAGCGTGAAGGTGTTTCCAAGTTCCAGCAATCCTGGCGAACGCTGACCCTAACCATCGCCACCGCACTGGCAGCCCATCGATCCGAGTTCTAGAACAGACGAATTCCTAGGAACAACAAAGGATTTACATGAAGTTGGGATTGGTCGGCGCCGGCCGGATGGGAGCAGGGCTGGCCCGCAGACTGACGCGAGCCGAGCACACGTGTGTGGTGTACGACCCGGACGCCGTAACCGTCGACCGGCTGCGAGCGGAGGGCATTCGGGGAGCGGATTCACTCACCGAGTTGGTCGAGGCATTGGAACCGCCACGAATCGTGTGGGTGATGGTGCCTGCTGCGGTTACCGACAAGGTAATAGCCGATCTGCGGCCATTGCTGGCACCGGGCGACGTGCTCATCGATGGCGGAAACTCCTTCTACCGCGACGATGTCGAGCGCGCCGCCAGTCTCGCAGAGGGAGGCATCCACTATCTGGATGTCGGAACCAGCGGCGGCGTCTACGGCGACCAACGCGGATTCTGCCTGATGATCGGCGGCGACGCGACGGTCGCGAACCGAGTGGACCCGATCTTTCGCGCCCTGGCACCGGGCACCGAAGTCTGCGCACGCACACCAGGCCGGGATGGAACGCCCGCACGTGAAGAGCACGGATACGTGCACTGTGGTCCCGCAGGAGCCGGGCACTTCGCGAAAATGGTGCACAACGGCATCGAATACGGCCAGATGGCGGCGTTGGCCGAGGGCATGGCAATACTGCGAAACGCCAATATCGGGGCCGCTGCCCGCGCATCCGACGCAGAAACCGCACCGCTGCCAGATGCAGACTTCTACCGATACGACTTCGACGTCCCCGCCATCCTCGAAGCATGGCGCCGTGGCAGCGTAGTCAGTTCCTGGCTCGTGGATCTCACAGCCGCCGCCGTATACGCCGACCCAGGACTCAGCGAGTTCTCCGGCCGGGTAGCCGATTCCGGCGAAGGGCGGTGGACCGTGCAGGCCGCCATAGACGAAGGCGTCCCAGCTCATGTACTGACTGCTGCACTGTTGGAGCGGTTCGCCTCGAGAGGTGAGGCCGATTACGCGAACAAGGCGCTGTCCGCCATGCGAAAAGCCTTCGGCGGACACTTCGAACAGCCTGCGACATCGTGAGAATGGACGGGACTATCCAAAAGTCCTACCGGTGAGGCAAATCCGGTGGGCGCGATGGCTACGCCGGGCCTTACAGACCGGATGCCACGTGCCCGGCGCCGCTACGCTGGCCCGGCCGCCTATTACAGGGTGTCACGGAGTGGCCGATAGCCGGTCGGGCCGAGTTGGGCGAGTTCCGCGTCGCGGCCCCGCGCGCACTGCGGGTGTGCGTCATGCGGAGGCCGGCGACCAGGCGAGTCCTAATTCAGGGTGGATGAGTGCGGTCCAGTCGGCATCGCGGCCCACTGCCCGGCACAGCAGTTCGTAGTGGGCCAGATAGCTGAAGCACGCCTCCACGAGTTGCTCAGTGGCACGGCGGTCGACCATGTAGACGTCGTTTTCGAGGAAGCGGCGAGCGTTCGGGAGGAAGGTCAGCCCGTCGCAGTCGTGCAGCACCTGCCTGCGGAACCGGCTATCGGGCGTCATCGACCCCCATTCCTGACACCTGTCCTCGAGTCCGACGGCGACGATCAGGTTGGTGCGCAGGTACACGTCCAGGACGTGATAGAGCAGGAATCGTAGGTTGTTGCCAACGGCCTGACCGCCGTGCTCGTGATCCAGCACCGTGCGAATCTCGGCCTCGCCGAATGCCAAGAGCGTATCCGTGCGCCCGGTCTCCATCAGTGCGGCAAACTCTCGACACCGACACCCGGAGTCCTGGCCGATCGAATCAGGCGCGGGGCCGTGGAGCTTCGCCGGATCGTGTTCGCGCTGCGCCGAATCCACGATAAGCTGGCGCAAAGCAGTGCTGAATCGCGTCAAACGCGCACTTGCACGGGCCATCTCACGAGTCGGACGCGGTAGCTCACCGGGCAGCTTCACCGTGTAACCACGGTTCTTACGGAACACGGCCGTACCGGATGTCTCACAGTCACTCCGCCGACAAACCCTCTCCGCCAGGTACTTTCGGTGATCGACTCGGATCGCCGTTCGCTTATCGTTGAGATGGATCCGCCCGCACGCTCCGACGGGCAGCTCGACGCCCGGATCGCGATACCACCTCACCAGCACCGACAAGTCCGACCAGTCGAGTCGTCCGCGCGCATGAGGAAGGGGCATGGCGACATTATCTGTCGCTTCCACCACGCCGAACGGGGAGCATTCGCGTCTCCCCATGATCGACCACTTCCGCTCTCGTTCAGGATGCCTCAGGCACGAGCCCGACTGAGCCATACCGGCTTCGGAGTGCGCCTTTGACGACCTTCCCGCTCGCGTTGCGCGGCAACTCGTCCACCAACTCGACGACCTTCGGGCGCTTGTAGCGCGCCACGCGACCCACCAGCCAGTCCGCCAGAGTATCGACGGTGATCGTCGTACCAGGCTGAGCAACGATAACCGCGACCGGGATCTCACCCCAGTGGTCGTCAGCCCTTCCGATAACAGCGACGTCGATGACATCGGAATGTGCCGCGATGGCGTTCTCTACCTCGGCACAGTAGATATTCTCGCCCCCGGAGATGATCATGTCCTTCTTCCTGTCGACGACGTAGACAAATCCTTCATCATCTACGCGGACAAGGTCTCCGGAGTGGAACCATCCGCCCTCGAATGCCTCTGCAGTTGCCACCGGATTTCGCCAGTAGCCCTCCATCAGACCAGGACCACGATAGACAATCTCCCCGACCTCTCCGGTCGGCACATCGTTCATATCCTCATCCACCACCCGGACAGCGACAGTGTCGACCGGCTTCCCCACCGATCCGATCTTGCGTACAGCATCCGTCCCGTCGAGCATGCACGTGATCGGAGACATCTCGGTCTGCCCGAAAAGCGCCACGTTCAATACGCCAGGGAACACCTCGTTCATGCGCATGAGCAAGCTGGTCGACGCCGGGGCGGCACCCCACGAGACAACACGCAAACTCAGATCACGATCGGGCAGACTGGTGTCGTCGACGATCGCCTGCCATTGCGTCGGAACCATGAAAACGCTTGTCACACGTTCTCGCTCGAGACAGTCGAGAACCTCTCCTGAATCGAATGCGCCAGTCGGATGCAACACGATAGTGGCGCCGATCAAAAGAAAGGGACCCACGGTAGCCAGCGCTGCGATGTGAAAGAGGGGCGAAGTCACAAGGTTGACCTCGGATCCGTCGCTGGAGAGCTGCCACGCACGGATCAAAGCCAGCGCCTGCATCTGAAGATTCTGATGCGACAACACCGCGCCCTTCGGCCTACCCGTGGTACCCGAGGTGTACATGATCGCTGCAGGTGAATCCTCGGCCACATCATTGGTCGGAGGAATCTCCGTGACGTTGCAGATCTCCGCCTCGAGCGAAGGGCCCGCGCTCCCGGATCCGACCACAATGTGCGGAACCGAGCGCGACACCGTGGAGACCGCGTCGAGGAGTGAGTCTTCGACGATGACCACCGCCGCACCACTGTCCGTGACGATGAACTCGACCTCCGTCGGACTGAGACGGAAGTTCAACGGCACGACCGTGGCGCCCAGCCTGTTCGCTGCAAGCATCACTTCGATGAACTCAGGACGATTGGTGAGCAACAACGCGATCCTGTCGCGCTCCCTCACCCCCATCCCGCTCAGCACAGCCGCGAGACGCGAACTCCGATCCTCCAATGTGCGCCAGCTCGTCGATATGCCGCGATAGCGAATTGCAGTGGCGTCCGGTTTCATCAGAGCATGCCGAGCAACGTGATTGGCCCAATGAACGCGCCGCGAGGCAAGCGGCTGCGCCTGCGATTGTGTCTGCATAGAACTCCTGTCAGAGAGGCTGATATCCGGAAACATTGCTAATTACATCGAGAAGCCAACGAGCACAGGCCATATGAAGCGGAGACTTCACATGTCCAGCTTCAACTGCTGTGTGGCGACAGCAGCGAACCAGGAAGTACGCAGCCGGTTCAGTTCAGATCGGCAGGGAGGAAGCCAGTTTCGATGCGATTTTTGACAGTGGCCAGGAACCTGGCCGCGTCAGCACCATCGATTAGCCGGTGGTCGTAGCTCAGCGCCAAGTGCACAATCGACCGCACTTCGAACGTCCGGTTGCCAAACGAATCGCGGAGTGGGACAAATCGTTCGACGATCGCTCCGGTGCCGAGGATGCCAGATTGCGGATAGTTGATGATCGGAGTGTCGAACAGGGCGCCGCGGCTGCCGGTGTTGGTGATGGTGAACGTGCCGCCGGTCATTTCGTCCGGACCGATGCGGCCGGTGCGCACACGATCGGCGGCCTCGGCGATAGCGACCGCAAGCTGCTCCACACCAAGGTGGTCCGCGTCGCCGATTACCGGCACCATCAATCCGCGTGGACTGTCCACGGCGATACCGAGGCGGACACCAGTGTGGTAGGTGACCCGGGTGAAGTCGGGGTCGACAGACGCATTGAGTAGCGGATGCTCGTGCAGGGCTTCGATTGTGGCCTTGACCAGGAAGGGCAGAAACGACAGTTTTACGCCGGTGCGGGCTGCGAATTCCGCTTTATGTGCTTCGCGCAGCTGCGCCACCGCGGTGATGTCGGCCTCTACCACGGTGGTCAGCTGGGCGGTTTTCTGCAGCGATTCGTGCATGCGCGCGCCGATGATCTGCCGGATGCGCGGAAGCTTCTCCACTCGTTCTTCCATGGCCGTGATCGGCTGCACTGCGGCGAGCGGAGGCGCCAGTTGATCCTCGACCACCGCAGGCTCGGCGGCGATTGCGGTACCGACTGGCTCCGCGGACAGCACCGGGGCCGGCGTTTCAAGCGATGACTCGGCGGGGCCGATGATAGCCAGCGCGTCGCCGATCGTGACTGTGGTGTCCTCCGCGACCAGAAGTTCCACCAGAACTCCCGGCGCGGGCGAGGGGACTTCGGTATCGACCTTGTCGGTCGCGACTTCCAACAGTGGCTCGTCGAATTCCACTGTGTCGCCGACGTTTTTGAGCCAGCGGGTGACAGTGGCCTCGGTGACCGAGTCGCCCAGGGATGGGAGGGTGACGGTGGTCCCCTGCGGTGGGGTGCTCATGGGTTGTTCCGTTTCGTGATCATTGCGCCAGGTCGAGGGCGGCTCGGACGATGGACTCGGTGTCGATGCCGTGGTAGCGATAAACCTCGTGAAGTCCGCCGGCCTGGCCGAACTTGCTGACGCCAAGCGAGGTGGTCGGGACATGGTTGATTGTCGACAGGAAGGTCAGTGTGTGCGGGTGGCCGTCGAGAACGGTCACCATCGGCGCGGCGCGATCGGCAGCAAAGACCTGGTCCAGAATCCACGAGGGGGCATCACAGAGCCCACGTCGTGCCTGCACAGCGTCGAACAATCGGCCGGGACAGGTGACGCTGACGACGTCCGCGTCGATTCCCATCTCGGCGAGACGGTCTGCCGCGGCGAGGGTTTCGGTGACCATCGCGCCCATGCCGACCAGCGTCACCGCAGGGCGGCCCGACGCCGCGCGCAACAGGTAGGCGCCGGCCACGGCGTGACGGCGCCGGCGTTCCCTGGCCGCCGAATCTTGCGGCATGCCGGCGAGGGCTTGATCGACCGGCCTGGTGGACAGCCGCAGATAGGTGGAGCCGCCGCCGGGACGGCCGAGCCTGCCGATCGCGTCGAGCAGCATCCACTCCACCTCGACCACGAACGCGGGTTCGAAGCTCACGCAGCCGGGCTGCTCCAGCCCGATCGACGGTGTCTTGATCGACTGGTGTGCCCCACCTTCGGCCGCCAGGCTGACCCCGGACGGGGTACCCACCAGGATGGACTGGCCGCCCGCGTAGATGCCGTAGGACCAGGGTTCGAGGGCACGTTCCACGAACGGGTCATAAAGCACTCCGATCGGGAAAAGCGGCTGCCCCCAGCGGCTCCAGGTCGCGCCGAGCTCTCCCAGCAGCCCGACCAGGTTTGTTTCGGCAATGCCCAGTTCCATGTGTTGCCCGGTGGGATTTTCCCGCCAGTGCATGATGGTCTCGGCGTCGTCGGCGAACCAGTTGTGTCGTTCGGTCGGCGACCAAACCCCTACCTTGTTCAGCCATCCGGCGAGGTTGGTGCTCGAGCTGACGTCCGGGCTGACGGTAACCACACGCCGTGCCGCGTCGGGAGCCTGCCTGCTCAAGTCCAGCAGCGCTCGGCCCAGTGCTGCCTGGGTTGTCGATGTCCCGGTCGGCGTACGGCCGAAGTCGGCCGGCACCACGGGCGGGACCGTGGCGGCGGGGTCGTCACGATGCAGCCGCCGCGCGGCGTCGCCGCACAACTTACCGGCAGGTGTGTCGGGATCGAAGCGAGCCCACGGCCGGGCCGAGTCCATGCCGAGCTGGCCGGCGAGCTCATCGAACTGTTGCACGGTCAACAATGAGGAGTGGTTTTGGGGGTGTCCTTCGGTCGGCAGCCCGTAGCCCTTGATCGTGTAGGCGATGATCACAGTCGGCCTGGTGTCGTCGATTCTCGCGTACGCGGCGCGCAACGCATCGAGATCGTGGCCGCCCAGGTTGCGGATCGCGGCCAGCAGCATGGTGTCGTCCACGGAGGTGAGCAGGTCCGCGATTTCGCCTGCGTCGCTGCCCGCACCGGGCAGCCGGGTGCGCAGGTCGTCCGCGTCGCAGCGCAGCAGTCGCTGGTATTCGGCGTTGGGCATGGCGGTGATCCGTGCGCGCAGCGCGGAACCGCCGGGGCGGGCGAACAGTGACTCCAGCAGTCGGCCGAATGTGACGGTGATGACCTGCCAGCCAGCTGCGGCGAACATCTTCTCGAGCTTGCCTGCCGCGATGTTGGGTACGACGCGGTCGAGCGATTGCCGATTGAGATCTACGATCCACACGATCTCGCCGAGTTCGGGAACCGACGGGTCCTGCAACGCCTCCCACACCGCGCCTTCGTCCAGTTCGGCATCGCCGACCAGGGAATACTGACGACCCATGCCAACTGCGCCGAACGCGGCATCGACATAACGGCGAGCAAAAGCGCCCCAGATCGGGGCGGTAGCCCCGATCCCCACCGATCCGGTCGAGTAGTCGACCGGATCCGGGTCCTTGGCACGGCTGGGATACGACTGAAGTCCACCGAATTCCCGGAGGGTCGTCATGTACTTCTCATCGAGCTCGCCGAGCAGGTAATTGATCGCGTGCAACACAGGCGAGGCATGAGGTTTCACCGACACACGGTCGGCGGCACGCAACTGTTCGAACCACAGCGAGGTCATGATCGTGACCATCGATGCCGACGACGCCTGATGGCCGCCGACCTTCAGTCCGCCCGGGTTGGGTCGAATTCGGTTGGCGTGGTGCACCATTGCGGTCGCCAGCCACAGCACACGACGCTCGATGTCCGCGAGTGGGTCGGGCGAGGAGGAGTCGAGATCGGTGCGAAATGTCGCTGGGACTGTCATGTTTGAACTCCGGAGAGGTGACTGGCGCCGCAGCGCGGCCGCCGAAGCGAGAAGAGGTTGCGGACCGAGCTCCGCAGAGATTCAGGTCCGATCTTTCGAACACGAGTGCTGTGTCCGCTGCACGGTGCCGGATGTGGAGGCGGAGATGTCGCCGACGAGTTCCGAATCAGAGGTCCTGCGCCGCGGTCAAGCCCTGGCATGAACCGGATTGGTCAACGGCTCCAGGCCTTCGATGTCGATCGTCACCTCGTCCCCGGGCCGCAGCATGACCGGTGGGTTGCGAAGCACACCAATCCCGGCGGGAGTGCCTGTGACAATCAGGTCCCCTGGCTCGAGGGTGATCGTCCGGGTCAGGTAGGCGATCACCTCCGCCACCGGAAAGATCATGTCCGAGGTGTTGCCATCCTGCATGATCTGCCCGTTGAGAATCGTGCGGATCCGCAGCCGCTGCGGATCACGTAGTTCCGCAGCCGATGTCATGGCGCCCACGGGATCGAAGGTATCGAGCGACTTGCCCATGGTCTGCTGTCCGCCACCGGCAGTTCGCTGCAGTGTTCGGGCACTGACGTCATTGAAGGCGCAATAGCCCGCAACAGCGTCGAGTGCCTCCGCGGCCGAGATCCCCCGTACTCGCTCTCCGATCACCACCGCGAGCTCGGCCTCGTAGTCGATCTGGTGATCGAGCGCAGGGTCCGGCAAAACGATCGGGTCACCTGGACCGATCAGCGCGTTGGGCCAATGCCCGAAGAGCATCGGAATGTCGGGCACATCGACTCCGATTTCTCTGGCATGGTCGTAATAGTTGAGCCCGACGGCGATGATCTTCCCGGGCACGTCGATGGACAACGGCATCAGTTTTCCCTTCCTACGACGACACAGGGGTGGTTACCCGGGCTCCGGAGACAAGGCTGGAGTCCAGGTCGGCAATTGTGGCGGCACCGAGCAGGGCCATGGCCCTGTCCAACTCGGCGCGCAGGAGCTCGATCACCCGGACCACGCCCTCCTCACCGCCTGCCGCGAGCCCGTACAGATAGGGCCGGCCGACAAAGACCCCTGCAGCACCGAGGCAAAGCGCTTTGGCCACGTCATTGCCTCGTCGGATGCCTCCGTCGAGAAACACCTCTAGTCGGCCAGCGGCAGCGTCAACGACCTCAGAGAGCACATCTACGGTGGCCGGAACACCGTCGAGCTGGCGGCCACCGTGATTGGACACCACCACGCCATCCACCCCGGCTGCCACCAGCCGATCGCATTCATCCCCGCGCATGAGCCCCTTGACCAGCAACGGCCCGTCCCACAACGAACGGACGAGCTCGATGTCGTCCCAGGTCACCGAATAGGACGAAGACATGATGGTTTCGCGCGTCTGCTCCAGACTCAGCCGGGACCGGCCCCCGGGCCGCCACGGCCCGAAGTTCCCGCGCAGGAAATCCATCGCCCAGGCGGGTCGCGTAAGACCTGTGGCGAGCATCTGCGGGTGCCATGGTGGCCGGCTCAGCAGCTTATTGCGGGCATCGCGCTCGCGATTGCCGAAAACCGCGGTGTCGATCGTGATCGACAGCGTCCGGTAGCCCGCGGCCTTGACCCGCCGAAGCAGATCTGCGGTCTCCTCCGGCGTGCGTGGTAGATAGAGCTGGAACCAGAGCTTCGCCGAGGTGCACGCGGCGACGTCTTCGAGCGGAAACGCCGTCACCGTACTTTGCATGTAAACCGCGTCGGCTCGTGCCGCCGCCCTGGCCACGGCAAGTTCGGCACCGGAACGTGCGACGCGGCCGGCGCCGGTGGGCGCCAGCATGATCGGCATCGAGAGGTGCTCACCGAGCACAGTCGTCGAGAGGTCCCTTTTTGCGACGTCGACCAAGGGACGGGGCCGGAACTCGATGCGGTCGAAGGCCGACCTGTTTCGCCGGAGCGAGACCTCGTCTCCCGCACCGCCTTCGAGCGTGTCGAAAACCGGTCGTGGAAGCCTTTTCCGCGCGAGCCGCTGGAAGTCGTCGACGTTGACTGCGTCCTGCATCTTCACGAGCGCGGACCTCCGTTGTCGTTTGATGCCGGGACCACTGCGGCCCGGTCACCAAGCATCGTCTGGCTTTCGGACCGGTTTGGCCTACTGGCCTGTCCACGATCCTCAACCGGATTGCGTTGTCGGTATCGACAGCAATCCGGCACAGGCGGCCCGTGACGACCCCGGAATTGTCAACGTCACTAAGCGAATCGCTTCCGACTTCGGATCTCCCGCCGTGGCGGGTGGGTAGTGCATGAGACCACTGTTTGCTACATGACCGAAACCGCTACACGTCCGTCCGTCGATAGTGCGGAACTAGTGGGTCTTAGCGTCGTCGACGCCGACGTCCACAACATCTCGTATCCGCAAGCATTGCTGCCCTATCTGCCCAAACGCTGGGTCGAGCATCTCAATACGTACGGAATTCGCACCCGCCACGAGACCGATATTTCTCCCCCTCTTCGGCCGGGGGCGCAACGCTATGACGCGACGCCGCCGTGTGGCGTGGCGGGTGGGGACCCGCTGTTTGCCCGCGAACAGCATCTCGACGCATTTGGCGTTGACATCGCCATACTCAACAACATCCCCGGGCAGATCACGCATTCCGGCGGCAACGATCCGGTGGTGTTCTCTGCGGCTCTCGAGACGGCCAACAACGACTGGACTATGGACCAGTGGTTCGGGAGCGACCCCCGTTGGCGCGGCAGTGTCGCGATCCAATACGACAACCCGGCGTTCGCGGTGAAGGAGATCGAGCGATGCCGTGAACTCGACGACCGCTGGGTCCAGGTAATCGCGTCCACACGCACAGAGCGCCCGTTCGGCCATGAGAAGTACTGGCCTTTGTTCGACATCCTGACCCATTACGACATGCCGCTGGCATTTCATCCCGGCGGTTCGGGCATGAACCAGCTCAGCGGCGCGGGGTGGCCGTCGTACTACTTCGAAAATCACTCCGGCTACCAGAACGGTGCGTTGTCGCATGTGGCCAGCCTGGTTTTCGAAGGGGTCTTCGATCGCTGGCCCACCCTCAAGGTCGTGATCGTCGAGGGCGGCTGGTCTTGGGTGGCACCATTCGCCTGGCGGCTCGACCGGAACTTCGAGGTCCTCGGCGGTGAGGTCTCGCACCTGCAGCGGAAGCCATCCGAGTACCTGTCGGAGCACTTCTGGTTCACTACCCAGCCGATGGAGGAGCCCACCAAGCCGGCGTGGTTCAAGGACGCCTTCGCGCAATTCTGCTCACTCGGCCTCGGCGAACGCCTGATGTTCTCCAGTGACTATCCCCACTGGGACTACGACTCACCGGCCGAAGCATTGCCACGCGACCTCCCCCCGGATGTTCGCCGGTCGATCATGGCCGACGCGGCGGCAGCACTCTACGGCTTCGGCGCCTGAACCGATCGGAAGGAGAATCAGATGAGTGTCACGACACAGGCCCTCGGTACGGCGAAGTCTCTGGGTGGCTGGAGCGGCGCGATTGTCGACACCGACGTGCACGCACAGTTCGCCGGTTTATCCACCCTGTGGGAGTACCTCTCCCCCATGTGGAGAGACTTCATCACCGAGCGTGGTTATTCGGGCCCTTTCTCGATCGCTACGGTCTACCCGCCAGGGGCACCCAGCACGGTCGCTGCACAGTGGCGCCGGGAAGGCGGTCCGGCGGCCGCAAGCAATGTGGGCATTGTCCAGCAAGATGTGTTGGACGCCTGGCCGGTTCAGCAGGCCATTCTCAACTGCTACGCCGGACTCGACTCGGTTCGGCATCCGGACTTGGCCAATGCAATCGCGCGGGCCGTCAACGACTGGCTCATCGCCGAGTGGCTGGATCAAGACGACAGGCTGAAGGCCTCCATGGTCATCCCGATGCACACCTATGACGACATGGTCCGCGAAATCCACAGAGTCGGTTCACATCCGGGATTCGTTCAAGTTCTGATGCCGGTACGCTCCCCGGCCCTCTACGGCAGGCGCAACTGGTACCCCTTCTTCGAAGCAATCCTCGAACATGATCTGGTCTTCGGCATGCATCACGGTGGGACCAGCGATGGCGCCCCCACTCCCTGCGGCTGGCCATCGTGGTACATCGAGGAGCGCGCCGGGGAGCAACAGCTGTTCATGTCTCAACTGACAAGTGTTCTCTCGGAAGGGTTGTTCCAGAAATTCCCGACGCTGCGAATGGCAGTTCTGGAGGGTGGGTTCACCTGGGTACCTTCGCTCATGTGGAGACTCGACAAGGAATGGAAAGGTCTCCGGCGAACCGTTCCGTGGATGAAGACGGCGCCCAGTGAGGTGATCCGGGAGCACATTCGCTTCTCCACCGCACCGATCAATGCCGGTCCCCCCGACGAGATGGCCCGGATAATCGAGTGGCTGGGCCCGGAAATGCTGATGTTCGCGAGCGACTACCCACATGACCACGCCGATGACATTGAAGCGCTACTCGCGGTACTCCCCGCAGAGTCCCGGGCGGGCGTTATGGCGGACAATGCCAGAGCCTTCTACCGGATGAGCTGAAATTCGGCTCCGGGTCCCCGTCCATGGCAGGACCCGGAGCTGTTCAGGTGTTGTGGTCCAGATGAGCAGCAGAACGGGCTTGCGCATACTGCAGCGCCCACCAGACAGCCACGAGATCGTCAGTCTTCTTCAAAGAGCAACCGGTCAGCCGCTCGAATCGGTTGATCCGATAGCGGATGGTATTCACGTGCACCCAAAGCTCGTCTGCTGTGAGGTCGAGCCGCTGGCTGTTGGCCAGATAGCGCCGGACGGTATCGACGATGGCCGTCCCGGACTCGCCTTGATCTTCGAGGGGCGCAATGAAACGGCTGTAGAGCTGACCACTGACATCGTGGTCCGCGGTGATCGCAGCCCGCACACCGAGACCCGCTATGTCGTACACGCCCGCAGGCAGGCCGAAGGCCATCGCGGTCTGCAAAGCCCGCGTCGCGAGCTCGAACGCACGAGGGAGATCGAAGAAAGGAACTCGGGGAGATACCCCGATCACCATCAGCGGTGCCGCCACCGGCGGATCCGCGACGAAGCCGCACAAGTCACTGTCGACCAGAGCCACCAACCCGTTGCGGTTCGGCCCCTCACCGCCTTGTTGCAGGAACCGGAGCAGGACATCCAGGTTGCTGCCGGCATCGGGACGGGCGCGAACAGCGTAAAAGGGCTTGGACCAGTCGATTCCGAAGGACTCCAGGTCGTTGCGAAGGCTGGAACTGGAGTCACCGTCGATCAGCACTTTCCGCACCACCGTGCTGTGATGGTGATTGTCCCGCCACCGGATCGCTAGCTCGGCGGCGTGGTGCCCCTCCGCGGTGACGACCATCGCGGTGTCCACGTACGCGATGCTGCGCTCGAACAGCTCGAGCAGCAACGTCTCGCGATCGCTGTCGTTCTGCAGCAGCTCACGTGCCCTGCGACGCAGCTCCTGGTGCGCGATTCGGTATGCCTGCAGCATTTCCCCAGCGGGTACACCTTGCTGGGCGCGGATCTGACCCGCCGAGAAGAACCGGTCATAATCCTCGGCCTTGACGAAGGAACGACGGTCGGCGTTCATCTCCGCCCACCTCAGCATCGGGATGCGCGCGAACTCCTCCGCGGAGAGGTCGCCGTAGGCGGCCAGCTCGTCGCGCATCCTGGTTTCGAGCCGCACCCGAAAGGTCGAGTCGCTCAGAATCGACTCGATCAAGGTGTCGCATATCGCGGTCACGCCATCTGCACCCGCACGGCTCTTCTGTTCGAGGTCGGCCACATCGCCCTCCTCGGGTCTACAGTATTTCGATTTTATAGATCAAGAGTCAGACTGCCGGAGAGTGCACGCGAACAACAGACCATTATCGTCTCGTTGTCCTCCTTCTCGTCCTCGGTGAGAAAGGAGTCCCGGTGGTCCGGGATGCCGTTGAGAACGGCAGTCTCACAGGTGCCACAGGTGCCCTCACGGCACGAGGTCGGCACCTCGACCCCGACCTTGGCGATGGCGTCGACGATGGTCTCGTCCGACTCGACCCGCACGGTGACGCCGGTCCGTTCCAGCATGACCTCGAACGCGGTGGCCTCGCCATCGAGAGCACCGTCGCGCGGATGGAAGCGCTCAACGTGAAGTGAGCCTGCGGGCCATCGGGCGCACTGCTCTTCCACTGCGATCAACAGCTTCTCCGGGCCACAGCAGTACACGGCGGTCCCCTGTTCTGCGTCACCGACAAACCCGTCGAGGTCCAGCAGGCCGAACTCGTCTTCCGGACGCATCTGGACACGATCACCGTATCCGCCGAGCCGATCGCGGAAGGCCATGGTTGCCAGATTGCGCCCGCCGTAGAGCAACCTCCAATCGGAACCTCCTGCGTCGGCCGCGGCGATCATCGGTAGCAGCGGAGTGACTCCGATACCCCCGGCGATGAAAAGCAGCCGCTGTGCCGCGACGAGGGGGAAGTTGTTACGCGGGCCGCGCACCGTCAACGTGTCCCCGACGCGCAGGCTTCTGTGCACCCATTCCGAGCCGCCACGGCTTGCGGGTTCCCGCAACACGCCGACCGTCCACACAGTCCGATCGGAGGGGTCACCACACAGCGAGTATTGGCGGACGAGGCCTCCGGGCAGGTGCAAATCGATGTGCGCACCAGGAGTCCAGGCCGGCAGATCCGCGCCGATCGGAGAACGCAGGTCGATACCGAGCACGCCTTGCGCGAGCTCGGTCAGACCTGAAACCACCAGGTCGAGCTCGAGTTCGCTGCCTACGCCATTGGAGTCTCGCTTCATCCTCCCAACGCTAGGCACCACTCCGCTGCACATCCGATGTACGCGTCGACAATGTTCCCGGTTCGAGCATTGGAGATGAACGCCACACGAACAAACGTGGGGAGAGTCGTTGTGCTCATCGCCAATCCGGACATTCCGATCCTCGGCCGCGCCGCTATAGGTGTGACACCCGTCTCTTGAGACGCTGCATCGGAGCCCAGTACCTGCGCGGTTCCGGTCTTCGACCTCCGCCCGGCCAAAGGAGTCTGGAATGAAAAAACATGTGGTCGCACGCGTCAGCGATGTGCCCGAGGGCGAGCACCGCATCGTCGAAGTGAACGGTCGTTCGATCGGGATCTACAACGTCGGCGGCACGTTTCGGGCCCTGCTCAACCGCTGCCCACACCAGGGCGCCGCCCTCTGCAAGGGCGCGGTCGTCAGCGAGCTCGAGTCGAATGCTCCTGGTGAGTTCGAATTCAACCCGGAAAACAAGTTCGTCGTGTGCCCTTGGCATGGCTGGGAATTCGAGCTCGAGACCGGTCAATCGTGGTTCGACGCAGACCGCACCCGTGTTCGAAAGTACGACGTCACGGTCGAGCACGGCGACGAGATCGCGATGGCAATCGACGAAGCGGCTCGACAGGGCGGCCGGGTCAAGGGCCCCTATGTGGCGGAAGTTCTGCAGGTAGAAACGGACAACGACTATGTGGTCGTCTCGACACCACGCTGATCGCGGGTCGCCAGGGTTGCCCCGGCTACACAGTTGACAACTGCCTCGGCAGATATGTCGGTGCCCGGCCGTGCGGCAGACTGCCTGCTAGGTGCTCGTCACCGCGAGCCGCGAGTCCCGCCGACACATCACCCAGTTCTGCACTGGCACAGGCCATGCCGTACGACGCTCTCTCTGGATTGACAGTCAGGCAGCCGCCGGAATCCATATGCACACGAAAGGCTCGACATGAAATTCGGTATCAGATACTGCAACATCGGTCCTTACGCGAATCCGGTCGGAGCCGTGGAGCTGGCCCAAGCAGCCGAAGCGGCAGGGTTCGAGTCCATGTGGACAACGGAGCACATCGTGTTTCCCGCCGATCACTCGTCGGCGTACCCCTACACCAGTGACGGCAAAATCGGAGCCAACCTGGGCAGTTTCGACTGGCCCGACCCACTGATCTGGCTGGCCTATGTGGCTGCGGCAACCAGTCGTATCCGCCTGGCGACCGGGATATTGATCTTGCCTCAGCACAATCCGCTGCAGCTCGCGAAGCAGGTTGCCTCGCTCGACCACCTCTCCGGCGGACGGGTCCTCCTCGGCGTCGGCGTCGGCTGGCTGCGAGAGGAGGCGGAAGCGATGGGTACTTCCTTCGACGATCGTGGCCAACGTGCCGATGAATACATCCAGGTTATTCGCGAACTCTGGAGCAAGCCCGAGCCGTCGTTCCACGGGGACTTCGTACGATTCCCGCCGTCGTACATGGAGCCGAAGCCTGTTCACGGCACCGTCCCGATCATCGTGGCCGGTGAGGTGAACGCCGCAGTCCGCCGGGCCGCGCGGCTCGGTGACGGGTTCTTCCCATCGCGCGGACTCTCCGTACGTCAGCTCGAGCTACTCCGTAGCAGCGCTGAGGAATACGGGCGCGATCCGGCGGAAATCGAAATCACGGTCAGCATGCCCACAGACCTCGATCTCCTCCCGGAGCTGGCGGCACAGGGCGTCGGCCGCGTACTCATCCCGGTAAACCCGGCCGCCGGCTCATCGGCTCCCGTTTCGGGCATCGACGACTTGCCTGGCTGGACCCACGTCATCGAGCGCTACAAAGACCTGTAGTTCTCGATCAGTGGCTCGGCTCGAACAAATCGACTCTGCCGTCACCGATGCCTGCCAGGCGGTTTGGACCAGTCGGGGCTGCCTGGTCGTGGAGGCAGTCCCGTGTCCGGCCCGGTTCGACTTGACATGTTTCGCAAAATTTGCGAAACCTAGCCCGCCACAATAGGACTCACACGAGCGTGAGTACTGGATTTCACCTCCGGGCTCACAGCCCTTGCGGTGTTGAATCTGTGGTGATGTCTGACAACAAATGCGCCAACCGCATAGCGCAGACGACGAGATCAGATCCGATCGGTCAAGACCGATTCGGTGAATCAAGACGTTCGCTTCCGCCCTGTCGCCGAGGTCACACTGCGACGACGCTTGCTATCAGGGCCCAGTAAACAGACATCATCACCGATAGGTCGTAGAGCAACCATGGCAAAGGCCTCATCCTCCAACGATGTTCCTGACACACAATCAGATCCGCCGGAGTCGATGGATCTCGACGCGTTGTGTGCCCTGCAACTCCGGCGGCTCCGATGGACCCTTCAGCACGCATACGAGAATGTGCCCTTCTACAGGCGGCGTTTCGACGAACTCGGGGTGCGCCCGGAGGACTGCAGATCCCTCGACGACTTGGTCAATTATCCGTTTACGACCAAGCAGGACCTGCGAGACAACTACCCATTCGGCATGTTCGCAGTGCCACAAGAACGCGTCGCCCGGATCCATGCTTCGAGTGGAACGACGGGCGAACCGACCGTCGTCGGGTACACATCGGAAGACCTTGACGTATGGGCGAGCCTAGTGGCCCGGAGCATACGAGCCGCCGGCGGTCGTCCGGGACACAAGGTCCATATCTCCTACGGCTACGGCCTGTTCACGGGCGGTCTCGGTGCACACTACGGTGCAGAGCGGCTGGGATGCACGGTGATTCCCGCCTCGGGCGGGATGACCGCTCGCCAGGTGAAGATCATCACCGACTTTCGCCCCGAAATAATCATGGCCACGCCGTCGTACATGCTGACCCTCCTCGACGAATTCGAACGGCAAGGTGTGGACCCCCGATCCAGTTCGCTGAAAGTCGGAATATTCGGAGCCGAACCGTGGACCGAGGCAATGCGACAGGAGATCGAGGCACGGCTCGGGATCGATGCACTCGATACATATGGACTATCGGAGGTAATCGGGCCCGGTGTGGCCCAGGAGTGCATCGAGACGAAAGATGGACCGCACATCTGGGAAGATCATTTTCTTCCGGAGATCATAGACCCGGCCACCATGACAACCTTGCCGGATGGCGCTCATGGCGAGATTGTTTTCACCTCCCTCACCAAACAGGCCTTCCCAATTATTCGATACCGAACTCGCGACCTGTCCACGCTGCTCCCTGGAACGGCTCGACCAGCCTTCCGCCGTCTAGCCCGAGTCACCGGCCGTAGTGACGACATGATCGTGCTTCGAGGGGTGAATCTCTTTCCATCGCAAATCGAGGAAGTCATTCTTCGCGAAGCGAATCTCACGCCTCACTATCAGCTCGTCCGCTCCCGGCAGGGAAGGATGGACACGCTCACTGTACGGGTCGAATCACACGATCGTGCGTCGGCCAAAGAACAGGCGGCCGCAGCGAATTCACTGCGACGTGCGATAAAGCAGGCCATAGGGGTCAGTGTCGACGTGGATATCGTCGCCCCCCACTCGATGGCAAGGTCCGAAGGAAAGATCCAGCGAGTCATCGACGAGCGGACCGCCTGAGGCAGGCTGTTCCGCAGGAGGGCCTCTGTCAGTACGGCGGATCTTCGGGCCGCTGAGACCGAGTTGTCACAAAAATCTGCGAACCACCCAGCAATTGCTGGGTGGTTCGCAGCTGTTTCCCGACCTCGACCACTTACCGACCTAACTCGCGCAGACTCTCGAGCCGCGTCGGTTCCGAATCATTCGTAGCGCCCGCCCTTTTCGCTCAGTGCCACCAATGCTTCGCTGGGCTGGAACCGCGGGCCGTAGTCCAGTTCCAATTCCTGGCAACGCGAGACGAATCCGGGCAGGCCACCCTCGTACTGGTTGGCAAACTGCAGAACCCCGCCTGTCCAGCCGGGGAAGCCGACACCGAGGATGGATCCGACGTTGGCTTCCGGGACGGTTCGGACGACGCCTTCCTCGAAACAGCGGATGGCTTCCAGAACTTCACGGAAGAGCAAGCGCTCTTTCAGATCGACGAAGTCGATGCCGTGGTGCGCGGCGCCGACAGCCTCACTCAATCCGACCCACAGTCCGTTGCGCCGGCCGTCGTGGTAGTCGTAGAACCCAGTGCCATCTGCTCTGCCGGTGCGCTCGAGTTCCTTGACCAACCGCTGAAGTAGCTGACCGGTTTCGGCAGCACTGCTAGACGGATCACGACCGAACGTGTCCGCGATCTCGTCGCTGATTCGACTCATGACGGGCAAACCCAGATCATCGACCAGGGCAAGAACTCCGGTCGGGTAGCCGGACTGCGTGGCGCCTTGTTCTATGGAGCTTGCTGGAATCCCCTCGACGAGAAGCCGCAGCGCCTCGTCGATATACGCCTCCAGAATCCGAGTGGTGAAGAAGCCCGGACCATCACCGACGACGATCGCCGTTTTGCCGAGTTGCCTGGCGAAATCGATTGCCTTGGCAAGGGTTTCGTCGCTCGCTCGTTCGGCGGCAGCGATCTCGACCAATGCCATCTTCTCGACAGGAGCGAAAAAGTGCATGCCCACAACGTTTTCGGGTGCGGGTGCCTTGTCGGCAAGGGTCGCAATGGGAATCGCCGAGGAGTTCGACAAGACCAACGTGTCCGGGCCCAGACGGCCGGCGGCCGCCGCGAGCAGCTGCTGACGGCGTCCGCCGTCATCGAAGACCGATTCGATCAGGACATCCGCGCCGCCGGGGCAGTCGTCGAGGGTCCACGCAGTCACCTGTACCGCACTCTCGGGAGCACCGATCGCCTCTGCCTTCGCAGCCTCGAGCAGTTTCACCGCATGCGCCTTGACGGACTCGGCATCCGCGATGTGCTCGGCCGCGACCGCGACGTCGATGCCGGCAGCCGCACAGGCGTAGGCGATTCCGCCGGTAACCGGCCCTGTACCGACGATCAGCGCCCTCGCGGCTCGGTACTGCGGGTACCCAGCAGGCCTGTTGGTGGCGCGCCGGATAACCCTTGGATCGAAGAACTTCGCCTTGATGATGTTCGACGAGATCTGACTCCCGACGAGTCCTGCACAGTATCTGGACTCGATTGCCTGTGCGCTCACGAAATCGACCTGTGCGCCCTCCACCACCGCGGCGAGGATCGCTTCCGCAGCGGGGTCGGGTGCGCCGCGTGTCTTCTTACGAAGCGCTGCCGGCAGCGTGGAGAGCAAGGATGCAGCACGCCGGTCGGACGGAGCGCCGCCAGGAATCAGATAGCCGGGCTTGTCCCATGGTTGAATCGCCTCCGGCTGTGAAGCGATCCAGCGCTTCGCGGCCACAACCAGATCGCCGGCACTGGTTACCAATTCGTCCACAAGCCCGGCCGGCAGAGCCTCCACTGGGCTGAATTTGGTTCCCGGCCAGAGGAATTCCGTCAACGCTTTCTGAATACCGAACATACGGACGGTCCGCACGGTGCCGCCCGCCCCTGCCAGGAGGCCGAGCGTAGATTCCGGCAAGCCCACCAGAGCATTCGGATCATCGACTACGACACGGTAGTGGCAGGCGAGCGCGATCTCGTAGCCCCCTCCGAGCGCGGCACCGTTGATCGCAGCTACAACGGGCCGCCCGAAGGTCTCCAACCTGCGCAGGTTCGTCTTCAGTTCGTTGAGCATCGACTCGACCGCTGGAATCTGGTCGGGACCTGCCGTGACGAATGAGGTGAGATCCGCTCCGGCGAAGAAGGTCTTCTTGCCCGACGTCAGGACGACCCCGGTGATGGAGTCACGCTCGGCCTCCAGACGGGCCAGCACAGCTGGGAATTCCCGGACGAATCGCTCGTTCGCGGTGTTCGTCCTGTGGTCGGGATCGTTCATGGTGAGGACGACAACACCATCGGAGTGATGCTGCCAATCGAACATAGGGTGATCAAAACTGGTCATGGGTGCTCCATCGAACGCGAGATACGTACGGGTCGGATGTGGGTCAAATGCGCTCGATGAGCGTTGCTATGCCCATTCCGGCGCCGATACACAAGGTGACGACAGCCCGGCGCGCGTTGCGCCGCTCCAATTCGTCGACGACTGTTCCGACCAGCATCGCGCCGGTGGCTCCCAGCGGGTGGCCCATCGCGATGGCTCCGCCGTTGACGTTGACCTTCTCTTCGGGAATGTCCAAGTCCTTGATGTACTTCAGAGCAACTGCGGCGAACGCTTCATTGATCTCGAAGAGGTCGATGTCGTCGACACCAAGGCCCGCTGTGGCGAGGAGTTTGCGGGTTACGGGGATCGGCCCGGTCAGCATGATCGTCGAATCCGCGCCGGAGGTTGCCGTACCGACTACACGTGCGCGAGGGGTCAGTCCGTACCGGGAACCGGCCGCCTCGGTGCCCACCAGAACCAAGGACGCGCCGTCGACGATTCCCGACGAGTTGCCCGCGTGGTGAACGTGGTCGATCTTCTCCACCCAGTGATAACGCTGCAGCGCGACCGCGTCGTACACGTGTGCTCCGATCTCGGCGAAGGCCGAAGGCAATTTCGCCAGGGACTCGACGGTCGTGTTCGGACGCATGTGCTCGTCGTGGTCGAGCATCAGGGAGCCATTGTGGTCCCGCACGGCGACAACGGATTTCGAGAAGTAGCCACCGGACCAGGCAGCCGCGGCCCGTTGCTGGGACCGGACCGCGTAGGCGTCGACGATCTCCCGCGTGAATCCCTCGATGGTGGCAATCAGGTCGGCGCCGATGCCTTGCGGCACATAACCCGTGGCGAGTGCGGTGGCCGGATCCTCGGCCCATGCGCCACGGTCCGAGCCCATCGCCACTCGGGACATCGATTCGACTCCGCCGGCCAGAACGAGCGAGTCCCATCCCGATCGAACCTTTTGAGCGGCGATGTGCACCGCCTCGAGTCCCGAACCGCAGAATCGGTTGACCTGCAGCCCACCGACTGTGTCCGACAGTCCGGCTGCGAGTGCGGCAATCCGCGGAAGCACGGACCCCTGGTCGCCGAGCGGCGACACGATCCCCAGAACTATGTCGTCGATGGCTGCCGGATCGAGATCGGGGTGGCGAGCACGTAGCTCTTGAATGAGCCCGACCACCAGCGAGATCGGCTTGACGGTGTGCAGCGCACCGGTCGCGCGCCCCTTTCCGCGTGGAGTGCGGATGGCGTCGTAGATGAACGCTTCATGGAGTTCGGCAGTCACTGTGTTCTCCGTTCTGGATGTGCCCCCGGCACGAATGGGTCCAGGCACCGGCTGTGGAGCCGCTTCGACTGCGGCAGCACGGATGTCATGGCTTCAACCCCATGTCCTGGCCGATGATCTCGCGCATGATTTCGTTCGTGCCGCCGTAGATCGACTGCACACGGGAGTCGACGAACGCTCGCGCGACCGGGTACTCGCGGATGTACCCGTATCCGCCGTGCAACTGCAGGCAGCGGTCGGCGACCTTGAATTGCAGTTCGGAGACCCACCATTTCGCCTTGGCGGCCAGCACCGGCGTGAGCTCGTGACGTGTGTGCAGCTCGATACAGTGATCGACGAAGACCCGTGCGATGTCGAGCTCCGTCTGCAGCTCGGCGAGCACGAAGCGGCTGTGCTGGAAGGTCCCGACCGGTTGGCCGAAGGCGGACCGCGACTGGACGTACTCCAGAGTCCTCGACAGGACGCCCTCGGCCGAGGCCGCCGCCATGACAGCAAGCGACAACCGCTCCTGAGGAAGGTTCCGCACGAGCTGATAGAAGCCCTTGCCGTCCTCCGGTCCCAGCCGGTTCGCCGCGGGAACTCGGACGTCGTTGAAGAACAGTTCGCTCGTGTCCTGACCGTGGAGGCCCAACTTGTCGAGATTCTGTCCTCGCTCGAATCCCGGCATACCGCGCTCGACGACGAACAATGTGAGGCCGCGGTGCCGATCCTGTGAGGTGCGTGCGGCAACCACGACGAAGTCGGCGTTCTGACCGTTCGTGATGAAGGTCTTGGACCCGTTGAGTATGTAGTCGGTGCCGTCGCGGCGGGCGGCGGTCTTGATGCCCGCCAGATCGCTACCTGCCGCGGGCTCGGTCATGGCGACTGCGGCGATAGAGTCACCGGAGGTCAGTCCGGGCAGCCATCGCGCCTTCTGCTCGCTGTTGGTCAGCTCCGTGAAATACGGTGCCGCAACATCATTTTGGAGAGCAAGCCCCAATCCAACGGATGCGTAACCGGCACGGGCGAACTCTTCGTTGACCACAGCGCTGAACCGCCAGTCATCGATCCCCGCGCCACCGAATTCCGCAGGCGTTCCGAACATCAGCATGCCGAGGTCACCGGCAGCGCGGAACAGCGACCGATCCACCAGACCGGCGGCCTCCCACGTCGCGTAGTGCGGTGCGACTTCCTTGTCGATGAAGGCACAGACCATCCCTCGAAAGGCCTCGTGCTCGTCGGAGAAGGCTGGGCGAATGGATGATTTAGACATTGGACTCCTTGCGGTGCGCTTCAACGGCCACGGAAGGCCAACCTGTCGAATCGGCCAGGGCACTGCGGATCTCACTGCTGTGCTCACCAGGTGTGGGCTGTCGTCGTGGAAGCGGTGCCGGTGTTCGATCGAACCTCGGCGCCGGTGCCGGCTGCTGTACACCGTCGACCTCCAAGAACGTCGAACGTGCACTGTTGTGGTCGTCCTCGATCGCTTCGGCCACGGTGAGAACGGGGGAAACGCATGCGTCGGTGCCCTCGAAGATCTGCAGCCACTCGTCGAGGGTGCGTCGCCGCACGATCTCGCCGACCCGTTCTGTCATCGCGGGCCACAAGCTCGCATCGTCATGACCGGCGATCCAGTCGCCCTCCGCGGCCACGCCGAGGCCGCTGAGGAAGGCCCGATAGAACTGGGGCTCGATAGCGCCGACACTGAGATACCGATCGTCCGCGGTGCGGTAGACGTGGTAGAAGTGCGCGCCCCCATCCAGCATGTTGGAAGCTCGTTCGTCCGTCCATAGATCAGCCGCTCGCCACGCGTGAAGCATCGTGGCCAGCAACGCCGAACCATCGGTGATCGCCGCGTCGACAACCTGACCGACGCCGGTCGCGTTGGCGTGGTGAACGGCGGCCAGGAGGCCGAATGCGAGCAGCATTCCTCCACCGCCGAAGTCACCCACGATATTGAGCGGGATCACCGGAGCACCGTCGCGCGGCCCGATCGGATCCAGCACCCCTACACGCGAGATGTAGTTGATGTCGTGGCCGGCACGCTGCGCCAGCGGGCCGCTCTGCCCCCAACCGGTCATTCGCCCGTATACGAGACGAGGATTCAGAGCGAGGCACTCATCGGGGCCCAGACCCAGCCTTTCGGTGACGCCCGGGCGATAGCCTTCGATAAGGACATCGGCCGACGATATGAGCGTCTTCGCCACCTCGAGGTCGCCCGCGTCCTTGAGATTCAGCTCGATCGAACGGCGATTGCGGTTGAGTAGATCCTTGTGCGGCGGTACGGGATTGCCCGCATGCCCGCCGGCACGATCGATCCGGATCACGTCCGCGCCGAGGTCGCCGAGCAGCATTGCGGCGAACGGCGCCGGCCCGATGCCGGCGAGTTCGACAACTTGGAGCCCGGCCAAAGGACCGGTGCTGCTATCTGCCGGAATGTGGTCGAGACTGGGCCGACTGCTGGTCATCGGTCGTTGCCGCCACGCCGGAGCAGCTGTGTTGCGATGGCATGCTTGTGCACTTCGGTCGGGCCGTCGTACAGGCGGAATGCGCGAATGTCACGGAAGATCATCCCGATCGGCGTCTCGTCGGAGATCCCGATGCCACCCAGAACCTGAACACAACGATCGGCGACGCGGAAAAGCTCTTCGGACACAAGCGCCTTGACCATCGAGCTTTCGTGACGACCCTTCTCCCCCTGATCGAGTTGCCAGCACGCCCACCAGATGGCAAGTCGGCACTGCTGGAGGGCAATCTCGTTGTCGGCCAACATGAATGACACACCCTGGTGCTCCGCGATCGGCTTGCCGAACGCGGTCCTGGTGCGTGCATGCTCCACCGCGATCGATTGCGCGCGCTCGGCGGCACCCAGCCAGCGGCTGCAGTGCGTGAGCCGCGCCGGCGCGAGACGAAGCTGGGCATAGCGCAGTGCCTGACCGACCTCACCGAGAACAGCGCTCTGCGGAAGTTGCACGCCTTCCAGATCGACTACGGCATGTCCCTCGACGTAGTTGCGGTCCATCGTCGACATCACACGTTCGATGACGATCCCGGGCTGGTCTCCTCCGCAGATGAACAAGGTCGGCCCATCGGCGCCGAACTCGTTCGGTTCGACGTCGGCCATGATGATCCAGGTTCCAGCACCGGTCGCCCCGGTGATCAGCCACTTCTTACCGGTGATGGTGTAGGTGGTGCCGTCGAAGATCGCCTTCGTGGTGAGCTGCTTCGGATCCGACCCGGCGCCACCCGGTTCGGTCATCGCAAACGCCGAGCGCTGGTGCCCCTCGATGACAGGACGCAGGTACGTGTTGGCCTGCTCCTCGTTCGCGATCTTGGAGAGCAGGAACATGTTGCCCTCGTCGGGCGCGGCACAGTTCATCGCCACAGGTCCCAGCGTCGACCAACCCGCAGCCTCGTACATGACTGCCTGTTCCACATGCGAGGGTCCGCGTCCGCCGAAGCGCTCGGGCGCCTGCATCGTGAGGAAACCGCGCTTGCGAGCGAGTTCGACGAGTTCAGCACGAAGCTCCTCCGTCGGACCATGATGCGTCACTCGCGGATCGGTCTCGTAGGGCACGACCTCGTCGATGACAAATGCACGAATCTCTGCACTCAGTTCAGCGATTTCCGAAGGAATACTGAAGTCGATCATTGTTCTCCCTCTATGAGATTTACGGCGCGCTCGAACAGGCGCAACGTCGTCGTATGGAGCTCGGCCCCGATTTCCTTGTCCGCCAAACCGGCTGCTGCACGGGCGTTGGTGCCTTCGAGAATGATGCCGAGTTTGAAGCAGGCCAGGACGGTGTACCACGTGATGCCCGAAAGGTCTCGATCGCTGTTCGAGGCATACCTTGCGATCAACTCGGCCGGCTGCGGCAGGCCGGTCGATTTCATGAACGCGCCGCCGAAAATACTCGGAGCCTGGGGTAACTGCCATGTCGCGAGCAGCCAGCCGAGATCGAGCAGCGGGTCCCCGATGGTCGACATCTCCCAATCGACGATGGCAACGACGTTCGGCGACGAACGGTCGAACATCACATTGGCCGAGTGAAAGTCGCCGTGAAGAATGCCCGGCTCCCATACACTCGGTTGATTACGCTTCAGCCAAGTCGCGATTCGCTCGATATCGGGAATATCAGGGCCGGCATATCCATCGAACATTCGATAGGTGTCGAGTTCGGCAAGCCAGCGGGGAACCTGACGCTCGAGAAAACCGTCCGGCTTGCCGAAGTCCGCCAGACCCACGGCCTGATAGTCAACCGTGCCGAGCATCGCCAGTGCATCGACGATCTGCATGGCCATTTCTCTCCGCATAGCGGGGTCACTCGAATACGCTTCAGGAAGCTCGAGACTCGCATTGAAGCCATCGATGGGCTCCATGAGATAGAAGATCGCGCCATCGAGGACCGCGGGGTCGTCGCAGAGCCCTATCAGACGAGGATGCGGCACCCCGGTCCCAGCCAACGCAGCGAGGACGCGAGTCTCCCGCGCGATGGCGTCGTTGCTCCGGGGCCGGAGGTGACGCGGTCCACGCCGCAGGACATAGCCACGCCCGTCGCGAGTAAATCGCAGCATGATGTTCTGTGTGCCCCCACCGAGAGTCTCCAGTGCGGTGAGGGGTCCTGCGCCCAGGCCCGAATCGGTCATCCACGACTCGATCGCGGTAAGCGCCAGCTGGTCGACGGCGGACATGGTCAGCCCCGCGGATTCGAGCCGACGAGCGGGTCACCGACGATCGCGGCGCGGGCGATCGAATCGTCCGCAGCCTGGATAGTTCGAGCGAGATCCACGAGAGTCTGCCGGTCGTCATCGTCCCGGACACTGATGGAGAACTCGACATCGGTGACTACCGAGGAAAACCGATCGAGGAGCTTCTTCCCGATCTCGTCATACGTTCCGATCACCGCGAACTGGTTGAGCACCTTGTCGTCGATGAGCACAGGGAGCTCCTCCCAACGCTGGCCCTTGGAGAGGACCTTCGCCTCCTCGGCGAGATCGCCGAGCCCGAGATGTTCGAACGCGGCGAAATATCCCGGCGTGGACGCGTAGAACGCGATACGCGCCCGGGCGTCACGCACCTTCGGCGCAAGCTCCTCCTCGGTCCGAGCGGACGCCACCAACGGCTTCATGCACACCCGGAAGGAGTCCAGGCTCCGGCCCGATCGGCGCGCACCCCGCTGAACTGCCGGGAGCATCACGTCCTCGATATAGGACGGGGTACAAACCGGATGCGGCCGAATCCCGTCCGCTACCTCACCTGCTACCGCGCACATACCCTTGTTGACCGAGGCCAGGTGAATGGGAATATCGGGGTGCTCGATCGGGCCCGCATCGAAGAGCGGAACCATCAAGGACAGGTTGTAGTGCTCGCCGGCGAAGTCGAGCGGTGTCCCGTTCTGCCAGCACTCCCAGACAGCCCGGACCGCCTGGACGTATTCGCGCATCCAAGGAGCGGGCGGCGCCCAGGTCATCCCGTATCGGCGCTGGATGTGACCACGCACCTGCGTTCCCAGACCCAGCGTGAAGCGCCCTCGGGAGAACTTCTGCAAGGTCCACGCGTTCAACGCCATGACGGTGGGGCTTCGCGGAAATGCGATCGTCACTCCGGTGGTGAGCCGCAACCGCCCGGTGTGCTCGGCCGCCAGTGTCAAAAGCGTGAAGGGATCGTCTTTGGTCTCTTCGACAACCATCCCGCCGTAGCCGACCTCTTCCAGCAGCTTCGCGTTCTCCGCGACCGACCAGATGTCCAGCGGCGTATCAGGTGTCCGCAGACCTGGATCGACCTTCCCCAGCGGAAGCAGTGTCTCTAGTCGCACCATCTCTCCTAACGTTGCGATTGCGCGCAAATCGACGTTAGGAGCGCGTCCGGCGACCAGACAGGACAGAAACTGCCGGATCACTTCACCGTCGCGGTCACGGGTGACCCATTGGATCCTCCGGCCGGAACTGACGGGCGATATGCGCTCGATACTGACCCGGGCTGAGGCCGGTCCAGTGCTTGAAGGCACGAGTGAAGGCGCGGGTCTCCGCGTATCCGACGAGTTCGCCGATCTGCTGAACTGACATGGAGCTGCCGATCAGCCGCTGGACAGCGATATCCCGCCGGATGCTTTCCTTGATCTCGCGATAAGAAGTCGACTCCTCCCGGAGGCGGCGACGTAGTGTCGGCTCCGCGAGGTTCAGTTGCCGCGCCAACTCCGCGAGCGGCGGAAAATCCAGCGGAAGAGTCCGGCCCGCTTGCAGCGAGGTGCGAACTCGTCGCGCCATACTTTCCTCGTCCCCGGGCACCATCATGAAACCCACCGGAGCTACCGATAGAAACTGTTTCAACTCCGCGCGAGTGCGGACAACGGGTTGCTGCAGGAAGCTCCGATCGAACCATATGGCCGTCTCATCGGAGTCGAAAACATGCTCACAGCGAAATATGTAGCGAAGCTCATCCGCATAAGCGGATGGTCTGGGGTAAGCAAACGTGACCTTCCGCAATGGGGGTAATGCGCCGGCGAGCCAACCGATCAGCCTGTACCAGATTGTTGTCCAAAATTCGAGAAAGTAATGTTCGGGGTCGAGCTCAGGACGCGCAAAAGTGATACTGAGCCGAACGGTCTCCGGATCATCGGTCAAAGTCATTCGCATCGAATCGCAGACAAGGGAATAGAACAGCACTCCTTTGCGGAGAGCGCGCTCCACAGACGGCTCCGCCAAGGCCGTGTGTGCCATCATCGCGAACGTTCCCGGGCGGGCCGGACTGGCCAAGAATCCCATGAACTCGTCGTCCAGCGCATACCACACCAATTGCACAAGTCGCGCCAGCAGTTCCACATCGCCGCGCCAGGCGGGGTCGAAGACACTGTCACGGTCGAGTCCGACATTGGCGAGGAGCACGTCGGCATCGAGCCCGCAACGTTCAGCGCCTCTGAGGGTCGCCTGGAAATAGTGCGCACAAGACGTCGGCATTGCTCCCGCTCTCGGACCGCTGGGCTGTACAACAAAGATAGCGGGTCGAGACCGGGCCGGAACAAACCGTCAGCCGGCACTGCCACGCGGTGACGACCATGACCAGACCACCGGCGAGTCGGCCACGCTCGCGGCGCCATGAGACCTTTGTGCAGGCCGACGACTCGGACCGGCCGCGAGCGACCAGCGTTCGAACGGATCGGCGACACTCGCGCGTATACTACCTGCGACCCTGTCAATGGTTGATGAACAGAATTAGGGGCCTGAGTTCCGTTGCGTTTGTCGGTAACACGCGAAGACTATTTCGAGGCCGCGATGCAGATACTCGCGTCCCAAGGACACCACGCATTGAAGATGTCCAGCCTGTGCAAGGAGCTCGGCGTCACCACCGGCTCCTTCTACAATTATTTCGGCAACTGGGCAAAGTTCATCCCAGCATTGTTGACGCACTGGGAGGAAGAACGAACTCGACGCATCGTCGAATTGTCCACCCATCCCGCGAATCCGACCGAGCGAGTCCATCTAATGAAAGAACTCGTGATCGCGATTCCGCATGATGCCGAAGCGGCGATTCGCGCCTGGAGCAATGGCGATCCAGTCGTGGCCGAATTTCAGCGGCGCGTCGACGCGGGTCGGCTACAGGCGTTGCGGTGGGTTATCAGCGCAGTGGTCCAGAATCCTGAACGGGCCGACCTGCTCTCATCAATGGGGATGACCCTGCTCATCGGGACTCAGTCGTGGCGCTCCCCCGTCGATACCGAGGAGCTGCGGCGCCTGTTCGACGAGTTCGAGGTTCTCATCGGCAACGGCGCCGACACGACCGCTCACCGATGAGCATCGCGTCGGCACCGCTGCGCACGGCACCGGTCAGTACGTACTACATCGGCTCATGACTGCGTGATTCGGCGGGTGTACGAAGCGCGGGCGCTCTTGTCAAATTTCAGGAACGTGTCGTACGCCCCGAGACGTCGGCTGAGGAAGTCGCGGAGTCGCCGACCGATCAGAGAATTGACGCTGATGACCAAGCCGACGATCCCCGGCACGTAGACGTCCGCGCGCGGCTTGACGATCGCATCGGCGATCGCGGCGGCGACGTCATCGGGTTCGACCACGGGGATCAGTTTCGTGGCGGTAGTACCGGCGATGAGCTCGGTGTTGGTGAAATGCGGCAAGATGCAGGTGAATCGCACACCGCTACCGCTGTATTCGACCCTGGCCGTCTCGGTCAGCGCGACCACGGCCGCCTTCGTACCGCAGTACGTGAGCCCACCGGGCACCGGTGTCTTTCCCGCGGTGGATGCGACGTTGATGATATGGCCGGATCCGCTCCCAACCATGGCCGGGAGCGCAAGGTACATGCCGTACAAGCAACCCAGGACATTGATCTCGACGGCACGCCGGTGGACATCGGCCGACTGCTCGAGAAACGCACCGATGGGCATGATCCCGGCGTTGTTGACGAGTACATCCAGGGGCCCGGATGCGGTGGCCTGCTTGATGAATGCTGCGAATGACTCGCGGTCGGAAACGTCGAGTGGGTATGCCTGGACGTCGGGGCCGATCGCGGCTGCGGCCTCGATCGCCGACGCTGCGTCCAGATCCCCGATGATGACGGTCGCACCCAGACGATGCAGCAATGCCGCGGTGGCGAGGCCGATTCCGCGCGCCCCTCCGGTGATCGCGATTCGACGATTCTGGAGACTTTTGTTTTTCATGAGTTGTCCTTGGTTGCGGGCGGCGATGGCCGCTACGGACGAGGGGTTCACCGGTCGGTGGGATTACCGGCCGGCTGGAAGGTGGTCAGAGGTCAAGAACCAGACGGGCGGATCGACTTCGCGACACACATGGCATGAAGCATCCGTCTGCACGGTCGTCGTCGGTCAGCACCGAATCCCGGTGATCCGGTTCGCCGTCGAGTGCCACCGTCTCGCAGGTACCGCAGATTCCTTCACTGCACGAGCGGAGAACGAACACGCCGTTCTCGGTGGCCACATCGAGAATCGATACCCCCTTGGGGACCATCGCCGTCACGTTGGACCGCGCGAATTCGACTTCGAACTCGGTATCGTCGCCCTGGCCCTCGGTCTGCTTGGGAGCGAACCGCTCGATATGCAGGCTGTCCTTCGGCCAGTGCACAGACCCGTCCTCGACGGCCCGCAGCAACGGCTCCGGCCCGCAGCAATACACCAACGTGCCGGGGGCAGGAGTCGTCAGGACCGACGCCAGGTCGAGCCTGCCTTCGGTGTCCTCCGGCTGCACGCGAACGCGGTCGCCGTAGACCGCGAGCTCGTCGAGGAAGGCCATCGATGAACGCGTGCGCCCACCGTAAAGCAGCTGCCAGTCTGCGCCGACGGCCGCAACTGCACGGATCATCGCCCTGATCGGCGTGATTCCGATTCCGCCGGCGATGAACTGGTACCGCGGTGCTGGATCGAGACGGAAGTGATTGCGCGGACCTCCCACCCGGACTCGGTCGCCCTCGGCCAGTGTGTCGTGGGCATAGGCCGATCCGCCGCTTCCGTCTGGCTCGCGCAGGATCGCAACCCGGAACCGGAAGCGGTCGTCCGCGTCACCACACAGCGAGTACTGCCGGATCAGATCACCGGCCAAGACCAGATCGATGTGCGCTCCGGGCTCCCATGCCGGCAGCTGGCTGGAGGATCTCAGCACCAGTTCAACGACGCCGTCCGAGACGAGTCGTTTGGATTCCACGGTCAGCGTCCGCTCGACCTCGACCGCAGGGACTCGAGCAACGGGCAGCGGGTTCATGTTTCTCCTCCATCCAGACCATCCAGTGAAACATAAGCTGAGTTATGATTAATTTCAAGGACTTGTTCCCGATCACTTGTTCAGATGTAATATAAGCTACGTTACATATGAACGGAGGATCACGTCATGACGACAGACACCAGCAAGCGCACCTACGACGACATCGAGGTCTCGAGTGAGGCGTTCTGGGCACAGTCCGCACGGGAGCGCGACAAGTCGTTCGCGGTGTTGCGCCGGGAGCGGCCAATCTCCTGGCAGCCTCCGGCTTACGGTTCGCTGATGCCGGATCCGGACGATCCCGGTTACTGGGCGGTGGTTTGCCACGCGGATGTCGTCGCCGTCAGCAAGGCCAACACGATCTTCTCCTCCGCGCCCGAGATGGGTGGCGTCATGTTCGAGAACATGCCGGCCGACCTGCTCAGGGCGAGTCAGTCCATCCTGACGATGGACGAGCCGCAGCATGCAATCACTCGGAAGCTGGTCTCGTCAGCGTTCAGTCCGCGACAAATCCGCGTCATCCAGCAGCAGATCACCAAACAGGCCACGGCGATCATCGACGAGTTCCTCGAGGAAGGCCCCCGCGACTTCGTCGAACAAGTCTCGATGCGACTTCCGATGTGGACGATCTCCGAGATGCTCGGCGTCCCCGAGAACCAACGAGCGCGGATGGTCAAGGCGGTCGACGATATGGTCGGCTACAACGACCCTGAGTACATCGGCGACCGGAATCCGTTCGAATGCGTTATGGGCGGCCTCATGGAGCTGTACGACATCGCCCAGCACCTGATCGAAGCTCGGCGCTCGGCGCCGGCCGAGGACCTGATGACCGCGCTGGTGGCGGCCGAGGTCGATGGACATCAGCTCACCGACGAAGACATCATGTCGTATTTCACCCTGCTCGCGATCGCCGGCAACGACACCACCCGCAACACCACCAGCCATGGCATGAAGGCCCTTTTGGACCACCCGGAACAGAAGGCGCTGCTGGTCAGCGACTTCGATCGCTACATCCCGACCGCCGTCGAGGAATTCCTGCGCTGGGGTACCGCCGTGATGACCTTTCGCAGGACTGCATTGGAGGAAACCATCATCGGCGGGCAGAAGATCGCGGCCGGAGACAAGGTCGTCATGTTCTATCCGTCGGCCAACCGCGACGAGCGGGTCTTCGAAGACCCCTGGCGGTTCGACATCACCCGCAACCCGAACCCCCACGTCGCTTTCGGTGGCGGCGGCGTGCACTTCTGCCTCGGCAACCACGTCGCACGCATGCAGATGCGCGCACTGTTCCGGGAATTGATCACCCGCGCGCCAGACCTCCAGCTCGGCGAGCCGGAGTACGTCACCGGTCACTTCATGCACGCCATCAAACGGATGCCATGTTCGCTGTGAGCGCTCACAGGTCCATGACCCGAGCGCCTTGATCGGTGTCCCGGCCGCGATGGGTCAGCAGATCCAGGGCGTCGTCCAACTGCACGACAGGTTAGAACCCACCAATGGTCTCTCCGCGCAGATCATCACAGACGCCAGGACCTACAGCGCTACCGCCTCACCCACTCGCGGCCTCGGGAGCACCGCCGCCCGCCGCGGGTTCCGCCGTATGAGTTCGCTTGTCTCCGACGGGATCCGAGGACCTACGAACAGGGAGTCCAGGGCATGTACATCGTGGCGACCCGCACCGACTACTTCGAAGCGGCGATAACGCTCCTGGCTGCGGAGGGCGGCGAACGACTCGAGATCACGCCATGTGCCGAGCGCTCAATGTAACACCAGGCTCGTTCTACGGGTACTGCGAGGACAAGTGACCTTATCCGACGACACCGATACAACCACCCCGGTCGGCGGTCCAGCTCTGGACGATTCGGTTCCGCAACTGCCTGTGGCCGTGGCAATCTCGCAGGCACGGCGAAGGAAACCCTGCTGATCGACGTGATGGGTTATCCGCACCTGTGCCGGGGGTGTGGTGCGATGCAGAACTGGGTGTGGGCAGTGGAAGCGCGAGCGCTGGGCCGAGGCGGCATGGTCGAGGCCATCGCCGCCGACCAGGAGCTCCCGGTGGACATCGCGCGCGGAGTGCTGACCGCGGCGGCCCATCCAGAGGCCGCGGCCCTGCTCGGGCAGCGCCGCGAACGCGGGCACGGGTTCAATCCGAACATCTGCGGACGATGCGGGCACCAAGAGTCCTGGCACTCACTGGAAACCGTCGTCGTCGAGGGATTCCACCGGCCCCGCATCATCATCGCCAGCGCACCGCACCCGGTCACCGAATGGCGCGAGCTCATGGGCGCACTCAACAACGGCGCCCGCTACTGGTATGTGGGCCGCTGATCTCCCCGCTGCGCCTCCAGGGTGAAAGGCCCGGATTATCAGCATCTGCTGATAGTCGGCTGGCGGAGCGCACCGTGCTGTGCCCAGAGCATCTCGCCGACCAAACAGATGTGCCGCCATCGCGCGGGTAATCGCGATGGCGGCACGACGCGCCACCAAGGGGTAAGTCGTGACGCGTGCTCTGCGGCGCGCCTACAGCGAGGGCCGGGTGGTTGCCTACGCGGCGGGAGCGCAGACGCGATACCGGGCTCGGTAGCGCGGGTTCTTTCAGCGAGGTTCTACATCAGGGCATGGCGCTATCAAGCCCTTCTCGTTCCCTAGAGCCGCTCGATGATGGTTGCGTTGGCCATACCGTTGCCCTCGCACATTGTCTGCAAGCCGTACCGGCCGCCGGTGGCCTGCAGATGGTTCACGAGCGTCGTGAGCAGCCTCGTACCGGACCCACCCAGCGGGTGGCCGAGCGCGATCGCGCCACCACGCGGGTTCAGACGCTCAGGGTCGGCTCCGAATTCGTGCTGCCATACCAGCGGTACGGGTGCGAACGCCTCGTTGACCTCGTAGGCGTCGATCTGGTCCAGCGACAGCCCTGAACGTGCCAGCACTCGCTCGGTCGCCGGGATCACACCCGTCAGCATCAGTAGCGGATCACTGCCGGTCACGGCGAAGGTGTGGAAACGTGCCTTGGGCTGCAGCCCAAGCTCATTCGCCTTCGCTTCGCTCATTATCAGGACGGCTGAGGCCCCGTCGGCCAGCGGAGAGGAGTTACCTGGTGTGATCCGCCAGTCGATCTCCGGGAAGCGTGCGGCGATCGCCTCGTCCCGGAACGAAACGGCAAGCCGGGCCAACCCGTCTGCGGTGGTATCGGGACGCACAGTCTCGTCGACGGTTCGCGCCACGCCGTTGTGCAAGATCGGCAAGATCTCGGCGCCGAAACCGCCCGAATTCTGAGTGGCGGACGCCCGGGCGTGTAACGCGAAAGGTTCGAGTCCCGGCAGTTGGTGTGTCTCCAAGGGGGCTGCGGCGGTACCGGTCGAGATTCGACCGATAGAGGGGTACGACGACGGTGCCGACAAACCAAGGGCAGGTCAGCACCGCCGCCGCATCATTCAGCGGGGGGCCATGCGGATGGCGCCGTCGAGACGGATCGTCTCGCCGTTGAGCATCGGGTTCTCGACGATGTGGCGCGCCAGCGCGGCGTACTCCGCCGGGTCTCCGAGCCGGGACGGGTGCGGCACCTGGTTGCTCAGGGACGCTACCGCCTCCTCCGGCAGAGAATTGAACAGCGGGGTGTGAAACAGGCCCGGAGCAATGGTGACCACACGAATCTTCAGATCCGCCAGGTCGCGTGCGATCGGCAGGGTCATACCGACGATGCCGCCCTTGGACGCCGAGTATGCGGCCTGCCCGATCTGTCCGTCGAACGCGGCCACCGACGCGGTATTGATGATCACGCCGCGTTCTTCACCGAGCTGCTCGTTCACCGAAATACGCTCGGCCGCAAGGCGAATCACATTGAAGGTGCCGATGAGGTTGATGTTGACGACCTTGGCGAAGTCCGCCAGCGGGAATGCGCCCTTCTTGCTGACGGTCTTGCTCGAGGTGCCGATACCCGCGCAGTTGACCACGATGCGGAGCGATCCCAACTGATCTGCTGCCGCGACGGCCTCAGCGACGTCGGACTCACTGGTCACGTCAGCGGCGGCGAACACCACCCCGTCACCCAGTTCTTTTGCGATCGCCTCACCGTCGGAGGACGGAAGGTCGACGATGACGACCTTCGCGCCTTGTGAGTGCAGCTCACGAACGGTGGCGAGCCCGAGTCCCGATGCGCCACCGGTCACCAGAGCAACCGCATTGTTGAGTTCCATCTGAATCTCCTCCTGGACAGAAACACTGGAGAGTCGGCCGTCAGCGACTCTCGCAACCGCTCGACGATCAGCCACCAGCCCCGTCACTCCTTCACCAGGCGCAAGCCTTCGGTCGGACGATTCACGACGGCAGGGCAAACCGCAGCAACCCCGCCATTGGGCTCGGGAGTCGCTATTTCGATTGCAGAGAAACATAACATAAGTCATACTATCTTTACAAGACGCGGCAGCCCACTGGCGCTACCGGGTCTTCCCAATCGGCTCCAGCGGAGGAGACAGATATGTCCCAGTCAGCCACGCAGCACCCACCAGGAGCGACCACTTCGAACCCCGTCGTAGACGATGCGCCGCCGACGCCGATCCCCGCAGTGGTGAGTCGCCTGCGCGCCACCTTCGATTCGGGCCGGACACGTCCTGCGAAGTGGCGCAAAGAACAGCTGCTCGCCCTGGAACGCATGCTCAGCGAACGCGAGGACGAGCTGGTCGCCGCGCTCGACAAGGACCTGGGCCGGCCGAAGACCGAGGCGTGGATGGCGGATCTGGCTCCCGTGGCAGCCGAATCCCGCTACGCCCGAAAGCATTTGACGTCATGGATGCGTAAACAGCGAACACGCGTTCCGGTGAGCGTGATGCCGGGAAGCGCCTGGTACCAGTACGAGCCGCTCGGCGTCACGCTGGTGATCGGGCCGTGGAACTATCCCGTATTCCTCGCTCTCGCCCCACTGGTCGGCGCACTCGCCGCGGGCAACTGCGCCATCGTGAAACCATCGGAGCACACGCCGACCGTGTCCACCCTGCTTGCCGAACTACTGCCGCGCTACCTGGACGCCGATGCGATAGCCGTGGTCGAGGGCGGTGCCATGGAGACCCAGGAGCTGCTCGACCAAGGCCTCGACCACGCGTTCTTCACCGGTGGTCCGGAGATCGCCAAGGCTGTAATGGCAGGTGCCGCAAAGCATCTCACCCCCGTCACCCTGGAACTGGGCGGCAAGAGTCCAGTGATCGTGGCCGAGGATGCGGACGTCAGGGTGGCTGCCCGCCGGATCGCGTGGACCAAGGCGATGAATTCCGGGCAGACCTGTGTCGCCCCCGATTACGTTCTCGTCACCGCCAAGATGCGAGAGCGATTCCTGACGGAACTGCGCACGGCGATCACGACATTCGGTGCAGGTCAGGACACCTTGCTGCCGTTGGTCAACACTCGCCACGCAACCCGCATCGAGAGGCTTCTGAGCGATTGCGGCGGCGAGATCGCGTTCGGCGGGACTGTCGATACGAGCGGCGCACGCGCGGAGTTGACGGTTATCGTCGATCCAGCGATCGACTCTCCGCTGATGACCGAGGAGATCTTCGGCCCGTTGCTCCCCGTGATCACCGTCGAATCTCTCGACGCTGCAATCACTCACGTCCGGCGCGGCCCCAAGCCGCTGGCGGTCTATCTGTTCAGCTCGAATCGCACTGCGCAGCAGCGCGTTCTGAACGAAATCAGTAATGGCAGCACAGTGATCAATCACCTCATGTTCCAGGTTCTGGTGCACCAGTTGCCCTTCGGTGGCGTCGGGAACAGTGGAATGGGCACGTATCACGGCCGCTGGGGATTCGAGACATTCAGCCACCGTAAATCTGTGGTACGCAAGCCTTTCCACCCCGATCCGGATATTCTCTATCCCCCGTATACCTCGTTCAAGGAGTGGTTGCTGCGACGCGTGTTCTGATCGGCTTCTCCGGACCGACACAGCACGTGTTCCATTACCGCGCGGCCGGGTTCCGAACTGCGGGATACCCGGTCGCGGACCAACCCTTCCACGTTGACCACGCTTACACCGCAACCCAGCCACGCCGGACAGCGAACAGCACCATTGAGGGGTCTGAGTTCCTTTGCGTATGTCGGTAACACGAGAGGACTACTTCGAGGCCGCGATGCACATTCTCGCGACCGAGGGTCACCGCGCGCTGAAGATGTCGACCCTCTGCAAACATCTGGGCATCACCACCGGTTCGTTCTACAACTATTTCGGAAACTGGGCGAGTTTCGTACCCGCCTTGTTGACGCACTGGGAGGTGGAACGCACTGCGCGAATCGTCGAACTGTCATCCAGGCCAGTGGATCCCGGCGGACGGATCCGCCTGCTGAAGGAGCTGACCGTTCAGATCCCGCACGACGCCGAAGCGGCGATCCGCGCTCGCAGCAACGGGGATCCCGTTGTGGCTGAGTTTCAGCGCCGTGTCGACGAAGCACGATTCGAAGCCCTGCGGAACACGGTTCGAGGCAGGGTCCACGACGAGGCACGGGCCGAATCACTCTCGATCATGGGAATGAGCTTGCTGATCGGGATCCAATCGTGGCGCTCCCCGGTGGACACCGGGGAGCTGCAACGCTTGTTCGACGATTACGAGGCGATCATCAACAGCTGCGCCGACAACGCCGATCACTGATTCGCGGCGCGTCCTTCCTTCCGACCCGCCACGATCAGCAATTCGTCGAGCTCGGCACGCATGTCCTGAATCAACCCGTCCGAGTCGGGCACTCGGGCAGGATCCGCCGTGACTGAAACGAACATGGTGCCGTTGTAGCTCAACGCGGCGATGGTCAGCGCGTGAGTCGAGGTGAGGGGGGCGGAACCGAGCAGGCTCCGCAAGCGCCGACCACAGAAGTACATCGGCGTGGCCGGCCCTGGAACGTTGGTGCACGTCAAGTTGAACAGCCCCGACCGAAGTTGGACATAGCGGTTCACGTGCCTGGAGAGAAACGGCGGGATCAACCCGCCGAGCGCCAGCAGCGCCGCGGTGTCGTTCGCCTGACGCCATTGCTCGCTGCGGTTGGTCACCGAACCGACCGATGCCAGCCGACCGATCGCGCTGTCCGCATCGATGGGGAGCCGGGGAAAGGTAAGTCCGATCCGATTGCCCAGCGTTCCCCGTTCACTCGCTTCACGAATCGAGACCGGCACGAATGCGAACATCGGCGTCGGCTGTTCACCCCTCCGCTCCGTGAACCGTCGCAGCGCCCCTGTGATAACGGCCAACATCACGTTGTTGATCGTTGTGTCGCACGCCGACTTGACCTGTTTGAACTCGTCCAACGGGATCGAGAGCCAGCTGTTGTGGCGATATGCACTCGACTCGCCGCGGTTGAGCGAACTCGCCGGCGACTGCCCGATCAGCCGCCCGATACGGATGACTCCGCCTGCGTTCCGCACGGTGCGACCGAGATGCCGCACCGAGGAGACCAAGGCCGTAACCAGGTCTTCGACAGCATCAAGGAGGCCCCGGCCGATCAGTCCGATTGATCTTGGAGCGGCCTGCACGTTCCAAGTACGGGCCGCAGGCATCGTCGCATCCGGGTCCGACGAGAACAGAGTGCTCACAACATCCATGATGGAGATGCCGTCGACCATGCTGTGATGCAGCTTGATCGCAATGGCGAACTTATCATCCGGCAGCCCGGTCACCAGGTGCATCTGCCACAGCGGCTTGGTCATGTCCATTGCGATCGAGGACAGCTTGTCCCCGAGTTCGTTCAGCGCTACGGCGTCCCCCGGTTGCGGTACTTCGATGACACCGACATGGTCCCTCAGCCGAAAGTTGGTCGCGTAGACCCATTCTGGACGGTGCAGCGCTCCCGGCACGAACGCGATTCGCTGGCCAAACCTAGGGATGTCGGGTAGGCGCCGCTCGATCGCCAGAGCGAACTCATCGAAGTCGAGCGCTGGTCCGTCGAATACCAAGAGCGCGAACAGATGTGCACGATTTGCCGAATCCTCCACGTCGAGGAAGGCCACATCCATCGGACTCAAACGATCTCTTGTCATACCGTCTCCCCTGCAACGTATTTCACCCCAACCACGAAGTGGTCGGGGCCACCCTCTATACATAAGAGAGTTTACGTTACATCTCATATCTTTCACGCCGAGTGAGAACATCCACACCTACGGCGATCGAGTCGCCCGATTCGGGCAAGTCTGATAGTTGCGAGGAGACGGAGACCGAGAACCACAACAGCGCACCGCTTCCGAGACGCATTGATCGCTGGAGAGCTTGAACCAGTTATGGCGCCGCTGAGGCCCGACCTCAGGCTCTTCGCTCTCTCGCTACCATCGGCATGGTCATCGACTGCTCGAGCAGCGTCTACGCGCTGCTCTCGAGCATCAGGGTCGGCGACCGCGATCTCCAGCGGATCGACCTGCTCGAATGTGACGCTGATGATCAGATCACCACACTCACCATCATGATTCGCCCGTTGGGCGGCTCGGCTCCGTTACGGGATGCCATCTCGGCCGCTGCGGGAAAGAACTGACGACACTCGATGACGCGAATGCGGTTCGGCACCAACCTGATTCGGTTGGGTGCGGATACCGACCGCATCGGCTCACATGTCGATCATGCCGCCGACCTATCGTCTGGCGAGGGCGGTGGTGGCGGTGCCGGGCAGAGGATTCCACACTACGGGCCAGGTTGATGTTGTGCGTGACGATCAGGATCGTCGCGTCGATCTGCGCGTTGATATCGATCAACAGCTGCGAAAGATAGGTGGTGCGAACCGGATCCAGACCCGAGTCCGGCTCGTCGACCAGGATGATCTGCGGGTCCAGCACCAGCGCACGGGCCAGGCCGGCACGCTTGCGCATACCATGGTGCGCACTTTTGAGTGCGGCTGACCGGCGTGCCGTGCTACTTCGATGCAAACGGCATATGGGCCCGCAATGAGCTCTCGTCACCACTCGGTCTCGAAGTGACCAAACTGATGCCGGAACCCGAATTCTGTTGTGCTGTTGAGGTATTTCAGACTGGCGTGATCTCCGAGATCAGCCATTGGCCGCCGGTATGTGTCATGGTCACGCGGACCCGACTGCCATCCAGGCGTGGCCCCTGATATTTACCGCTGTTGGTTTCTTGGTTCACGAACAGCAGCAGGTCGACTTTGTCGGTTGTGGCCGAAACCACCGAGCTTTCGACCACCTTCGCCTTGGTGACAATCGAATCCCGGTGTGCCGCAGGGATGATGACGCTCGAACTGAGTTTGGCGAAGTCGTCGCGGAAGGATCCGGTGAGGTTATCGGTAACCTTCGGAAAATCGGTATCGATGGAGTTGAAGTCGTAGGACAACACTGCGGGAAGCCTCGATTGCGCAGCGTCGCGAGCAGCCTGCGCCGAGGCGGCGGTTGCCCTGTGCTCCGAAATACTGTTGCCGAGCAGGACCATCGTCAGCAACGCCGCAGACAAGAGTAATGCCAGCACAACGGCATTGAAGATGGTAGCCCGTTTACCGAGGGAGGCAAGTCGCAGAAACCATCGGCGCGGACCACCTCGGTTCGCCGGGGTCGGTGTTTTCTCGTCGGTTGCGGTGTCGACAGCGTCCGCGACATCGTGGTCCGCGTTGGGCTCCTCGGTGTCGGCTGCGGGATCGGTGGTGCTGATGGTCATGCGACGAACTCCACGTTCGAGACGAGCCAACGGCCGTCGGTATTGTCGAGGGTCATCTTCATGCGGTAGACCCGCTGCTGACCCTCGGGAGCTTCGGTGTTCTTGACCGTGGACGTGACCGCGGTCAGCACGGTGGCGTGGTCGGCATCGATCGAAACGACGCCCGCTTCCTTGACCGTGCCGGTGGATTCGACCTTGCCGTTCTGCAGAACGTTCACGAAATTCGCAGAGATCTTGTCCCACTGGTCCCGGAACGATCCAGTCGAATCCGCCGCGATGGTGTCGAGATTCTGCTTCGCCGAATCGTGGTTGAGCGTGACCAGCTGGACTGCGATACGGCGGGCCGATTCGAGAGCCGAATGCTGACGGTCGTCGTCATGATGGTCGTGATCAACGTCCAAACCGAGCTTCACGTTCACCGCGCCCAGGGCCAGGACGGTGACCGCTGCGGCGATCATCGCCCCTGCTCGCCACCTCGCCCCGGGACTGATCGGGGAGTCGGTCCGCTCGGACTCCTGTTCGGACTCCACCGCGGCTATTTGATCAGTAGTGCTTGCCATCCCTGGTACTCCTCTCTATGGGTGGCCGGCTGGACAAGTTGTCCCAGTACGTAGGCGACACCGTCCGGTCCTCTGAAGGTTCCGTCCTGCTCGGCGTACGGAGCGACGACAGCCGCGGGCGCAGAAACCGGTGGTGCCGACGGTGGCAGGTTGTCAGCAGGCGGCGGCGCGACGGGCTCCGCGTGGGGCGGAACCGCTGCGGGGGTTGGATCGCCAGGATGCGCAAGCATTTCCGGCCATGTCGAGGGCAGACCCTGCGGACAGTTCGCCACCTCGGCAGTGCGAACCGAGGGATCCGTCGCACAGGGGAGATTGCGGGCACCACGAATGACTTTCGGGTCGTCCGGAGAGATCTTGCAGTAGGTGTTCCCCGCTACCGGCGCAGGCCCAGTATCCGAGGGGTCGCGACGCTGATTGGCTTGATAGCCCTCCGTGCATGGTGGCGAGTTGTCGGTGTTGCCGAGTTTCACGTCGAGTGGTGCCTGCGGCGCCATGGTGTCACCGTTGGTCTGGAATCCACCGCCGACGATGCTGTAGTTCACAGCAGTCGCCAAAGCCGGGTACACGACGAGGATCTGACGCAGCCCCGGAACATTGACCTTCAACACCTGCCCTCCGGTCTGCAGATCCGCGAGCAACACAGGAATCGGGGTACTGAGATCGGCCAGGGTCCCCGACACCATATCGGCGGTGGACGGCCCCTGATCCAGGAGCGCACGCACCTGCGCGTCGTTCATCGACAACTGCGTAGTAAAGGACGCCAGATCGTGCGTTGCGGAGCGTATTTCGGTCCGCACCGCGTTTCCGGTGCGAAGCAGGGGTTCCGCGTCGTCGAGCAGCGTAACGGTGGGGCCGACATCTGCTTGTGCGAGGTCGAGGAGCTTGGCCGACGATTGAATGAGAGATGCCAGCTCAGGCCCAGTGCCATTGACGGCCTGGAAAGTCTCGTCGATGGCCGTTCGCAGCGTCTGCGTGGATACGCTCTGCAACAGAGCCTGTGTCTTGTCGAGGACCTGCCCGGTCGGCACCGGCACGCTGGTCTTCGACAGCGGAATGGAGCTGCCGTTGGTGAGATAGGGCTTCCTATCGTCGGCGGGAATCAGATCGACGTATTGCTCACCGATCGCGGATACGCTCTTGATTGCGGCCGCGGATCCGGCTGGAATGTCGCGGCCGTCGCGGAGTTGCAGACTGACCCGGACCGTCTGACCGCTCAGGTCGATGCCGGTCACTCGCCCGACCTCGACACCCCGGTAGGTGACAACCGCGTTCTCGTAGAGCCCGCCCGAGTCTGCGAAATCCGCTGTCACCGTATAGGTTCCGATACCGGTGAGACGTTGGATGCCGATGTAGTGGATGAGACCGTACACAAGACTGACAACTGCCAGAATCGCGAAAACCGACAGCTGAACCTTGACCAAACGGGTTTTCATCGTTGTCCTCCGTTCGGGTCTCCGGCACCAGCACCCGGTACATCGCCTGGCGCGGGCTCGGTCGGTGCTGTGAGTGGGTTGACCGCGCGGTTGGACATCGGCGCCAGCCGGTTGAGCGGAATGCTGCTGATGATCTTGTTCTGGATGCCCTGAACACTGAGATCAAGAGTGAGGAACAGGTTGACGTAATCACCCTTGATTGCCCTGTCCGCCACCGTGACCGGGAACGGGAACGTGGTGGCCAGCAGCAGCGACCCCGCAAGGTCCGAGCCGGCCGCCGCGAGCTGGGTCAGGGTCGGCTGCAAGTTGTGCAGATCGGCCGTGAGGTCGTCGCGGCTGCTCGTGAGCACCCGTTCCGCCTGTGCACCGAGCTTTCCGACGCTGTCGAGCATGGTTGTGAGCTGGGTCTTCTGTTCATCGACCACCGCGAGCGCCGGCTGGATCTCTTCGATCCCCTTGCCCAGGGTGTCCTTTTGCACAGCAAGCTCTTTCGCGAAGGAATCCAAGCTGCCGATGGCCCGGACGATATTGTCGCGCTGAGTGTCGAGCCCGTTCACGAAGGTGGCAAGCCGCGCGAAGGACTGATTGATCGCGCCCTCACGACCGCCGAACGCATCGTTGAGTTCCGTCATGATGGTCCGAATCTGTTCCAGCCCACTGCCATTGAGAACCAGCGACAACGCAGCCAGTACATCCTCGGTCGCGGGGTACTCCGAAGTTGCGGAAAGCGGGATCACATCACCCGCCCTCAGCGGCCGGGCGGGCACACCATCCTTCGGCGACGTCAGTTCCAAATACTGAGCGCCGAGGACGCTCGTCTGCGCGAGCCGGGCGGTGACATTCGCGGGCAGGCGAACGCTCTTGTCGATCTCGACCGTGATCTCCGCGATGTAGTCGTGGACGGCGATCGAGGTGATCGTGCCGACAGTGACGTTGTCGGCCTTCACCAGCGAGTTGGCAACGAGGTTCTGTGTGTCACGCAGTTCAACCCGCACGGTGTAAGAACCGTGGTGAATCGCGATGCCCGGCAACGGTATCGAGTTGGGACCGTCGAAGCGGCAGCCAGCCGTCACCAGTGCGCTCAACGCCAGAATCACGCCGGCTCGAAGCCATGGAGAAGATTTCATCGTCCGGCTCCGGGGATGAGGAGATCGGTCAGTCCAGGGATGGGCGGCAGGCCGGGGAGGCCCGGGATACCGACCGACGGATTGGTCGCCGATGGCACGTTTCCGCCCATCGCAGCGCGCGCAGCGGCGCCGAAGAGATCGCCGAATTGCGTACTCGCCCGAGAGCATTCCTGCTGCGGAGCATCGACGGTGGTGAGGAGGGCACAGATCAGCGACATGGGATCCGGGAAGTCCGGGATATTCAGGTTGCCGGTCATCGACCTCGACGCCGGGTCGTAGATGTTGTAGAGGTCGACCAGTGCGGTTGGCACGTTGTGCAGGATCTGGGCGATATCGTCTTCACGGTTCACCAGCAAAGACGTGATCCGGATCAGCGAGGACACATCGGTATTCAGGGCGGTGCGGTTGTCGGCCACAAAACTGCGCAGCTCGGGCAGCATCGCCTGCATCGACTGCAGAGCCGCGTCGAGCTCAGTGCGGTTGTCGTTCAACAAGTTCGACACGCCGGCGAGCTGTCCGACGAAATTGCGTACCTGAACGTCGTTGGCTTCCAGAGCCGAAATCACCGTTTGCAGGTTGCGCACGGTCGCGAACAGGTCCGGCCCACCGTCGGCAAGCGTCTGCATCGCCTTCGACAGGTTTACCAGCGTGTCTTTCAGTGTCGCGCCATTTCCTCCGAGAGCCTTGGCAGTGGCGTCGGTGAACCGGCCGAAGGTTCCGGTGGGGTCACCGGGCTTCGGGGCCAGCTGCGTTGCCAAGTCGGTGACCTGCTTCTTGATCTCGTCGTACTCGACGGGAACAGCAGTCCGCTCCAGTGGAATCACCGCGCCGTTACGGAGTTCGGGTTCGGAACCCTTTCTCGGAGTGAGTTGGACGTAGCGTCCGGATACCAACGTGGGAGCCACGATCACGGCCTGGGTGTCGGCACTCACCGGATGTGCCGCATCGAAATGCATGGAGACACGGACACGGTCACCCGCCGGGCTGACTTCGTCGATCTCACCGACCGGCACCCCCCGCAGTGCGACGCGGTCGCCTGCGTACAGACCAACCGAGCTGGTGAAGTACGCGGTCACCCGCACCGTTCCGGCCCGGCTCAGCCAGAATGTCACGCCGCTGGCGATCAGCGCCGCTACGAGAAGGACGGCGAGGATCCGTCCCGGCACCGGGACGCGGGACCAGCCCGTCCGCAGCGAAGCCATCACTTTCCTCCTCCGGGACTGCCAGGCTGCTGACCATTGAGGTTGGCGGGGGCAATATTGTGCAGCAGGACGCCGAAGAACGGTCCACTGCCGACGACCTCGCCCACCTGGCTCACGAACGGCCGCAAGCCTGAGATCGCGGCATTGATATTGTCGTAGTTGGTGTTCAGCAGCCCGAGAATCCGGTCGAGCTCGGCCAGCATCGGCGCGAACGCTTGTTTGTTGTCTCGGACCAGTCCATGCAGTTGATCGCTGACCGCTTGCACGTTGACCAGTAGCGAACGGATCATCGTCGCGCGATCGTTGAGGGAAGCGAAAAGGGAGCCGCCGTCCGTCATCAGCGCGGTGAGGTTCCGATTGCGCTGAGCGAGAATGCCAGTCACCGACTGGGTCTGATCGAGCAGGTCCCGCACCGCACTGTCGCGTGAGGCGATCGTCTGCGACAACCGCGACACCCCATCGAGCGAGGAGCGCAAATTCGGCGGCAGGTTGTCGAGAACCTTCGATACCTCGTCGACGGCATCGGCGAGTTGTTTCTTGTCGGTGTCGGCCAATCGGCTGGTGAGCTGGTTCACGGATTGAGTGAGGTCATAGCCGGAGGTGGTGTGGTCCACGCGAATTCGGCCGCCGATATTGCCGTCACCATCGGGGCGGAGCTCGACGTACCGGCGCCCCAGCGCTGTCTCCACCTTGATCGCGGCGGTTGTCCTGGTGCCGAGGTGCTGCCCGTGGGCGTCGAACTGCAGCGCGACATCGACATGATCACCGCCGAGTGCGATGCGGTCGACCTTGCCTACCTTGATGCCTGAGATCTGCACGGCGTCACCGGCGTTCAACCCGCTGGCATCGGCGAATTCGGCAACGATCGTCGTCCGGCCCGGCCAGCCCGGAATCTTGTCGTAGTTGAACACCCCGACGAGCAGAGCGACGACGACGCCGGTTCCTATCAGCCCGAGACGGACGGGATTACGTTCGGAGAATGTCTTCATAGCACTATCCCTTGCACCTTGCAGCGGGAGCGGTGAACATCGGTGTGTCCTGATAGCCGCTGTTTCCAACCGCCGGATAGCGGATGGCGAGGCCACAGACGAAGAAGTTCACGAAGCTGCCGTAACCGGTGATGCGCCCGAGCAGGCTGAAGGTGTTCGGCAACTTCGCCAGTAGCAGCGACAAGGTATCGGAGTTGGTGTTGAGATTTCCTGCCAGTTGCTGCAGCTGTGCTACATCGGCGCTCACAGCCGGCCGATTGTCCTGCAAAACCTGCGCGACCTCGGCTGTGCCGGCATCGATCTGCTCCAAACCCCGTGTGAGAGTGTCACGATCGTTGTTCAGTCCGGTGACAACTTGTTGCAGGCCGACAACCAGTCCGTCGAACTGCTGGCCGTGCTGATGAATCACGGAGAGTGCGGCACCCAGATTATCGATCGTTTCGCCGATGATCTGGTCGCGGTCGGCCAGCGTATTGCCCAGGTCACCGATCTGTTCGATCAGGGCAGCAATATTCTGCTCCTGACCGTTGAGCACAGCGATCAGCGAGGCCGAGAGCTTGTTCGTCTGGTCCGGATCCAGGCCTTGCAGCAGGGGCTTGAACCCATTGACGAGGCTGTCGATATCGAGCGCAGGTGTGGTTTGGGTGACCGGAATCGGCTCACCTCCGGACCGCGCACCGGAACCGTCGCGCTTGACGGTCATCTCGAGGAACCGGTCACCAATCAGGTTCTTGTACCTGATGGCCGCCGTAGAACTATTGAGGATCTGGACATCGCGGTCGACGGTGAATTCCACCTCAACAAGATGGTTCGAGGCGAAATCTACCGATTTCACCTTTCCTACAGGCACACCGGCAACCTTCACATCGTCACCTGACTTCATACCCGACGCCGAGGTGAACAAAGCGCGGTAGGTGTACGTGGGAACAAAGCGCAAGTCGCCCACGACGATGACCAGCATGGCCGAGATCACGGAGGTGATCGCAATAAAGATCACCAGTTTGATTCCAGCGTGCGGGGCGGTCATCGTGTCAGTCCGTAAATCAAGGCGGCGAAGGGGTTGCCGAGCAGGTCCTCCGGTCCGCGGATCGGACCGTAAACTGTTGTGCCAACGTTGAAGTCGGCGTGCCCAACCGGCGGGCTGCTCTGCGTGTATGGGTATCCGTAGCAACCGGGTGAATTGTCGGCACCGTTCACGGGCAAATCCTTCGGATATGAGTAGGGAGCGTCGCCCAGCAACGTGGTGCCCAAGACATTCAGTCCGGGCCGGCCGCCTCCGAATGCGCGTTCGAGCAGCTGGCGATCCTGATTGAGGGCCGACAGGAAGCATGGGAAGGAGGGCGACTGCTCGGCGAACACTCGCACAACCGGATCCAGCGCCTGGACGGCGCCGATGAACGGCGTCGAAGACGCATCCAGGAATGTGGCGCCGGTTCCGCCGAACTTGGTGAAGGACAGGAGGAACGCGCTCAGGCTCGCCTGCTTCTCGACGATGGTGTTACTCGTCGTCGTCAGATTCTGCACAGTTGCCATGAAGTCAGGAGTGGCGGCCGCGAAGGTATCGAGGTTGTCGGCAAGCAGTGGGATGTCGCGCTGCAGTACAGGAATCGAATCGTTGAACTGCGAGAGATAGCGATCGGTGGTCACCATCAGGTCGCCGAAACGGGTACCATGCCCGTCCAGTGCGGTCCCGAGGGCGGTCAGAGTGGCGTTCAGTTTTTGCGGCTCAATGGTTTTCAGGACCGTGAGCAATGCCTGGAAGACATCGTTGATCTCGACTGGGACCTTGGCGCCGTCGATCACCGATCCCGCCCTGAGGGTGCTCGCGGCAGGCTGATCAGGCCACACGAGGGTCACGAACTTCCGCCCGAACAGGGTGGTGGGTGCGATCTCGGCACCCACATTGGATGGAATCCCTTGTGCCCGACCAGGATTCATGTCAAGAGTCAGCTTTGCGCGATCGTTGTCGAACTCGACGGCACGGACCCGCCCGACAACAACGCCGTGCACCTTGACATCAGACCCGGGTACCAGCAGTAGGCCGGCCCGGTCCGCGTACAGATAGACGGGCGTGCTCGAGACGAATTCTCCACTGCAGGAGGCGATTGCGCCTGTCCATGCCAGGACGAACGCGATCAGAGCGCTGATGCCGAGCAGCAATGCGCGGCGACGGGAAACCTCGATCGTCATCCGGACACCCGCACCGTCGAGTGGATACCGCCGTAGACGGCGACGCCGATGATCAAATCGACGATCATGATCGCGATCAGCGAGGTCCGCACCGCCCGTCCCACCGCGACTCCGACACCGGCGGGACCGCCCGAGGCGTGGTAGCCGTAGTAGCAGTGCACGGACATGATCACGACCGAGAACACGATGACCTTCACCAGTGACCACAGCACATCGCTCGGCACGAGAAAGACATTGAAGTAATGCTGGTATGTACCCGGTGACTGCCCGGCGAGCACCACACTGACGAATTGGGTCGATGCATATCCCATGAACAAGGCGATGCCATACAGAGGCACGATGGCGGTCAAGCCTGCCAGAATCCGGGTCGTCACCAGATAGGGCACGGCCGGAATCGACATCACTTCGAGCGCGTCGATCTCCTCACTGACTCGCATGGCACCCAGTTGCGCGGTGAAACCCGCGCCGACAGTAGCCGTCAACGCGACCCCCGCCACCACCGGAATAGCTTCGCGAGTATTGAAGAATGCGGAGATGAAACCGGACATCGCCTCGACACCGACCCGCCCGAGCGAGCTACTGCCTTGCTGACCGACCTCGTAACCGGCTGCCGCGGTGAGGAATCCGACGATGACAACGGTGCCGCCGATCACCGCGAGCGCGCCGCTTCCGAGACTTACCTCGGCGATGATACGTACGACCTCACCGCGATAACGGCGTAGTGTGCGGGGAATCCAGCCGATGCCGTGCAGATGAAATGACAGCTGATCGCCGAGTTCGCCGATCGCATCGACGGGACGCACTGCCGCTCTCGCAGCCCTACGTCCCCACGACTTCTGCTGTAACAGCTCGAGAACTCCCGGCTGATTTCTGATCGTGCTCATTTCCGTATCCGTTTCAACGAAGCCACAGCGTGGTGATGATGGAGTTGGCCAGGAACAGCAGGACGAAGCTGAAGACAACCGTCTGATTGACCGCGTCCCCGACGCCTTTCGGCCCGCCCTTGGCACGCAAACCCAGGTGACACGCGACCAGACCGGCCAACAGACCGAAGACGCCGGCCTTGAGCTCGCTCACGAGCAGATCCGGTATCCCGGTCAGAATGGGGATCGCCGTGATGAACTGCCCCGGCGTCGCACCCTGGAGATAGACCGCGTACAGGTAGCCGCCGGTCAGACCCACAGCTGTCACCAGCCCGTTGAGAAACAACGCAACGGTCGTGGAGGCGAGAATGCGCGGGACGACCAGCCGCTGTATCGGATCGATGCCCAGCACACGCATCGCATCGATCTCCTCTCGAATGGTGCGAGCACCCAGATCCGCGCAGATCGCTGTCGCACCAGCACCCGCCACTACCAAAACTGTTGCAACAGGACCGATCTCACGAATCACGGCAATGCCGGCACCGGCGCCGGACAAGTCGATGGCGCCGATTTCGTTGAGCAGCACATTGAGCTGAAAGATCACCATCACGCAGAAGGGGATGGCGATCAGCAAGGTCGGCACGATCGAGACGCTCGCGATGAACCAGGTCTGATGAATGAACTCACGCACCTGAAACGGCCGACGCGGCAGCATCCGCAGGGTATCCAGCGCGGTCGCGAAGAACTCCCCCAGCACGCGTGAGGCGCCCGTGGCCGCCTCCATGATCTTGCCCCGGCGCGCCTGCGACGAAACCCCGCCAGCGGTGTCCACCATTATCGAACCTTCCGCGCATCTGAAATCCATTGATCGACAAGGGAGCCGACCCTGGGACGCCCCGAGCCGCTTCACTCGATACCCGGCCGATTAGCTACATGCGAGCGCACAGGCTCTTCTGATCCGAGAGACGTCCATCCAGGGCCATGTGCCCTGCATCACACGCGGAAGCATAACATAACTCATCTCACATTCAAGTCCGGAGGCCGGCCATCCGCGCACCCCGTGCAGAGCCGCAGAAAACCTGTCGCGCCGCGCATAAATTGGTCGAATGACCCACTAGCCAGGGATGTTCGAGCCTCAGCTGCGATGACGAGTCGATTCAGCAAACAATGAGAATCCATGCCGCAGCCCTCCCAGGGCGCAGCAGTGGGCTTCCTGCAAATGATCGACCGCAGCCGAAATCGGATATGCGAAGCGAACATATTTCCCGCCACACCATGTTTGCCAATGAGCTGCTGTACCCAGCAAATACCTCGGCTCCGGCACATCGGCCGATGTACCGGAGCCGAGGTATTGCCTTGGCCCAGAGCTGGTTTCGGTCAGGAAACGATCAAGTCCTCACGACCGTCGGCGCGAAGACGCTCGAGGTAGAGAGGGAACAACCGGCTCGACAGCGGAGCCAGCTTCAGCAACAGTCCCAACGAACCCTCGATCTTGATCTGCCCCCTCGCGAGGGCGACAGGCAGACTAACCTTTCCCTGCCAGTACCGATTGGCCGTTTCCGCCGTCATCGCCATTTCCGCATCCAGAGGCGCGTCGGCAGCATATCCGTACACCTTGTTGTTGACGGTGTCGATCACCAGGGCACAATCCGGCTCCGTGCAACGGACGCCGAGAACTAGGCCAGTACTGGTCAACCTAGGGCCCAGGTCTGGATCCGCGAACGCGGCCTCGAAAATCCCGCCGACATACCGATACAGGTCGTCTTCAGTCTTGAATGCAGTCACGGTTTCTCCCTGGCAATCTGATATTTCCCGCCGACATGGCGAGGTTCGTTGGTTCCACCAACTGTCACTCACCGAGCCCACGAACCCCCAGCCGCGGGCGAGTCGCGAGCCCGGCACGCACAGCCGACCCCTCAACGCCCGCGGCGATCCAGGTTCCCCGGCGAGATCGACGCGCCGTCGACACAACGGGGCGTGGCATAGCCGATTCCGCGATCACGGCGAGCTCTTGCGACGACGCCACCGGCAAGCCGATGGCCGCCGAAGCGTAACATAAACAATCTTAGGTTTGGAGCATTGCACACAACACTCCCTCATACATAAGCTAGTTTATCTTTGGTCACATCCAGTGCAGTATGAGGAGACCTCCGTGTACATGACACAAGCCCTTCATCGATCGGCGGCGCATACACCCGACCAGCCCGCGACCATCTGTGGCGAACGGGTACGTACGTTCAGCGAGCATGTCGACCGCGTGGCCCGCCTCGCCGGCGGCTTGCGCGGGCTGGGAGTCCGAGCCGGCGACCGGGTGGGCATTCTGTCACTGAACACCGACCGCTACATCGAGGCCTTGTTCGCGATCCCGTGGGCAGACGCGGTGCTCAACCCCGTAAATACCCGGTGGAGCGCTGCCGAGATCGCCTACTCCCTACAGGATTCCGAGACCAAGGTTCTCATCGTCGACGATGTGTTCGTCTCGATCGTGCCCCAGCTGCGAGAGCTGGCACCGGGCTTGACCACTGTTGTTCACGCCGGCGACAACCCGACACCAGACGGTCTCGTCGGCTACGAACGACTCATCGTTGAATCCGAGCGCATCCCGGACGCGCGCCGTTCCGGAGACAGCCTGGCCGGCGTGTTCTATACGGGAGGAACAACTGGGGCACCCAAGGGAGTCATGCTTACCCACACCAATCTCCTGGCCGCCGCATTCGGAGGCCTGGCCTGGCGCAATAACATCCTGCACTCCAACAGCCCGCGAGCTTTGCACGTGGCGCCGATGTTCCACCTGGCCGATTTTGCCTTCCTGATGATGACCACGATCATCGGCGGTACAAACATCGCATTGCCGACCTTCATCCCTGACAAGGTCGCCGCGACCATCGAGCAGCACAGGGTCACAGACACGGTACTCGTGCCGACAATGATTCAGATGCTCGTCGACAATCCCGCGATCGAGTGCCACGACCTGAGTTCGCTGCGGTCACTCATCTACGGCGCCTCCCCCATCTCCCCCGCACTGCTGAGCCGAGCAACGAAGGCGTTTCCCGATGCTGACTTCTTCCAGGTCTACGGAATGACGGAACTCGCTGCGGCGGCGACGATGCTCCAGGCATCCGACCACCACGACCCGGACCGACGCCGCTCCGCTGGACGGGCGATGCCGAGTTCGGAAATTCGCATCGTCGACGAATCCGATGGCGAGGTATCCGTTGGCACGGTCGGAGAAATCACGGTGCGGGGAGGCCAGGTGATGCCTGGGTACTGGCGGAAGCCCGCCGAGACCGCCGCGGCCCTTCGTAACGGCTGGTTGCACACCGGTGATGCCGGTTATCTCGACAGCGAGGGATATCTGTATATCGTCGACCGTTTCAAGGACATGATCATCAGCGGCGGCGAGAACGTGTATTCCACCGAGGTCGAAAACGCACTTGCCCAGCATCCAGCCGTGGCGGCGTCGGCCGTGATCGGGATACCGGACACCCAGTGGGGTGAGACCGTGCACGCCGTAGTCGTGCTGAAGCCACACTGGTCGGTCACGACCGACGAACTGCAAGGTCACGTCAAGTCACTGATCGCCGGCTACAAGGTTCCCCGGTCCATCGATTTCGTCACTGAGCTGCCCGTGTCCGGCGCCGGCAAGATCCTCAAGCGAGCGCTGAGGGAGGCTTACGAGACGAACCGCGAATCTCGATAGAGCCGCGGAACAGCAGCGTCGCTGATGGCCATCGCCCATCAGCGCCGCTGCTGCCAGCACGTAGTCAGTCGGCGGTCCGTCGCGGCACCCGCGACAGCCCGCCCCAGCAGAGCGCGACCGTCGCGTCGATCGCTTGTTTCTTGGGGACGGGGCGGCCCGCCTCCAGCCAGTATTGTGCGGCGAGCTGACTGGCGCCGACCAAGCCCACAGCCATGGCGCGAGCGCTGAAAGCATCCAGCTCGGAATCACGAGAGACCATCTCGAATACCGCGTTGATGCACGCATCCACACCGCGCGCAACCCGCAGCTGTACAGACGGCTCACTTGTGAGAGCGGATTCGAAGACCAGGCGATACTCCTGTGTCTCATGATCGACGAAGTCGAAGTACGCCTGCACCGCAGCATGAACTCGCTGCATGTTGTCATCGGTGGAGCGCAGTGCTTCCCGAACATCGCCCACAAGAGCGTCGATATAGGTCTGCAGCACTGCCAGATACAGCTCGAGCTTGCTCGAGAAATGCTGGTATAGAACGGGTTTGGAGATTCCGGCCCGCTCCGCGATATCGTCCATGCGCGACGCGTAATAGCCGTTCGCAACGAACTCCGCGCCCGCGGCCTCGCGTATTTGCGCGCGGCGCCGCTCACGTCGTTCACGGAGCGGCAATGCGTGGTACTCCACCACGTCGCCATAGTCGACGCTCATAGGTCATCCTCCAATGGATCCACGCGATCACAGCGAGGATAACTTATGTTATATTTGCCGGCTATGAGCCGGTCTGTGGGATTTCCCACCACATCTAGCACGAATCGGAGACCGCATCGCATGGGCAGGTTCGAATCGCGGCCGGGGATCTGGAAACACCCTGTGCACGGGGCGGTGAGTGAGGAATCGCGCCCCACATCGTCGGCGGCGATTCCACACGTAATCCGGGGGCTGCGCATCGCCAGTCGTAGCGCGCCGGCGGCGGGCGATCAGGCTTCCCCGCTGTCTGCGAGTCGCACAGGTACCGACAGGTGTGCACCTACCCGATCCACGGTGCGGTTGAGCTCATACGCCGCCATCGCGAGGTCCGCGTTTTCCCCGGCAAGAAGCGCAAGACAGGCGTTGTCCCCTGCCGCGGTGATGAAGAGCGCTGCGTGGTCGAGTTCGATCATGGTTTGGCAGACGCCGCCGACCGCGAAATGGAGACCGGCGCCACGAGCCAGCGAGTGCATGGCCGATGCCATGGCGCAGAAGCGTTCCGCATCATCGCGAGACAGTGCGGCGGAACGGCCCAGCGGCAAGCCATCGGTGGACAGCACCACCGCACAGTGGACACCGGGGAGGCGCGCAATCATGTCGTCGAGCAGCCAGTCCAGGTTTTGGGAGGCGGCCATCGTCACCTTTCGTTGAGTGGAGTGTCGTATACGTGCAGATCTCATCGGCCAGGGCGCGCACGGCCCTTGCGGCTGGCGTTCAGCACCGCCGCGATCCGGTCATGGGCCTCGTCGGCCGACCTCTGCCGTAGAGGTTCGACCTGCCGGTGCCCGGCCTCAACAGGCCCGGAGTGACGGCCGCGTCGTGGCAGCGCCGGACGCTGGTTGTCCGAGAACACCTGAGCGACATCGGGCGCGGGCAAAATCGGGATCGGGAGTTGATGCTCGACTGGTTCAATGACCGAAGACGTGGCCTCCGGTAGCAGCAGGGGCGTCAGTACCGCGCCGACCTTCGCGGAATCGGCCGTTGAGTCGGTTGTGACGGAGTCCGCTTCATCGAAATCCGCGAGAAGTGTGGACGGAATCAGCAAAACCGCTCGAACACCGCCATACATCGACTCCCCCAGGCGGACCGAAATACCATGCTTTACAGCCAGTTTCGCGACAACAAACAATCCGAGGCGGACATCGCCGGACAGTGCTGCCACGCTGAAGTCCGGGGGCTCCGTCAGCGCACGATTGCGCTCGACCAGCTCTTCGGCCCCCATTCCGAGGCCCTGGTCCTCGATTTCGATCACCACACCGCGGCCGACCACCGTTCCCGACACGGCGACCGGCGTGTGCGGCGGCGAAAAGGCGGTGGCGTTGTCCATCAGCTCGGCCATCGCATGAATAAGGTCGGCAACAGCTTTTCCGACTACACGCACCTCGGGCATGCGGTCGGTTCGAATCCTGGTGTAGTCCAAGGATTCCGCGAGCGCTCCACGCACGACGTCCACCAGCGGCACCGGATTGCGCCAGCGACGGCCAGGTTGTCCGCCGCCAAGGACGATCAAGTTCTCAGCATTGCGCCGGGCTCGGGTGGCCAAATGGTCGAGGTTGAAAAGCAGGTCGAGATGGGCCGGATCCTCTTCCCCCCGTTCGGCTTCGTCGAGCAGCGCCAGCTGCTGGTGCACAACTATCTGGCTGCGATGGGCGATATTGAGGAAGACCGCGTTCACTCCCGCACGGGTCTTCGACTCCGAGACCGCGGCGGAGAGAGCAGCCAGATGGGCACGGTTGAAAGCCGCTGCCACGTGGCCGATTTCGTCGGTTCCGAATTCCGGCCCGGTCACCTCTTCCGCAGGATCGACCGTTTCGCCCGCGCCGAGGCGTCGCATGAGGTCAGGGAGACGGTGGTCAGCCAAGTCGAGTGTATGTCGGTGCAGACGGTGCATACGTGCAACAACGCGATTGGCCATGGCGAGCGCGATAAGGAACGCCAGGACCGCCACGAGCAGCACAGCAATACCCGCATACAGCGAATTGGTGGCTTTGCGCTCTCCCTGAACACGAGCCTGTGCGTGCGCGTCCCGAATCTGATCCTGCCAGAGCTTCATCAAGGCCGACCGCATTCGTGTCCCGGCGTCCTGCCACCCCGCCGCATCGGTGGGCAGGGCGGTGTCCGCCGGGTGGCTGTCCTCCGCGCGGGGCGCTCTCGGTGTATCGCGGGAGTCCGCAGAGGCAGCACCACGTTGCATAATGGTTTCTTCCATGGCGGCCAGCAGCTGCCAGTCGGAGCCGGCGGTGATGCTCTGCAACTGCGCGAGCCGCTCTCCGCGGAGCACCGAGACCGAGTAGGCTGCCTCACCTCGATATTCGCCGACGTAGTGGGCGAATTCGGTGAGCTGCCGCGCATCCGGACGCCCACCAACCAAGAACAAGGAACCCAGCGCCACGGCATGCGAGAGCGCCTCGGCGCCGCGCAGCGGTGGAACAGCCTTATACAGTTCTACGGCGACGGCGGCGTCGGGCGCCGTCCGCGCCGCCAACATGGATGCGGAGGAGGCAGTATCGATGACCTTTCCGAAGCGCTCGAACACCTGCTCCGTTGAAACTTGATGCGAATCGATCGCACTCCGCAGCACCGGAAGCTGTTCGTACAGGGCACCATAGCCGGAGAGCTCGCCGGCCGAATCATCCTGATTCAGCCCCTGCGCAACCTCGAGCAGTCGCTGCACCTGCACCACTGCCGCATCGGTGCGCTTACGAATAGGCGTCAAGTCTGCGAGCATGTTCGTCTCGCCGGACAGGTACCGCAGTGACTGCAAGCGCTCGTCCTGGAACGCCTCGATCATTGCCAGGGCCGGATCAGTGAGACTGCTGGCCACTTCAGCCCAATTATTGGCTTCCCGAGCGGTTTTCACCAGATAGGCGGAACCACCCACACCGATGGCGAGCAGCGTGACACTAGAGACGAGTACGATCGCCAACAGCCTGCCACGCACTCCGATCCGCGCGTTTGTCTTCCAATCGGGCACCCACACGCCATCGGCATGCCGACGCAACCAAGTCATCACAATCTCCGAATATCTTCCAAGCTCTACGACGTCCCCGACCGACCCGGAGGGTTAGGTGACCGCTGGGCCGAACTCGGTGATTTTCCAGTCGGCGTCCGTGTCGAGGGTCAGGGGACCCGAAGGATCAACGCGTCACCCTGGCCACCACCGCCGCAAAGGGCCGCAGCACCCAAACCGCCACCGCGCCGCCGTAGTTCAAGCGCCAGATGCAGGCTGATGCGGGCACCGGACATGCCGATCGGATGGCCGAGAGCAATCGCGCCGCCATTGACGTTGACTCGCTCGGCGCCGATGCCAAGCGCACGGGTGGAGGCGATGCCAACTGCGGCGAATGCCTCATTGATCTCGACCAGATCCAAGTCCGACGGTGTGATTCCGGCCCGTCGGCACGCCTCGGCGATGGCATTGGCCGGCTGCAACTGCAGACCAGAGTCGGGGCCGGCAACCATGCCGTGCTCACCGATCTCTGCAATCCATGGCAATCCCTCCGACTCCGCCCGCTCCCTGCTCATCAACACGACCGCGCAGGCGCCGTCGTTGATCGTCGAGGCATTGCCCGCGGTAACCGTCCCTCCGTCGCGGAAGGCGGGACGGAGCCGGGACAGGGTTTCGGCCGTGGTGTCAGGCCGAATCCCTTCGTCTCGCGTCATTCGAGTGCTCCCACTCTTGCCTGGAACCTCGATCGGCACGACTTCGTCATCGAAAACACCGCTGTCCCATGCCTTGGCAGCGAGCTGGTGGGAACGGGCAGAGAACTCATCCTGGTCCTCGCGTGTGACAGCGTGGATGTCGTTTCCAGTCTCGGTCAGCAGACCCATCGGCTGGTCGGTGAAGGCGTCGTGCAAGCCGTCGTAGGCCATGTGGTCCAACAGCGTCACGTCGCCATATTTGAACCCGCCGCGGGAATTCGGCAGCAGATGCGGTGCCTGCGTGATTCCATTCCACCGGCGATAGCCACGTCGAAGGCACCGGAACGAATGAATTGGTCGGCCAGAATGATCGATTCGATGCCCGACAGGCACACCTTGTTCACGCTCACCGCCGGAACGGTCATCGGGATACCCGCTTTGACGGCTGCTTGACGAGCCGGCATCTGGCCCGCGCCAGCGGTCAGCACCTGACCCATGATCACGTACTGCACCCGGTCAGCTCCGACCCCAGCCTTGGTCAGCGCCGCGCTGATCGCGATCCCAGCGAGATCGGTGGCCGAGAACCCGGCCAGGCTGCCGCGCAAGCGGCCGATCGGAGTTCGCGCTCCCGCGACGATGACGGAGGTACGCATGGGGGTGAACCTTTCCTGCAATCCACGGTCACTTGGCCAGTGACCGGTAGTCGACTGGACGCGGGTCAAATTGGCGCCTTCGAAGTTCCGGCAACCTTCGCTACACGCATGGACCGTCCGACTCGGGCGTCCTGGCCGGCCGGCTATCGATCGGCATATGCGCCGCATCACATAGCCAATGCTAACGTAACATATCTTACTTAAGCTGGCCGGTCGAGACACAGATCGAACCCGCAGTGGTCCCCGCGCCCACCCGAGCCGTACACCCAAACGCAGCCAATCCACTTGGACGCGGCAATCGAGCCGACCGTCGGCGCCACGAGCTAGCCGCCGACGCGAACGAGGCGCATCGATCACACCCGGATCGATGCGCTTGGTCCGCTCCGCAAAGCCGTCAAGCACGCGACGTCGGCTCGTCGACGGGATGCGGCGCCTGGCCCACAAGCTCGCCAACCGTACCGTCATTCGGTTGAATCGCGAATCGGATAGATCCACCGAATCCCCACTGGTAGGCCAGTGACGTTGGCCAGCAGACGGTTGTTATCCGACGGAGGCGTCTGCAGATCGGATGAACGAGTCGCGGTTGGCAATCAGCCAATCACGGAACGGCGTCGGCTTGAATCCGAGCTGCTCGGGAGTGATCAGGGCTTCGCTGCCGAGCATCGTCTCCCAGGGCGTGTCCCCCATGCTGCTGATGAACGCTTCCTCGAACTTGCAGTACTCCGCGAAATACTCGGCCGCTTGACCGAATCCGTAGTAGCTGCGCCAGGCCTCGCCGAGCTCAGCGATAAACGCCTCTTCGCTGGTCTCGAACTCGATCTTTTCTCCGAACGCCTCGGTCATCAGCGCGGCGAGATCCGCGAAACGAGACTGATCGATGCCATTGACAACGTGATAGGTCTCGCCGACTTTGGTCAGTGACGGGTCCAGCATGAGCTCAGCGGCCGCACGGCCGACATCGCCCGCGTCGATGAAGTTCATTTCCCTCTCGACCGGCATGATGAGTGTCCGCCGCTTGGCGATCGAGGGCCACATGTAGTTCGAGAAATCCTGGAACATCCACGCCAATACGTTCAGGTATACGACGGGGACCGAAGAGGCTGAGAGCACCTTCCGGCCTCGAAGGTGAATGACACACGTGCCGGTGTCCCACTTCTGCATCGGCGGAAAAAGGTCGATCACCTGCGACTCGTCGCGGAACCCAGGCGGGTCTCCAGTCAAGCGCACGACTCGAACAAGCGAGCGGGCTTGCTCGATGGCGTGAACGACGTTGCTCATGGCGGTCGTCTCGTCGAGATTGAAGTCCGGGGTGATGACGAAAGCAGCTTCGATGCCGTCGAATGCAGCGCGCAGCGACTCCGGATTCAGGTAGTTCGCCACGACGACTTCGGCGTCCGGGTGTTCGGCACGAATCGCGTCCACCTTCGACTCTTGACTCGTGACGAGCCGGATAGCCGCTTCGGGACGGCGCATCGCAAGGTGCTTTGCAGCGGGGCCTCCAATATGACTTCCGGCCCCGAACACGAGAAATTTCGTCGGGTGATTGGTGCTCATAGATAACCCTCCGGTACTGATGCTAAATCGTTCGGCAACGTGATGGCCGACACACAAGGACCGTAGAAGGGGGCATATGCCAAGTCAATAGTGGCATAGTGCCACCACTTCTCGAGCTTCTTCTATACCGCACACCTCATTCACGCGCTCGAGATGCTCGCCGCATCGGGCGGGTGCGGGCGCACCGGAGCTATTCCGGTCGCTGGGCACGACAAAGCGACCTGTCAGCCGATGCTCGTCGAGTTGACGAACGCGGGATATCCGTTCATAACTCGCGTAGCCGAACGCGTTGCATATATCCATTCAGAGCCGAAAACGCGACGGCAATAGACGCATGAGATGGCGCAGGTCTTGCAGCATTGCTCCGGATCGGCCAGCCCGCACTTGGGCCGGTTGCCATACCAACGCGACGCGTTCACCCGGATCCCGATGACCATCCGGCCAGGTTTTCCGGGATCTGTCCGGGTGAACGCGACCCTGCGCTCAGTCCTGCCAGAAGGTCTGGGACAGCTTGCGCCGCTGGGTGCGCTTGTCGCGATCGGTGAAGTCGGCGATGCCCGGGGTGAGGACGCGCCCGATCCATTCCGACTCCAGCGCCATACCCGCGGAAATGTGCAACTCGGCGCCATAGTTGAGGCACTTCTTGGTGCGCTCCACGACCCGTGGCTCCTTGGCCAACATCACCTCGATCAAGGAAGCGACCTCACTGTCGAGGTTCTCCGGAGTGGTGATGCGGTTGATCAGGTTGTAGCGCTCGGCAGTCTGGGCGTCGAACAGTGCGCCGATCAGGTTCCATTCCTTGGCCTTCCGCCGACCGGCGAATCGGCCGAGCCGGTTCGTGCCACCCCAGCCGGGCGTGATGTCCCAGTCGATTTCGGGCATGCCCCACCGCGAGCGGTCTGTGGCAACGACGAAGTCGCAGACGAGGGTGAGTTCGAGCCCTCCCCCGACAGCGATGCCGTCCACCTTGGCAATGGTGATCTTCGGCAGGTCCTCGATGATCTGCGCGGTCTCCTGGTACAGCCGGATCTGACGGCCGATGACGTCCTGAGGCCACTCGTTGAACTCCGTGACGTCATCGCCTGCGCAGAAGGTGTTTCCTGCGCCCTGAAACACGACCACACGGCAGTCGACATCGTCGCGGACCTCCCGCACCGCACGATTGAGCTGCTCGGACAGATCCCGGTCCAGTGCGTTGTTCACCTGCGGCCGGTTCAGCGTGATGGTGGTAATCGGACCGGATTTCTCTGCGATCAACTTCGGCTCGTCGGCACTCATGTCGAGGTCTCCCCTCTAGTTACTTGCATATCGAGACTTACTTGCGTAGAGAGACCATATGACGGGAGGCGGCGTGCGGCAAGTGTTAAATTCGGTCCTGGACGGTCATCATCGGAAGGGAGACGGGCTCCGCGTGGACGAGGTCGAGCCGATGCCCGATGCGGTCTACCAGACCTCACGTGCAGTGGGTGATGCCTGGTCATGGCTGTTGATGCGGGAGGCGCTGTTGCATGGGGTGCGCCGCTTTGCGGACTTCCAGAAGAACCTCGGCATCGCCCGATCGACACTGAGTGCGCGCCTGACCCAGTTGATGGATGGAGGCCTGCTCACCCGAGGCCCCGAAGGATCGAAGGCGGCCGGGGACTACTTGCCGACCCCGGCCGGCGAGGACTTCTTCGATTGCCTGATGACCGCAATGGCATGGGGGGATCGTTGGTACGCACACCGTGAGACACGACCGTTGCTCGTGACCCATTTGGCATGTGGCTCGGAAGCATCGCCGCAGCTACGGTGCGAGGCTTGCCGGAAAGTTCTTCTCGCCCAGGATGTGCGGCCAGAACGTCCGGAGCTGCGCCTCGGGGTTTCGCGGGTGCCCGGCCACACTCACCGGGCACCGGATTACGAGTTGCTCGAACGGTTCCGGCCGTGTTCGATCGCGCGGACTCAGACGGTGCTCGGCGACTGGTGGAGCTGTCTGGTGGTTCGCGAGGCGTTCTTCGATGTACATCGTTTCGACGAGTTCCGGTTCAACCTCGACGTGGCCACCAACATCCTGACCTCCAGACTTTCGCGCCTGGTCGAGCACGGGGTGCTGCGCCGTACCCCTTATCAGACCCGCCCGGTGCGCCACGAATACCACTTGACGGACAAGGGGCTCGACCTCTACCCGGTAGCTTTGGCGATCATTGGTTGGGGTGACCGGTGGAAGTCACCCACCGGCCCGCTGGTGCCCCTGACCCATCTGACGTGTGGGCAGTCGCTGCGAGCGCAGCTCAGCTGCGGGACGTGCGGCGCGGACCTGTTCCGGAAGGATGTGGACATCGCATATCCAATCCTCAAGACAGTGGCCGATCGGCCCACCCGCCAGCCTCGAACCGGGCCGCAGCACGATCCGTGAGCCGCGCTGACTGCCGCTGAGCGCGGACCCTCGATGGGCGTTCCGGAGGGAGAGTTCACCCGGCGTCGGGCGTGCGTATGAAGGTGTCGAAGTACTGCAGGGCCAGTGCAAGCTCGACCGGTTTGCGACTTACCGGGTTGCCGATTATCTCCTCGACCTTGGCCAACCGGTATCGCACGGTGTTCCGGTGGATCGACAGCGCGGCGGCGGTATCGTCGACGTTCCCGCGTGACAAAAAGGCGAGCGCGGTCTCTCGAAGCCGTTCGGCGGCTACTGTCTCCTCGGCGAGTCCGCCGAGCGTTCGCCGCACGAAAGTCACGGCAGCATCCTCGTCCTTGTTGAGCAGGATCAGAAGCTCTACATCCTGATATAGCGTCACGCCAAGTCGGTGGCCTGTACGCAGGCGGTGTGCTTGGGCCGCTTTTGCTTCCTGGTGCGATTGGATGAACCCGTGCACTCCTAGGCCAGGCGCTCCGGCACCCACGCTGATCTGGTGTTCTCCCAGCCAGGCATCGAGCCGCGAGAAGGCGTCGACATCGGGTTGGGAGTTGGTGCCGAACCAGCACCAGAGCTCATTGTCACCGACCGACACAGTGAGGGGTTGGCGAGCTCCTACCTCTCCGCCCAGCCGGAGAGCGGCAGTCTCCAAGATCGCGACGGAGTCGCGCACCTCGGTACACAGGATGAGGGCCGTGTTGGCACGCGAGATCGGGTATCCACCAAGCCCCCTGGAAAGCTGAGCTGCGGTCATCGACTTCCCGCCGAGCACGTTCAAAATGAGGTCGAGCTGCCGCGCCTTCGCGCCTTGCTGGAGACGGTCTCGCTCTGCCTCGTACACCTCTACCGATGGACCGACGGATCCATTCAGCCACTCACTGGCGCGACCCCAGAAGAACACGAGGAACTCCAAGCGCTCGACATCATCGGGGATCGTGTTCAGCACCTCGGTGATGTACTCCCACGTCGACTCCAGGGCGAGTCGGTACACGGTGTACATGCTTGCCAGCGGAATCCTTCGCCGTGCGATCTCAGCGGCGAGTTCTGCCGCAGGCTGGATCAGCTGCGTCTCGTGGGGTGCGTTGGTCAGATTGCCGAGGAACCTCGTCCAATGCGCTTGCGCAGTCGTGTAGACCAGTTGCCTCAGATGAGGATCCGAGGCCAGCTCAGGACACCGATCGAGGATGAACGTCGCGAAGCGCTTCACCTGGATCACGACCGTTGCCGGCTGTAACTCGGCGGCGACGAAGTCCTGCAACCACCGCTCGAGCTCATCACGAGGACGCACCATTGCCGACACCCTTCCTCATCGAACGTCAGCTCGTTAGTTCATGAGGCACAACTTACGTCTGTGATTTTGGGCACGCGTGACAAGCGGGGTCAAGCGACGTTTCACGAGAGTTAACGGGGAGGTCAGCCGGTGTCATTCCGATGGAGTTATGGGACGCCTGAAGCTGGCCGGCATCTGCCAACAAAGGAGTTGAACGAATGATCGAGCGTGCGGATGTCGTGATCGTCGGATCCCGATGCGCTGGATCGGCTGCAGCTGCGACCTACGCACAGGCGGGGCGCAAGGTGACGGTGCTGGATCGTGTGCGGTTCCCGTCCGACGTCCTTTCGACGCACACCATGTTCACGGCGGTGCTCGATGAGCTGAAAAGTATCGGTGCTCTCGACGATGTGTTGCGGCTGCGACCCCCGCCAATCGATCGCGCGATCGCCGAAATCGACAATGGCACCGATGCGCGAGTGACGTACGAGGAATTGCTGGATCGGACCAGAAATGACTTCATCTCGATCTCGGTGCCGCGAATCCAACTCGACGAAATCCTGGTCAAGTCGGCCAGGCGCGCCGGTGCGGACGTGCGCGAGCAGTGCACGGTCACCGGCATTCGCTGGCGTGGGGGGCGTGCCTGCGGTGTGACGTACCGCGCGGTCGACGGCCAGGAACACGAGATCGCAGCGAACCTCGTCCTCGGGGCGGATGGGCAGCAGTCCACCGTCGCGAGTCTCGTCGGGGCTGAGACTCCGTATCGGTTCGCCCATAGCAATCGCGGTGCCGTGTATAGATACGTCAAGGATCCCGTCCAAGGCGGCCCAGAGGCCACCTCGATGTACCACTGGCGTGATGGAACCTCGCTGTGCTTCGTCTTTCCGACCTCCTCGCCCGGCGACCTGATCGTGGTGTTTCTTGTCGATCGTGCAGAAATCCCGTTGGCACGCACCGATCCGGAGGAGTTCTGGCGGCAGAAGCTTTCGGACCACCCTCAGGCGGCAGCACGTCTGAAAGGCGCTGAGGGCGGAACCAAGCTTCGGATCACGGAGAACCTCGCTTCCTATTTCCGTCGCGCGACCGGCCCTGGTTGGGCACTGATCGGTGACGCCGGACATTTCAAGGACCCGGTGCTGGGCCAAGGGATTCGTGATGCGCTGTGGGCAGGGCGAACCGTTGCAGAGCACACCGCCCACCTCCTGGGCAACCCTGCCGCACTCGATCGCGCCCTGCGCAAGTGGGAACACGAACGAGAGCAGGACTGCAAGTTCGCCTACCTCGTCGGAATCCATCAAGCACGAGTCCTGCGTGAGTCACACGGAGTCGTGTCGCTGGTACCGGCTGTGAACGAACTTCAACTTCCATTGGTGGCAGCGGCCGGTGCACGTGGTCGTGAACTGGGCCGATCCATCAAGCCCCAAGCTTTGGCCCGCGCGGCCGTCGCGACCATCCGCGACTCGGATCACCGAGGTGAGCTGGTCCATGACCTGATCCGCGAAGGGCGTCTGGGCGCAAAGCTTTTGATCGCCTCGCGGCGCCGCGCGTTCCGCGACACCCGACAAGTCAAGGAGCTCGAGATAGTGGACCGTCCGTGGAACGGAGCAGGATCATGACGCGCGAGATCGTCGTCGCCGCTGTACAGCCACGACTGGCGGCCGGGCAGGTCGAAGCGAATCTCGAGCGGCTCGAGGACCTGACCCGCAGCGCCCACCATGACTTCGGACCTGACGTCATTGTCCTGCCGGACTCGATGACATCGCCGATCAGCGCCTATTCCGACGCTGACAACGTGCCGCGGCACATCGACGGAGCGCCACTGAACCTGCTGCGGCAACTTGCCAAAGATCTACGCTGCGTCGTGACCGGTGGCGCGATGTCCGTTCGGGGACACCACGCCTTCCAGACATACATGCTTGTCGAACCGGATGGTGCGACCTACCTGCACAACAGAACAATCCTGGGGGTCCACGAGGAACGGCTGTGCCGCGCCGGCGACGGGGCGAGTGTCTATACGACGAGCACGTTCGGCGACCAATCGATAGGCGTACTCGCCGGTCCCGAATGGGCTTCGCAAGAGCGGGCAGCGGCACTCCACGAGGGCCGTGCCGGCCTGGTGGTCGGCGGCCTGTTCTTCCCATCAGACATCCGCGGACGGATCGGACGTCGTGCAGGTGACCGGAACGGTGGCCGGGAGACGAGCATCCAGATGGCGCGATACTTGGGTGTCACGACGGTAATGGCGTGCCATGCCCACACTGGTGCCGACAGTCGCATTTGCGGACCTGATGGCACGGTCCTCGCTGAACTCGCCAAGGTCGAGGGCGTGATCGCCGCGACCGTGCCCATCGGGCGCTCCCGCGTCGAGCCGCTGACCTCGGCCGTGTGGAAGAACGGCCCGATGCGGCCTCGAGGACTCCGCCGCCGATCAGAAATCCTCGTAGGTTCGGCTGCCTATTGGTCACGTTGGATCCAGCGAGACTTTCCATGGCAGGATTCGGCCCACTCCGATCTGCCTGATGTAGTGCGCCCCCAGGCACAGCAGCATGCGCGCCCGCTCCAGTCGAAGCCGACACACAACGACCAGCTGCTGCTGACCGTCATCGAGCGGGAACTGGTCGCCAAGGACGTAGTGCGCCTGAAACTGAAGGCGAGCTCCGGTGCGCCGCTGCCACCGTGGGGCCCGGGGGCGCACATCGATCTCATCCTCGACGACTCGCTGGTGCGCCAGTACTCGTTGTGCGGCAACCCGAACGATCCGTTCTACGAGATCGCCGTGCTGCGTGAGCATGAGGGCCGCGGCGGTTCGGCACTCGTGCACGAGACCCTGAAGGTCGGCGAGCAGGTGCGCGCCAGCCTCCCGCGAAATCACTTCGAGCTGGAAGACGCCGAGCAGTACGTGTTCATTGCCGGCGGGATCGGCATCACCCCTATCCGGGCCATGATGCGCGTTGCACACAGTCGTGGGCGGAAATTCGAGCTGTTCTACGGCGGCCGGTCCGACGACACGATGGCGTTCGGGTCGGAGCTCGCAGAGCAGTACCCGGGCGACGTGCACGTTCGAGCCCAGGACCGTGATGGCCTGCTCGACCTCGAAGAATGTTTGAAGAACGCGCTCGACGGCACGATGGTCTACTGCTGTGGTCCGGAGCCGCTGCTGCGCGCCGTCGAGGCCGAGTGTCGAAACCATCCCGAAGTACACCTCCGCGTCGAGCGTTTCGTTGCAGCTCCGCGTGGCGACGGTACTGATGCTCCGGTTGAAGTGACAGTTGGATCGACGGGTCGAGTGATCCAGGTGCCGGCGGGTGTCAGCATTCTCAGCGCCCTTCGGGACGCCGAGCTCGATATCGACTACTCCTGCCAGACGGGCGTATGCGGCAGTTGCGAGGTGGCGGTCCTCGAGGGCCTTCCGGACCATCGCGACTCCATCTTGGCGCAGCTGCAACCCACCGACCGAATGATGCCCTGCGTCTCCAGGGCGCGAACGCCCAGTCTCACGCTCGATATCTGACCTTGATCGAACGGACGACTCGAACCATGACAGGAAACCCCGATATGAATTCTCTGCGCGCTGAATTGCGCGACGAGCTCCTAGCAGAGCGCGAGCTTCCCGTCGACGCGTACCAGCGACTGATGGAGTCCAGGTTGGACTGGCCGATAGTAGAGGGACTGAACCTCGCGCACGAGTGTTGCGATCGATGGGCAGATGATCCCTCGAAAATCGCGCTGACGGTTCACCGGCCCGACAGCACGCCGAGGTCCTGGACCTACCGCGAGCTGATGGACACCTCTTGCGCCCTGGCCAATGTCCTGCGTGAGGCTGGTCTCGAACGAGGGGACCGGGTCGCGGCACTGCTCGATCAGGGAGCGGAGGCCTACATCTGCGCGCTGGCGGCGTGGCGGGCAGGCCTCGCGTATGTGCCGTTGTTCGTTGGATTCGGCGTCGATGCGTTGGCCCAGCGTCTCGAGACGGCCGATGTCTCTGCCGTCGTTGTCGATGCCAGCTACCGCGAGAGGTACACGAGCGTCGCCACCCAGCTGACCGGAGATCCTCGCGTTCTCACAGTTGGGAACGAGGCCGGCACGGGCGCCATTGCCGGGGATCTCGACTTCTGGGAGCGGGTACGCGGTGCGGACACCAAGTTCGAAACGGTTGTGACCAGGCACGACGAGTGCGCAACCCTGATCTTCAGCAGCGGCACGACGGGAAAGCCGAAGGGGTGCATGCAAGCGCACTCGCTGGTGCTGCCGCTCCAGAGCTTCCTGCGCCACACGATGGCGGCGGACGACAGCGACGTGATCTTCGCCGGTGCGAACCCGGGCTGGTCCTACGGCCTCTACACGACAGGACTCATTGTCCAGTCGCTTGGTATCCGCCGGGTTGTATATGCCGGTGTCTTCAACGCCGCACAGTGGCTGCGGGTCATTCGCGAGGAGCAGGTCACCTACGTGGCCTCGGCGCCGAGTGCGTTCCGCGTCCTGATCGACGAAGCCCGAAGCAGCGGCTCACTTCCTGATTGTGTTCGTGGTGGTATGAGCGCGGGTGAGCAACTCCTGCCCGTCGTTGCCGATGGTTGGCGTGAGATCGGCGGGGGGCATCTGCAAGATGGCTACGGGTCGAGCGAGTTCGGCATGGTGTTGGCTGACCTGGCTTTCGACGAGATTTCCTCGGGTTCCGGGAAATTGAGCGTCGTGCCGGGTTTCGATGTGGACCTCATCGATGCTGCAGGTGAGTCCCAGCGCTCCGAGGGCATCATCGCGCTTCGCGATGCCCGGTGGCCGATTCTGGGATACAAGGACCTGCAGGAAGTCTGGGCGAGCAGATTCGTTGGTCCATACCTGACGACAGGTGATCTCGCTGCCAGAGACGACCAGGACCGTTACCGGATCGTCGGCCGTGCTGACGACCTGATCGTGACTGCCGGCTACAACGTCGGCCCCGCCGAGGTCGAGAACATCATCGAAGAAATACCGGGCGTGGCGGATGTCGCCGTGGTGGCCGCCCCCGATGAGCAGCGCGGGTCGATTGTGCGAGCCGTCATCGTCGCCGACGGGACGGTGGCTCAGGACGAGATCAGCGAGCAGGTCCAGCGGGTTGTGCGCGAACAGTTGGGACGCCACGCCTATCCCAAGGTCATCGACTATGTCGAGGAGCTTCCGAGGACCGAGACGGGCAAGGTCCGCAAGAACGTCTTGCGCGCCCAGACCAAAGGGGGTGTTGCATGACGTCGGTATTCGATGAGGCAGTCGACCTCGCCGTACTGGAACGCTGGCTGGACCAGCAGGATGTGGGTGAAGGCGAGCTGACGGAAGTGCGTCCCTTGGCCGGCGGAACACAGAATGTGCTGGTCCGTTTCCGTCGGGGTGAAGACGACCTGGTGCTCCGCCGCCCGGGACTTCGGCCGCGTCAAAATGCGAGTCGCCTGATCCTGAGAGAGGCACAGGTGCTTCGTGCGCTGGACCGAACTGCTGTACCCCATCCCGAGCTGATCGCAGTCTGCAAGGACGAGTCCGTGATGGGCTCGACAGCCTTCCTGGTTATGCGTGCAGTCGATGGTTTCAACCCCGGTGAATCCATTCCCGCGGCGTATCAGAGCACAGATGCCTTGCGCGCCATCGCCGCCCAGTCGATCTCGACGCTCGCCGATATCGCCATGGTCGACTACGAGGTATGTGGACTCGCGGACTTCGGTCGACCCGACGGGTTTCTGCACCGTCAGGTCGACCGTTGGTCCGCCGAGTACGAGGGGTACGCCGAGGTTCCCGAATACGCGGGTCCACAGTTGCCCGGCTTCGAAGGAGTCCGTGACTACCTGGCCGAGCGAGTGCCGCCGGTGTTCACGCCCGGACTGATGCATGGTGACTACCACCTGGCGAATCTGATCATGGGCGAGCGCGACGGCCAACTGGAGGCTGTCGTCGATTGGGAGATGAGCACGATCGGTGACCCACTGCTCGACCTTGGGCGCTATCTCGCGATGCTTCCTGACGACCACGAGACGATCTTCGACTCGCCCGAGGTCACGAGCGTTGCCGGCGCCATGTCCGCGGAGGAAGTCGTGGGTCTGTACGAGGCGCGGGTTGGACGCAGTGTCGACCATCTCGACTGGTACATCATGCTGGGCTGCTACAAGCTCGGCATCGTCTTGGAAGGAACGTACGTGCGTGCCTGCGCCGGCAAAGCGTCACGCGAGGTCGGGCTCATGCTTCATAGCGCAGCCTGCCGACTGTTCGAGCGAGCCGTGCGAATCGCGGGAGTCGCCGCATGAACGACCACCTGCCGAAAGGCGTCTCCGCGCTCGAGCGATTCGGACTCGAGGGTCGGACGGCCCTCATCACCGGGGCTACTCGGGGTCTCGGCTTGGCAATGGCCCGCGGGTTCGCCTCGGTAGGCGCCGACGTCGTGGTATCCAGCCGGAAGGCTGAGGCCTGCGAGCAGACCGCCGAGTCGCTGCGATCGGATTTCGGTGTCCAAGCCTGGGCTCTTCCATGCAACGTCAGCTCGTGGGACCAGTGCACGACACTTGCGCTGGAGGCTGAACGGATCACCGGTGGCGTCGATGTCCTGGTGAACAACGCCGGTCTGTCGCCGCTCTATCCAAGTCTCGGAGAGATCACCGAAAGCCTCTACGACAAGGTCATCGGCATCAATGCGAAGGGCCCTTTCCGTCTTGCGGCGCTGATCGGGGAGGCGATGCTGGCCCGGGGCCATGGATCGATCATCAACGTGACATCCATCGAGAGCGACAATCCGTCAACCCAAGCCGTGCCGTACGCGGCAGCGAAGGCCGCGCTGGCCACGACAACGTTGGGCCTTTCCCGGGCATTCGGTCCGCGGGTACGGGTCAACACGATCAGTCCGGGACCATTCCTGACCGACATCTCCAAGGCATGGGACATGGATCAGTTCTCAGCTGCGGCCCAGCGCGCGATCGCCTTGGGGCGCGGTGGCCTACCGGACGAGATCGTGGGAGCTGCGCTGTACCTGGCGTCCGACGCGAGCAGCTACACGACCGGGGCCACCATCAAGGTCGACGGCGGCGTGCACGGCGCTCTCGGCTGACGCTCACATTCATCAACAACTTAGGAGCATTCCATGAGCTGGAGCTTTGAGACCGACCCCGATTTCGCCGCTGAGCTGGCGTGGGTCGAAACTTTCGTCCGCGAGAAGGTCGAGCCGATCGACCTGCTGGTGGCAGATCCATATGACGTGGCCGATCCGGTGCGCAACGACCTCATCAAACCGCTGCAGCAGGAGGTCAAGGACCGCCGACTGTGGGCGTGCCACCTAGGGCCTGAGCTCGGCGGACCCGGATACGGACAGCTGAAGCTCGCACTCCTTAACGAGATTCTCGGTCGGTCTCGCACGGCCCCCACGGTGTTCGGGACGCAGGCCCCGGACACGGGCAACGCGGAGATCTTGGCCCATTTCGGTACCGCCGCCCAGAAGGAACGCTACCTCGAACCGCTGCTGGACGGCCGCATTGTGTCGTGCTTCTCGATGACCGAACCACAAGGAGGCGCTGACCCGCAGGTCTTCACCACGACCGCCGTCAAGGATGGCGACAGCTGGGTGATCAACGGTGAGAAGTGGTACTCGTCCAACGCACGCCATGCGGCGTTCTTGATCGTGATGGCACTCACCAATCCAGAAGCGGACTCGCATCGTCGGTTCTCGATGTTCATCGTCCCTGCAGAGACGCCGGGGATCGAGATCGTCCGTCACGTGGGTCATACTCCGGGCACCGAGGGAAGCCACGGGTACGTGCGGTACACCGATGTCCGCGTCCCGGCCGACCATGTGCTCGGCGGGGAGGGAGAGGCGTTCGCCATCGCGCAGACGCGCCTGGGTGGAGGACGCATCCATCACGCGATGCGGACCGTCGGTCTGGTCCAGCGCAGCCTCGACCTCATGTGCCGGCGCGTACTCTCCCGGGTCACGAAGGGAGAGCGGCTGGCCGACAAGCAGAGCGCTCAGCACGCAATCGCCCAGTCGTGGGCCGAGTTGGAGTCGTTTCGGCTGCTGGTGTTGCGCACCGCATGGAAGATCGATCGGTTCCAGAACTACGACCAGGTCCGGGGTGACATCTCGGCAGTCAAGGCGATGATGCCGAAGCTCCTGAACGACGTTGCTTCGCGAGCTCTTCATCTGCACGGCTCGATCGGCGTCTCGTCGGAGCTGCCCTTCCTGGAGTACATCTATGAGGCATTCACCATGGGCTTGGTGGATGGCCCCACGGAGGTCCACGAGGGTGTCGTCGCCAGAGCCGTTCTCCGGAATTATGAGCCCTACGAAGGTGTGTTCCCGGACTACCACCTTCCGCTGCTCCGCGAGCAGGCCGAGCTCACGCACCGAGACGTGCTTCTGCGCCACGGTGCTCTCTCCGAATCGACCGCGGCCGGGGCATTGGCAGGAGGCCTGCGATGACGGTCGAATACCAGGTCGAGATTGGGAACAGTGACGCTCTTCAGGCAGTCATGGCTGATCTTCGGCGGGTGTACAACTCGGGGCGGACTCGCAGTCTCGCCTGGAGGGCTCAGCAGCTGGACGGAATCGCGGCGCTTGTCACGGATCACGAGGCGGACTTCGCCGAGGCGTTGGCGACCGACTTGGGCCGCAACCCCACGGATGCCTGGCTCGGGGATCTCGCCGGCGCCAAGACCGAGGCCGTGTACGCCCGCAAGCACCTTCGGTCCTGGACCCGCCACCGTCGAATGAACCTCCCACTGACTCAGATGCCAGGATCGGGCTGGATCCAGTACGAACCTCTCGGCGTGGTGCTGGTTATCGGGCCATGGAACTATCCTGTGCTGCTGAATCTTGCCCCGTTGATCTCGGCCATCGCCGCGGGTAACTGCGCTGTGGTGAAACCGTCGGAGCTGGCGCCTGCGACATCCCGGTTGCTCGCGAACCTGCTCGGCAGGTACGTCGATCCTGAGGCCGTGAAGGTCGTCGAGGGAGATGGCGAAACAACCCAGGACCTGTTGTCTCTCGGATTCGACCACGCTCTCTTCACGGGAGGGACGGAGGTCGGACGGCATGTGATGGCGGGCGCGGCCAGGACGCTGACGCCGGTGACGCTCGAGCTCGGCGGCAAAAGCCCGGTGCTCGTGACATCGGACGCGTCACTCGAGGTAGCCGCCCGGCGCATCGCCTGGACGAAGCTGATGAACTCCGGCCAGACATGCGTGGCGCCGGACTACGTGCTCGTGGACGAGACGGTCAAGGACACCCTCGTCGACCTGCTACTCGATGCCATGGACGAGCTCCGTAACCCTGGCGAATCGCTCATGCGTATCGTCAACGAGCGGCACTTCGATCGGCTGTGCGGATACCTTGCCACGACAACGGGTTCGGTGACCGGCGGGGAGAGCGATCGTGCCTCGATCAGCATGGCGCCTTCCATCGTCGTCGATCCGGATCCCTCCGACCCGGTGATGACCGACGAGATCTTCGGACCGATCCTTCCCGTCCTGTCGTACCGGAACTTGGACGAGGCGGTCTCCTTCGTGACCTCGAGACCAAAGCCGTTGGCGCTGTACGTGTTCTCGGAGTCTTCATCCACCCAGCAGTCGCTGATCGACCGGATCCCCGCAGGCGGAGCCGTCATCAATCATGTTGCGATGCACTGTCTGGCGCCGCAGCTGCCCTTCGGAGGCGTCGGTGACAGCGGCATGGGCGCCTACCACGGAGAGTGGGGCTTCCAGACATTCAGCCATCGAAAGGCTGTCCTTCGTAAAGGGACGCAGCCGGACCCACGTGTGGTGTACCCCCCGTACTCACGCAGCGATCTGCGTCTCCTCCGGAAGCTCTTTTGAGCCATGACCTACACCCACGACTCAATCGAAGGTGATCCACGATGAGCCAGAAGCATTTCCCCGATAAGACTGTCCGGCAGGAAGCGCTCCGGACCGCCCGGGCCGACCTGATCACATACTGCCGTTCTCTCGACGCCGAGCACTGGTTGATGCCGAGTAAGGCTGAAGGCTGGCTGGTCAGGGATGTCGTCGCGCACCTGGGAGCTTGCTGTCGCGTGATCTTCACCCCAGCGTCTGTCTCGATGATCACGACCAACGACATCGAGCACTGGAACGAGAAGGGCGTCGAGCAGCGAAGGGACTGGCCGACCTGGCAAGTGCTCGATGAGTTCGAGACGTGGAGCCGCCGCGCGATCACGTTGGGAAAGGTTCTCTCGGCGACACCGCTCGGCCATGCACGTATGCCGGTGGGGGAACTCGGGTGGTTCGCCGTTGGTGCGCTCATGGCTTGCGGCCCGGTCTTCGACCAGCACACGCATCTGCACCATGACATCGCACCTGTGGTGGGCATTCCGGCTCCGCAGGCCGGCGCCGCTCAGATGGAAGTCACGGTCGCATGGATGATCGCGGTGCTGGCGAACCAGCTGCGCAGTGCTCCCATGGTCTGGGTCGACGCGCCGGTGAACCTCGAGCTGACGGGCCCCGGCGGAGGGGCGTGGCACATCGGCTCGGGCGGGCTGCTCGGTTACGGATCGTCGTGGTCGCATGCGGCCACGATCTCGGCCAGTGCCGAATCGTTCGTCTCATGGGCGACTAAGCGGACGGCATGGCGGGACAACGACATCACACTCGAGGGCTCTTCCGACCTCGCGCAACGAATTCTGGATGGCATCAATGTTGTCTGAAGCTCGTGTTCCAGAGCACGGCAGTTCGAGACTCGCGGTGGAGCCGCAGGAGGACCTGTGAAGGCGCTTGTTCTCGAGGACCTCAACGGCCCGGGTGCGCTGGACTACGTCGACGTCCCCGCCCCTGTGGGCGAAGGGCTCGTCCACATCGAAGTGCACGCGGCCGGCGTGAACTTCCCCGACCTTCTGACGATGAAGGGGCAGTACCAGCACAAGCAGCGTCCACCTTTCATTCCCGGTTCCGAGGTGTGCGGCACTGTCATGCACGCTCCGGAAGGCAGTGGCTGGGCGCCCGGTGATCGGGTCTCAGCACTCGCCACCGTCGGTGGGTACGCCGAGCAGGTAGCTGTGCCAGCTGGTCTGGTCCTGCCCACGCCGTGGCAGCTGTCAGACACCGAGGCGGCCGCCCTGCTGATCAACCACCAGACGGCGTACTTCTCGCTCGTCACACGTGGAGGCCTGCAACCTGGTGAGACCGTGGTCGTGCTGGGTGCCGCTGGAGGCGTTGGATCCGCGGCCGTACAGGTGGCATCCGCGCTGGGGGCACGGGTCATCGCGGTGGTGCATCGAGAAGGTGCCGACGACTTCGTGAGGTCTCTCGGTGCTTACGCGGTCGTTCGGATGACTGAGGGGTGGGCCCAGGAAGTCCACGATCTGTCGAATGGCGGTGCGAATCTGCTCATTGATCCGGTCGGTGGTCCGCAGTTCGAGCCGGCTCTACGGTCATTGCGGATCGGGGGGCGCCTTGTGATCGTGGGATTCGCGGCCGGCGGCATCCCCACTATCGCGGCGAACCGCCTGCTCCTGCGCAATGTGTCGGCAATCGGCGCGGCGTGGGGCGCCTACTTCACAGCCGAGCCCACCGTACTCCCGCAGGTCGCGGGCGCCCTCGATCTTCTCGTCGAGGCCGGGCTGAGGCCACCAGTAACACAGACGTTCCCTCTCGCAAAGGGGCGCGCCGCCGTCGAACTGCTCGAGGCAGGAGGAGTCCTCGGGAAGGTTGTTATCACTGTTCGATAGCGCCCATTCCGGTCTTCTGGACAGTGCTCGGCGTGGCTGGCTTGGGAAAGCGCCACTCGTGAGAGTAGTCGCCGAGGAGTCCCCGAGAGTGTCCGGCGGGGCGAGACCATTGCCAATGTTAACGTCACTGTGACGGAGCGCTGGCGAGATGCCGGCGCTGTCGAGGAGGGCCGATGCCGGACATTGTCCAGGGTCGATCTGGTTGCGGCCGCCCGCCAGGATGCGCATGTGGTCACATCGAAACGAGCGTTGCGGCAAAAGTGTCGGGTGGGCGGCGGACGGTCCGGTTCGCGTTGACCTCGGTTTCCTCTGTTACGAAATGGCTTTGACCCAGGGCTGGCCGGTCGCCACCGAGTCATCGAAGACTCGGCCCGCCAACTCGGCGCCGACCACCGCGAAATCAGCGGCGCCAGATGGGGATTGGTCGGCGCCGAGGCTAGTCGGGACCATCGTCTGTTGTGCCAGGGCTGTGCGGGCTTGGTTGAGGAGGTCGAGGGAGTTGAGGAAGGCTTCCTCCGGGATGGTGTCCGGATCCGTGTGCGCCAGGGTGGGGAAGCCGGTTTCGAGTGCGAGGACCAGCAGTCCGACCTGGTCGGGCGGCACGGGCAGGCGAAGATTTGCTTGGTCGAGGTGCGCTGTGACCGCCGCGGTCAGCCAGTTCCGGGTGGTCCGGTCGTAGTGGCGCAGGCGTTCGATTACCTCGGGGTGGCGTAGTCCCGGACGGCCGTGAGGTGGGCGCCTACCTGGTCGCGCATCCCGGTGTCGACAAGGTGGCATGGACTGACAGGGCCCGCAAGGTCGGTCGTTCCAAGCGCACCGGCAAAGTGTTCCCGTTTACATGTGGTTTCAGCCTGCTGTTCCTGGTGGTCACCGAGACCGACATTTCGGGCTATGTCGAGGTCAGCGTCGCCAATGCACGCCGCTACCACCAAACAACGCTTCCCGTGAACGGGCCCGGCACATTCGCAGAGGTCATGTCGCGTATCGCGTATGCACGCTCGGTGAGTTGGTGAGTCACCGCCACCGAGTGGTGTAGATGGCTGCGCGTTGTCGCTGATTTGCGAACGATCTCGAACCGCCGCACCAAGACGGGCCACCTCAGTGGAATTCGGTAGTCCATCTGACTCCGTGTTCGGCGTCGATGAGCCCGTTCTGTTTAGCCCAGGGGGGACGGTCTGGCGTTTGGACACTGTCCTCTCGATGGCCAGGTATCCGTGATGGCGAGCTAATCCACCGCTCCGACCGCGGGGCGACCTACACGGCTATCCGATTCGCAAACCGGTTGGCCGACAATGGAATAGCGCAATCGATGGGGTCGGTCGGTGACTACGACAATGCGCTGATGGAGAATTTCTTCTCCACACTCAAGAACGAACTGGTCTACCGGTGTATCTGGCGGACCTGGCGGAGCCGAGAACGCCCCGTTCGCCGACATCGACGGCTGGTACAACTCCCAGCGCATCCAGAAGAAGCTTGGTTGGCGATCACCGGACGAGTTCGAAGCCGATTACCATCAAGTATGTCGAAGATGGACCGTCTAAAAGTCGTGATTACCTTTCGCCTTGGGCCAGTCGCCAACCACGCTGTCTGACCCGATCATCTATGTTGACAAAGCCCGCTGAAGGGCAGCTATTAAGATCTGGTCGACGCCGCTGCTGGCGGGAACAGGCTACAATGCTGTGATCCCGAACAAAATCTCCCCGGAACGGGCCATACCACCCAGGCGGGGTTGAATACATCACAACAGGACTAAATGGCTATAGCCATCGGAATGAGCGGACAAGGGGGGCACCGCGGCGAACTTCGGGGCAATAACGGTCATTCATCAGGGTATGGGTGACCTTCGGAGCAGAGTTGTGCCTAAATAGGTTGCGGGCCGTTCGCCATAAGCGGGGCCCGATGCAACCGAAAGTTCGAAGAACATAGGAGTTACACACATGGGTTCAGAACAACTACTCACCGCCGTCCTCGTCGCCTTCATCGCCGCCCTACCCGCACTGATTACCGTAATCGCCGCGCTCGTCGCCTGATGGCCAAACAGTGGATGCGGTGTCGACAATGCGCAACGACACCGCATCCACCACATTCGACATGGTAGCCATGGTCATCGATCATGTAAATTTTCCCAAAACCAGCCGCAGCTAATAATTAGCTATGCCTCCAAGCGGTCATCGAGTATTCACTCCGACAAATCGGAACAGCCGAGCACATCAAGATCGCTGAAATCCGCTGAAGAACCACGAGAAAGTCGTGTGACGGAGTAAAGAATCATGCCCAAGCATAGATTGCTGGGAGTATTCGGCCGCACTCCAGACCAATAGCACGGGATTGGAACATTTCCGATTGCGCATCTTGTGGATCCGATAGTAATTCCAGCCGAAAATGAAAGTCGAAATCGAGTCAGTTCGTCTCAATAACGCGAATCAACTTATATATTAGCGATTTCATGCGTTAGCTATCTTGAAGGCTCCCTCCCACACTTCGTTGAATCGAAATGGTCGGCACCGCCGGAAAGCGAAGAGGGGACGCTTACCGACGGTGCCGACCATCGCAGCCGTCTGCATACGCTGCCCGCGCGCAGGAACACAGACAGCCACTCGGCACCGCTCAAGACGGCACCACCTCGAACCCACCGGGACTGTGGTAGCGGGTTCGAGAATTCTATTTCAAATACAGCGTAGCGCTCAACACATCCAAGCTTGCGTGAGAACCAGCCAGCACATTCCTGGACGACTGACAATCTACAGATACTCGACCGCCTCGGGACGGCCGACAGCAAAATCGACCGCTTTTGCTGTCATTTCCGTCCGGATATCCCCCCTACATTTTCGCGCCCGACGCAAAGAGCACGTTGCCCACCCATCAAACGGCCAGTAATTTTGCAGCCTGCGGATCAGGTGCATCAATTTCCGGTAGAACGACCACTGGAACCAGAGAATGTCAAGCCTCTGGCTTGCCGTGGAACCGAGAGCTGCATCTCATCGCATGTCAGCGATCCGCACCCAAGTCCCAACCGCAACACAAGGGCGGAGATTACCCGGTTCTGCATCCATGGGATGAAACTCAACGACTCCGAATCCCTTCAATCCCGACTCTCTCAATGTGGCATAGGCGTTTCCGCACATTACACACACGTAACACCCTATCGCCGGGCCCGACACTTCTCGGAGCCCTCCTGCAGCAGCAAAATCCACCAATTCCACACCTTCACCTCGCAGCCGTGCCGAACATCACATCGCGTACAAACCAAGAATGAACTTCTCTTGAATCCGAGCTGCGAATCCGACGTACGCGCAGTGTGATCTACTCATCTCGGATATCCATTAGAACAGCTTGCCACCAGGTTGCACGAGGGCAAATTAGGACTAGAATGAGTGGCGTGTCGGACAACCCTTTGCAGAGCGTTTCATGACCGCCATCAAGAATCCGGAACTGAGGAGCGCAGCAATACCTCCGACAGTACTATCCGGCCTCGTCGAAATAGGTTTGCGCGATGGCCTAGCTATTACGTCATGGTTCATGGGAACAGGGCTGGATCCAGCGGAACTGATGACCTCACAGTCGGTATTTGTCTCATATGGGCAGACGGCAACAATACTACGGCGAGCGATCCGGTCGATGCCACGCCGGCCATTAGGAATGCAAGTTGGTGGGCGAGATATCCTGCTATCGATGGGTATTCTCGGCGTTGCGATGAGTACCTGCGCGACCCTGCAGGATGCAGTCGCCGTCGCGCTGGAATTCCATCAGGCCTCGGGCAGTCTGGTGGATGTCGAATTCGAAGAATACGAAGATGAGATCTCTTTGCTGCTGAGTGAACGCGCACCCGATCCAGAATTGGAAGTCTTCCTATTCGAAGAAGCGCTTAGCACTACACTGGTATTTGTACGCTCAATTTTCGGAGCCGAACAGTCCCCAGTCAGAGTCGAGCTCCCCTTTACACCTCCACCATATAGCGAAGAATACAGGCGATTCTTTCGCTGCCCAATACTGTTCGAGTCAAACGCCTGCCGTATTGTTTTTCATAGCAACCTGCAGAAGAGGGCTCTTCCAAACCATAATGAACAGACTCGCGCAGTCGCAATCGATGCGTGTCAGCGACTACTCAACCTCGATAGCCGAAAATCGGACGTGGTCACGACGGTCGAGATGCTTCTCCTGAAAAACCTTCGAAATTCAATAACAATGGAATCAGTCGCGCAATGCCTACATATGACCGAACGCACCCTGCGCCGTCAACTTTCCGATGCAGGTGAAAGCTTCAGCACAATTCGAGATCGAGCACGCGAACGACGTGCAACATTCCTTCTTCAAGAATCGGCACTAAAAATAGATTCCATTGCACGCGAAGTTGGTTTCAACGAGGTGCGCGACTTTCGACGTGCATATGTCAGATGGACTGGCATGACACCCAGTAGTGTTCGGCGGGCCTTCGCCGGGAACCGGTAGACCAATCTTCCCACTGACCTTCCCACGTACCGGCACGTGGGAAGGTCAGTGCTTAGGTACACGACCCGCGGGCGTCGCCGAGGACGCTGGAATCACGTGCCGGGACCGGACCCCGACCGTTCAGTGGGATAGCTACTCGGTGTCATCGTTAGGCACTGTTTACGAGAATGCCAGCAGATCCATGCCGACTACATATCGTTCCGGCTGCGGCTCGCGTCGGTCGCTCGTCCGTCACAGCGCGGCTCAATACCTGCACCACGAGCGCTCCGAGATCAGTGATCCTCCACGGATCACGAGTCTTACACCATGAGAGCGGGCTCGGCTTCTGAGCGGCGAGCAATCGCACGGCCGATCCAGACGAGGTTCCTGTCATCAGAGCAGCTGCAGACACTGTGTCAACTCCTTCCAGCCACGGGTTCACTTCCGACTACACTCGAAACATGTTTGGGGCATAGCGAATTGAGCGAGCCGGTTACCTTGGACCCATCGGGCACGAGTCGGAGACTGCACAAGCCCGGCTTCCCGCACAGACTCCGACTCACTCGATCCGAAGTGACCCTCAGCATCTTTGCCGCAGCCTTCGGTGGCTCTTGATCTCAGGGACGTCAACCGCAGCCAGCGGTTCACCCGGCATACCCGCACCGCCGACCAGCTCAGTCATCACTTTCGTGCGATGGCATCCGGGCCACGCTGGTTAGCAGTCCTAGCTGTTGTTGTTGGCTGTCAGTAATGCGACCAGTGGTGGCAGCCATTGGCCGACCGGCGGAAGCCAGCTGCCTGTCAACGGCAGCAAGTAGCGGAACATGCGAACCCTCCTGTCGTACTTGGTCTTACGGATATACCGGCGCCCTGTCTCCGACGCCGGAGACAGTCCCGATCCAGTTCGATCGCCTCGTTTCGATCAACGGGCAGGCAGTGCCGGCGGACACTGTGACGCGTTCCCAGGCACCGGGTACTGGGCTCGTTCACTGTCGGCTGCCCAGAATCAGCGACCGCAACCGCGGCACCGGCCTCCAACAGCCCCAGGGAAACGCCGCAGGCAGCGATCATGCCGCCCATCTCGACATCAGCCACATACACGACCCCTCGTCACCGAATCACCATCCGCAAACGTCGGCCCATCGGGACGACCGCGCAATCATCGGCTCCGAACCTCTGTCGACGATTGGCGGAAGTTAAGAGCTTGCTGTGAAGCTCCTGTCGCCAAACGGATTACAGCCCTCCCTCCAACCGAACCGAAATAGCAGCCGACTGGGGTATGACGAACCCGCGCCTGTCGAGACAGCCGTTGCCGCAGATTGTTGCGGGCCAGATCTTCTGAGCCACACAGAGATTCGGGCGGAAGCGTCCGCGCCGAACCCGTGAGGTACGTCGCCTGACGGTCCTTGGATGATCCACCCGCGGTAGGACTACAGATTCGGGCCACCGGTCGGGATTCACCGCTGGCGGCACACGCCATCAGAATCGCTTCGACCAGCGACACCCTTTGCCATCCAACACGGCTGGCAAAGTGCTGCTGACACGCTTACATGAGATCGATGCTGCCGGTCACCAGTCAGATCGATGTAGCGGCCGACTGGCGCACCGAGGAAGTCAACGCTCAGGAGCATCCTGGGTCGACAGGACGCCCGCCGGCGATCAAGCGACGAGCTGCGCTTCGGTTTTCGCAAGCGGCTGATCGATAACAACCAACACATTGTCAGGGAAGTCACAGTGGGCTACAGCAATTCGCCGAATCCCACGAAAGCCATCTCGGCGGTCAACCAGTGTACTAAGCGATTCCGTCCATACTGCTCCGATCGTGTGACATTGACCGCCAGTCCGCCGATCTCCGTCCGACATTCCCCCGCAATGGAATCAGCCAGGCTTCAGACACTACAAATCAAGCCATCGCTCGGCACCGGTCCGCGCAGATCGCTAGAGAGCAATGAACGAGAAGGGCAGATATCGTCGCCTGAATCGAATTCGCGTTCGTAATTGGAGGTATGCCTATGCTCGCACATGCACCCGCAGCATTGCCTACGCTTCGGGGAGTTCTCCCCCGCACCTGCAGAGAAGAGGGACTGGACCGCGCCCTCGCTGCGGCAGACCATCTCCTGACCCGTTTCCGGATCGAGGCTCTCACGGTCACCAGAGTCGCTGCGGCCGCGGGAATTTCGGTGGGTTCGCTGCGCCGGCACCTGCCCGATCATGCAACCATCATGCATGCTCTGACGATTATGTATCTCGAGACGTTCGAAAATTCGATGTCCAAACTCGTTGCAGCGTCGGATGCCGAGCGCTGGCACGACCCCATCAGTCACCTGGTGGAGGCGATCGGCGATATTTACCGTTCCGAGCCGGGATTTCGCGCTCTGTGGCACAACCGCTTCCACGACGAATCGGTCCGGCAGGCGACTCGCACACACAAACTGTGGATTGCCGCAGATTGGAAGACGGTGCTGTGCGCGCAGCTTCTGGCTTCCCAAGAGGCGGCCCGCGTGGATGCGGTTTCCAGGACTGCACAGTTGATGACAGATGCGCTGTTGCGGGAGGCTTTCCAGATCGCCCCTTCCGGTGATCGAAACCTGCTGCAAGAAGCCAAAACCGCATTGCGCGGCTACCTGAACACATACGTTACGGAGGCAGGGAATTGACTGATCATGATGTGATCATCGTCGGCGCCGGCCTGGCCGGCCTCACCGCTGCACGTGAGTTGACGAGAGCGTGCCTGGACGTGGTGGTGTTGGAAGCACGTGACCGCGTGGGTGGGCGCACGCTCAACCACCAGCTGCCGGATGGGCAGGTTGTGGAGGCGGGCGGTCAGTTCGTCGGGCCTACCCAGAGTCACGTGTTGCGCCTCGCCGCGGACCTCGGCGTACAGACCTTCCCTGCCAACACAATCGGCGATAGCGTCTATGTCAAGAACGACAAGGCACGCCGATACGACGGGGACGTCCCACCTGATCTGCTTGCCTTGCCCGATCTGGGTCTGACCATACGTCGGATAGACAAGCTGTCGGCACAGATCCCTGTTCAGGCGCCATGGACTGCGCCCAAGGCCGCCGAGTGGGACAGCATGACCTTCGAAAGCTGGCTGCGTGCAACCACACTCACTTCCGGTGCACTCGACCTGGTCAATGCCTTCCTCGGATCCGCCTACGGCGGCACAGCACGCGATGCCTCGTTGCTGTTCAGCCTGTGGTACATCGCAACATTCGGCAACGAGGCCAACCAGGGCACCCTGAAGCGTGGCATCGGCGTCACCGGCGGTGCGCGGGAATTGCGGTTCGTCGGCGGGTCGCAGGAACTTTCCAACCGGCTTGCAGTACAACTCGAGGAACGCGTCGTTCTCTCCGCTCCGGTGACAAACATCCGGCAAGACGCAGGGAAGGTTACCGTCGCATCAAATGATCGACAGTGGACGTCCGAGGCCGTCGTCGTCACAGTGCCACCGGTGCTCGCGTCCCGAATCAATTGGGAGCCGGCACTTCCTGCCCCACAGCATGCACTGCTTCAACGACTACCGTTCGGCACGCTGATGAAGTGCGAGGCGGTATATCCCGAACCGTTCTGGCGGGACAACGACCTCAACGGTTGCGCGGTGTTCCGCAATGGTTCTCCCATATGTTCGATGTTCGACAACACTCCCCCATCCGGTCGGCCAGGAATCCTGATGGGCTTTCTCGGCGGGCGAGCGTGGACCCAGTGGTCAAATCGCCCGGATCGGGAACGCCGAGACGCGGTGCTACGTGCTTTTGCGACTGCCGTCGGTCGACGCGCGCTCCGCCCGGACATCTACTTTGAGCAGGACTGGACTTCCGAACCTTGGACACTGGGCGGACCGACCGCGGTCGCGGCCCCCGGGGTCCTGAGTGAGTACGGCGGATGGTTGGGCCGCCGATTCGGCCAGGTGTTCTGGGCAGGTGCCGAGCTGTCACCCTACTGGAACGGATTCATGGACGGTGCTGTGCGATCGGGTGAAGATGCCGCCCGACAGGTGATCGCCTACCTCTGAATCGGGTTGGTGCGCAATCAGAGTGAGGTCTCGAGTTTCCGGTTACAGAGCGTTCCTCCGTTGGAGAACACCGACCGAGCCCTCAGCTCACTGGAAGGCGGTCGCCGGCCGCTACAAACGACCTACCGTGCCGACTTCATCGTGACCCTCATCGTCGAATGGCCAGATTATTGGGGGGACACAGCCAAGTGCTCCGCCCCGACAGATACGGATCGTATGCTGCCGAGCTGCTGTACCAACGGCACCGTAGCGTCAAGCACTATCGCCGGGATCGAGAAGGCAAGGCCCAGTGTCGGTCCCTTGGCGACCAGACCCAGCGTCACCGCGACCACGACGCCGCCTCCGCAGTTGAACAGGTCCACTCGCGAGATGATCTCGTCGCTGCGATCGGACAGAACCTGACCCGCCGCGCCGAAGGCAATCGGCACGAGAGAACCGGATGCTAAACCGACTATGCCCTCGATCAGGTAGGCGGCGTACCCCAGCGTGGTAACAGAGGGCGGCGCGATAGCGAACCGACACCACCGAACAGAGTGCGACAAATTGAGCGCCGCTGCCCGGTGGTGCCGACCTTTCAAGGCATCCGCTGTCCCGCTGACTACACAACAACGAATGACACTTCGGCGCTCACATGATGAGGAGTGTTGCGCCTCTTCGGTCCCGCGTGTCCGCTCACGGGACCGAAGTCTCAGCAGCCGGGTGGACGCAGTATGGATTTGATCAGAATCGATAGTGCGTCACCCGGCCGGAAATGAGCTTTCCATCGGAAGACGCCGTCTTCAAGACGACCCGTCCAATTGTCCGCCACGCGCTTGGCAGATGTCCGAAAAGCCCCCCTTATCACCAAGACCGAACTTCTTTGCCAACACACGCCAACGGCGACTACTCTCGCAGCGAAGCAGTTACAGACCGCGGGTATCAGGCCATCTGTTCTCTCGATATAAATTTTCGAAGAAATCTCATCACGGTCCTTTGGCTACTCAGCTCGAACCACTCGGCACGCTCGCGATCTCCGGCAGCGGAGGCAATCTCAGGTTAGCCTTCGGAACACCGGCACCGTTCGGATCCAGAAGATCGTCGTCATTTGCGTACATGCTTCCACCTGGCGGAGCCTGCACAGTCGCCACGTATTTCCACAATCCGTACTCGACCGGACACGCCTACCGTCCAGATAGTAGACAGGCTCAGGAATAGCACGAGTAGCCGAATGATCGGCCATTGGAAACGAAAAGGAAACAAGCCATTAGCCATCTGGACATCCGTCCCGATCGGCATGTTTTCGTACACTTGCAAACCCTATCTGCGTCAATCAGAAAAATTGGTCGAAGGCGCTCGCCGGATTCACCGGAGCGATTGCCATCAAAGAAACCGTGGACGCCTCACTACGATTTGCACCATGGCGATCGGCCACTGACTCGGCATGCCCGTCGGCCGTACGTTGGGAAATGCGCTACCGCAAAGGGCGGAGTTGGGCGGCTTGCCTCCCCTACCAACCGCCGAACCGCTGGAATGGCACCGCAACGCATGCTGCCGGATCTGTGACTCCATCGACGTGGAGAACGACCAGGTTCGCCTGCTGCCCGGCGCCTATTCCCCAGTACTTGTTCGTGATGGTGGTGGCATCCCCATTGTGATCCGTGGTGAAGTCGAGCCAGATCTCGTTCGCTTCGTAGCTGTCATGCGACGGCCCGTTCTGCAAGCGAGCACCGGCATCGGCCGGATGATCGGTGCACCGCCCGACATGAACGTAGCCACGATAGTGCTGGTCGGGCCGCACTCCCCAGATATCGAGACCGACGCTCATCCCTCCCCACTTGTTGAGTGATTCGGTCACCTCGATTCGACTCGCGGTCGGCACCGCATCCGGATCGTACGTCACCGCGGCGGTGTCCAGCGGCTGCGCCCGAAACTGTTCCGGCGCAGCGAAAGTGGCCGAAACGGTGATCGACGGCAGGTCCGCCGACGCGGACGCTGTGACGGCGAGACTCAGCGCGGAGCACGTGCCGAGAGTCACGAGGTGCGAGCGAATGGCGGACAAGCGCACTGTGGGTCCTAACCAAGAGTCCGATGACAGAAAGAACTGTGGTACTGCACGACTCGGTGTGGAGATCCTGCCGCACCACTGGGGCAGTCGCCAAAGGCGGGTGCGGGTACCTTCAGGATTCGGTGGCCGGTCGGTTCAGCGCGGTGAACACCGGCGCTATCGACCCGCCGCATCTGCCGTGCGGGAGGCCAATCGCACCAGATCCGCGAAGGTCACCACGGCCGCGAACTCCTCGATATCGATTGTGGCGCTGAGCTTTTGCTCCAATCGTGTCAGCAGCCGCAGCTGATTGATCGAATCCCAGTTGCCCACCTCTTCGAGGATGGTATCCGGACCCAGGTCGTCGGCATCGACCTCGAGAAGTAGTAATACGAGTTCGGTCACCAGATCATTGACGGACATCGAAAACCTCCTTGGTATGAGTTACTGCGATCCATGCGGGCACGGCGAGGGCCGATGCCGCGGAAATCCGCCATGTTGTTGCCTCCGAATCGTCGTCGGTGGCGACGAGCTGGAAGCCGTTGCTGCCGAAGAAGTCCCGGAACGCCCGGTTCTTGGCGGTGGGAACGAAGCGGGCCGTCACGGTGGCCCTGCCCCGGGCCGCGGCCGCTGCGGTAATGGTCGCAAGCATCGCTTCTTCGACGCCGCGCGCGAACGCCCGGCAGCTGAGAACCATGTTTTCGATCGACCACGAATCTCCGGCATCCCGGACCGCGGCGGCGACCACGACGCCGCTGTCACCGAAGGTATCCGCCAGGCGCCCGCACACGAAGATCGTGTTCTCCTCCTGGGTGGCGCGGGTGATGTCGTCGACGGAGTAGCGGACCCCCGTCAGATTGAATTGATTCGTCTTGCCGAACAATTGGGCGATTCGTACCGCATTCATCGGCTCGGCCCGGTCGAGGGTCAGTCGCTGATCCAGCCCTAGCAAGTAGCCGGCCAGGTCGTCGGCCTGCTCGCGCATCACCACCCGTTGCCGGTCCGCGCGGTACATCCGGTTACGGGCGGCATCCTCCGCAGTGCGATCCAGGACGTTGAAGTGCCCGTCCCCCAACAGAACCGCCGCATAGTCTGCGGGATCACGCATCGGCTCGACGACGGTAACCGACGGCTCGACCGTGCCCATCAACCCGCGCTCGAAGTCGCTGTCGTCGATGAAGACCATCGAATCGATACCTATGTTGAGTTCGCCGGCCAGGGCGCGCAGATTGCCCGGCTTCGGCTGGAAGTCGATCCGGCGGGCGAGCAGGTCGTCAGCGCGCAGGAGCATCTCGGGGTGATCGGCGAACACCGACATGGCGGTGTCGTCACGATTCTTCGAGGCCACCGCGAGAATGACACCCTGTGCGGCCAGCGCGCGGGCAGCACGCTGCAGTTCGAGGTGTCCGGAGCCGGGATAGGCGCCACCGATGCGGAGGGCGGAGATCCCATCGTCACCGACCACTCCGCCCCACAGCGTGTTGTCGAGGTCCATGACCAGACACTTCTTCGCTCGGCCGAGGTGGGCGAGGATCACCCTGGCAATTTCCTCGGCCAGCGCCGATAGCCATTCCGGCGCGAAGGTGACACCGCCGATATGACGCATGCGATGGAGCCCGTACACCGTTGCTGTCCCGATCGACTCGTGTGCGAGAGTCACTACACCCGCGGTGTTTTCACCAAGATCGAGAATGGCGGCGTTCATCCGAGCCCAGGCAGCCTCGATCCGGGACTTGCCGCGATAGTCGATGATCATGTTGCGCCGGATGGGGCTCAGCGGCACGGTGGTGACGATAACCAGCGAACCGAGCTGATGCTTGACTCGGCCGATCCACTGCTCGAGTTCGGTGGCCACCGCGGCGCAGCGCTCGGCGACACTGCCGGTATCGGTCGCGTCGACCACAGATTCGAACACCACCGTGTCGTCCAGCACGAGCACCACGGGTGCCGGAGACACGTTCGCGAACGGCCCTGCGCCGGAGAGCACATCGGTGCGCCAGCTGTTGAAGCCTGCCAAGGCAACGTCCGGATGGACCCCATGCCGCATCAGATGTCCGTTCAGCAGCGGCGGCAGCGCATCGAGAGTCGAATTGCCGTACACCACCAGCGCGGTTTCGACCATCAGGCCGGTGCCCCGCACACCGCCGAGTCCGGCGTCGTTGGCGAGCATCTGCCCCGCCGTCTCGAGGTCCAACGGATCCGTGATGCCGCACAGCACGTTTCGCACCTCGTCCAGATGGTCGGCGAACCCGAGACGGCGCAGTTCGCGCAACCGCCGCAGCGGCGCTATCGGCCCTGAGGCGCGGTCGTGCGCACCGGATTCCTGCAGAGTCATCGGACCCTCCACGCATTACGTTGTGGCAGTGCGGTTTCCAGTTCGGTCGCGATCCGATCGAGCAGCGCGTCCAGGCGGAGCTCGATGCCACGACCGTTGCGGGCCGAGACCGTCAGTTCAGTTCGCCCTCCCGCCTCCGCCAGTGTGAACAGCAGCGGCATCGCAACGCTGTGCTGCGGCAGCATCCGTACCGACGTCGCCGTGAAGCCTGGTACGGATAGCTCGCGGAGGTCGAAACGACCCAGGTGGGATACCGTGGCCGACGCCAGATTCCGGCCGAAACGCGCGCCGAGCCAATTGATGGCGTGCAGGAGGGCCCGAGCTATCACGGGCGGAATGTTCGCCAGCCGACTGTTGGCCATCTGATTCAGTTCACGGTTCTCCCGCAGTCCCACCAACTTGTCCAGGTTGATCTGGGACCATACTTGGCCAGGCGCCACATCAAGGAACAGCGGCAGCGCGAGATTTGCGGTCGAGCGCAGCCGCAGATCGTGCCGACGGAGGTCGACGGGGATCATGATGCGCGACTCCGAACCCGCCTCCTCGGCCAGGATCACGGCGATGCGAGCGACGACGCTCGAACCCGTCGCGTGAATAGTGCGGTGGCGCAGCAGATGTCGCGCGAGACCGGAGTCCTGCCGGCCATGCCCGACCGCCGAGCTGTAGCGTGGCAGCATCACCGTCGGCTTACCCGATACACCGATCATGTTCACGAGTTCGACGTCGGCGATCGGATCCGGCATGGCCCGCGGTTCGAACCCGGCCAGCACCCGAAACACACTCCGCGCCCATAGCGCCACGCCGGCACCGTCCATGACACCGTGAAACACCCGGAACACGACGGTGACCGGGTCCGAGGTCAGCAGCAGCACCTCGCAGGTCGCCTCCGGCGACGGCCCGATCGGGCTGTCGATAACCGGATCCTCTTCGAGGCGTGCGTAATTCAGGATATGACCGGCAACAACCCGCACCGCAGGCGCGATGCCGCTGTCGACCCATTCATCGCCGTCACGGACCAACCTTGCACCGGGGCATGCCTCGGCAGCGATAGCAACCGCGCGCCTCAGTTCGTCCGGGTCAAGGCTGCCCTCACCCTGGAATGCCAATTGCATAAGAAACGGGGGCGCCATATCCCGCATCGGGAAGTACATCCACTCAGTCGGGGAGATGCGGCGCCGGAATACAGTGGTAAGACCGCTCATCGGCACAGATGCTAACGCGTAGTAGCCAATCCTCGGCTGTCTTGTTTCGACAGTCGCAATGGCACAAAGCGTCACGGAGTGATGTTGCCGCACAACATGATTACGAGATAGCTATTATTTGGCAAGTGAGTTCATGCCATGTCATACACCATCTTGGGCGAGAATCGGCAGGACTAGCTAGCCTGCAGCGCAGACTCTTCAACGAAGTCTGGTCGCCGAGGTCGACTGCCGATTGTGAGCGACTTCACCGCCGCCGCGACGCGTTCCCGATCCAAGAATTACTTCCGTTGCAATTCAACCGATTTCACTCATCCTGCAAGGGCGACACTTCTCGATCAGCGCGAAACCCTGCGCTGACCGACAACGCCGGCGATGCAGCGTTGGGTACTTGTCGCTTTACGGCACCGATTTCCACCGTTGAATGCGATTCAGCACAGTGGCCCGAGTCGTCACACACTGCGGGCTTGTAGACCGCAATCCGCTCGCCCCGCCATCGCTACGCTGTTCATGAAGTCTCCCGTGGCGATGACCGGGAGAGAAAACATTGGTGCACCCTGGAATTGAGATACAACGCCGTCGACGACCATCAACTGCCGACGTGGGCGTCATCGCATCAGCAAACTGCGCATGGCTGTTCCGTCACGCGCCTGCTGACCCACGAACCGCGCGAGCGCGTCGAGACACCGTCGAATTCACCGCCGGCGCGCGCCCGGACACTGCTGTCGAGACCGCCGTCCTGCTCCGGCTCGCCGAAGCCGTCCACGAACGCCGACCGATCGCGATCGGTTACACCGACCGGAACCGGCGGCCCGGCGAGCGGACCGTGTACCCGTATGGGCTCGTCGACCACTACGGCCGCTGGTACCTGACAGGGAAGGACTGCAACAGTGACGAACTGCGCCAGTTCCGACGGGACCGCATCACCGCGGTGACCACGCTGCCCGGAACATTCACTCCGCCCGCCGGATTCGAGCCGGCAGTTCATCTGCTGTCCGCACTCGCCACGGCGCCCTTTCGGCACCAAGTATCAATCCGAGGTCAAGGCACGCTCACCCAGGTCCGCCCACTGCTCCCCGAGACGATCGCGGCCGTGCACGAGCTCGACTCGCTGTCTCCTGACAGCAGGGCGTGGGTAGGAGCCCGACAGAGCCGACGACCCCCTAGGTTCGGCGCTACCGGTATGGCGGAGGGATTCCTGCGCCGTACAAGGACCTAGCTCAGTTGGCCTGCGGGCACTGCGGAGGCTGCCCGTCCGGCTGAGGGGCTTGGGGAGGCTGTCCCGGCTGGTTGCCGGGCGGGGGCGGGCACTGCTGCGCGGGCACCGAGCCATCCGGCTGAGCCGGGCCAGGATCGGCGTTCGCAACGCCCGCGCCGATGCCGAGCAGAGCGACGGTGACCGCGCCTGCCGCTGCGATCCGTCCGAATCTAGAGATTGCCATCGACAGCTCCTTTTGACGAAACGTGAATCCCGCTGTCGGCCCGGACTTTCCGGTCGACTCGAAGATCGTCGAGCCTGAGCGTGGGGTACACGTTGGCGTGAGCTAGGTGTGTGCTGTGAAGGCGGCGCGGTTTGCGCGGGAGCTATTCGTCGATGGTGTGTTGCGCCAGGGCGGTGAGGGCTTGGTTGAGGAGGTCGAGGGAGTTGAGGAATGCTTCTTCCGGGATGGTGTCCGGATCTGTGTGAATCAAGGTGGCGAAGCCGGTTTCGAGTGCGAGGACCAGCAGCCCGACCTGATCGGCCGGCACGGGCAAATGGAGATTTGCTAGATCGAGGTGCGCTCTGACCGCCCCGGTCAGCCAGTTGCGGGTGGTCCGGTCGTAGTGCCGCAGGCGCTCGGCCACCTCGGGGTGGCGTAAGGCGTAGAGACGGAACTCAGTGAGAAGTAGGTAGCGGCGTTGGTCGGCGAATCGGTTACCGCCACGGCCGCGGAGCGCATCGATGTCCTGCTGTGAGGTATTGCCCGGAGCGCGCAACTCAGTGCTTTCGGTCATCTCACGCTCGAGCCAGGTGTCCAGTAGCGCGAGGAACATCTCCGCCTTGTTGGCGAAATTCGCGTACACGGCGCCGCGGGTGAAGCCCGCCCGTTCAGCGACGTCGTCGAGCGATGTCTTCGTGAATCCGTTTGCGGCGAAGACGTCTTCAGCGGCGGTGAGCAGCAGTGCTCGGGTGCGTTGCGCGCTCTCGGCACGGCTGAGTCTGGTCACTGGTTCTCCGCCACTCCCTTGACAGTGTGTCACGCCACACTTCACACTACCCGAGATACACAGGAGTATCTGGATGCATCGATGTATGTGAGCGTCGATGGTGAGAACGGGGCAAGGATGCGTTGGTTCGGAGCCTTTTCGGCTGCGCTCGTAATGTTCACCGCGGCAAGCGGATTCGCGTCCACAGTCCCCAGCCTGGCATCAACGGCCGAGGGCCAACTCAATGATTGGGCCTGCCAACCCGACACCCCTGACCAGTACCCCGTCGTTCTCGTGCACGGCATCGCCGACTCCACTGATGCATGGGACCTATTGAACGAGCAGCTCACCGATCGTGGGTATTGCACGTACGCCCTGAACTACGGCAAGGACGGACGCACATTCGATGCCGTCAACGGATTCGGCCCGCTCGAGCAGTCAGGTGACCAGCTCACCGCGTTCGTCGATCGGGTGCTGCGATCGACCGGTTCACCGAAGGTCGATATCGTCGCGCATTCCGAAGGCGGTGTGCTCGCCGAGTACTACGCGAAAACCCTTGGTGGAGCATCGAAAATCCACGCCGAGATCTTGCTGGCCCCGGACACACACGGCACCACGATGAACGGGCTGGTCAGCTTCGCAAACGCCACAGGCTTGCGCCCACAGACCGACGTTGCGATGACCGCTGCCGTTTGCCCAGCATGCGCTGATCTGGAAGAGAATTCGAGCTTCATGGTCGAGCTCGGCACCGGTCCGATCGCAGCACCGGGCGTCACATACGCCGTGCTCGCCACACGTGACGACACCGTGGTCACTCCAGCGGGCGAAGCGTCGTTCATCGACGAACCAGGCGTGGTGAACGAGTTCGTCCAGGATCTCTGCCCGTATGCTCACGTCGAGCACGGATACTTCCCGCAAGATGCTGTTGCCAGGCAGTGGATCCTGAGTCAGCTCAGTTCGGCCACACCCGCGCAGGTGACCTGCCAGTGAGCGACCACCCACAGGGACTCACCACCGCAGCGGCGAGCTAGCCGGCTGGGCAGGGTTACAACAAACAACCTGCGAGCCAACGTCTCGCCGGCCGCACCGAGCACAGGAGTCCACAGAACCTCGACCGATGAACCGGTATGCGCTCGCATGCAGGACACCGGCTCTCGAGAACTTCAAGGTTCGGTGCTACGAGCGACAAGCAGCTGCTGCGACGAAAACATCAGGCGCGCAGGTACATCCACCGCGTCCGTGGGTAGCGTTGCGTCGGGGCCGCAGAACACTCGAAGTCAGCTTGCCGGGATGACCATCGTCGAACCTGGCCGGGACCAACCCGCATCCATCTTCACCGCCGTACCGCGAAGATGGTTTACAGGGAACAGTCTCCGGCCACACTCGGTGAAAGGACTCCCAGCAGCCAGTTTCCGACATTCACTGTGCCGCACAAGGACTCATTTCATTGGATGAAAGCCGACTCGCAACGCTGTAGCAAAGATTGCAGAATGAACGCGGCCCATGACGCTCATAGTGACCGTCATCGCTACGCCGGAGCGTCAACCCCTCGTCGGGCCACCGTGCGTGCCGCCGAAACCGTTCCTCCCCTGGACATCTCGGCGGCACGCACATTGCCGTGTGCAAGTTGAATCGCGAGACCGAAACTCCCCCAACGATGCCGGCTGAAATCGGCGGCGACGCTACCGTGGAGCCGAGCCGCGCCAACAGGACCGGAGCCGCCTGATCCGATCCGAGATAACGGTCCGACAAACCTTGCCACAGCGTTTTTGGCGCAGACCAGACGTCCGCCTGATCAATGTGATCCCATGTGCCCTGACGCCCACAACACTCCTCCCGAAGGACTGACATCAAGGCCCACGAACAGCCGAACCTACACAGCTCGCACATAGGTTACAAACAGCTGAGCAACAGCAGCGCACACCATACTGGTCGCACGTCCAGGTCGGGAGGTTCCCGCGCGCACCAATTCAGCTGAAGGTAATGGTTGTGTCCCGATTCTCTAACGGTGAATCCGTCCTCTCCCGCGTGGTCAGACTGGTAGAGGCCGTCGCCGATGCCGATTCACCGTTGTCCATCTCGGAACTGTCCCAACGCACCGGGATGCCGTTACCAACCGTCTCACGCACCGTAGCCGGACTGGTTGAATATGAATGGCTGCAACGAAATGTCAAGCGCCGCATCGACATCGGCCCCAAGGTTTGGGAACTAACAAACCGGAGAGTCCCGTTCCACAATTTGCGTGCCGTCGCGATCCCGTACATGACCGGACTCAGCGCCCAAATTGGCCGCGACGTCAGTTTGGCCGTCCGGCAGAACCGCGACGTCCTGCTTATCGACAAAGTCGCCGCGCCTGGCGTCTCCCCTGCCGCACCTCGCCCGGCCGAGCGATTTCCATTGCACAGGTCGGCGGCTGGACTGGTTCTCCTGGCGTATGCGCCGAGTGCGCTTCAGCGGGAGGTGGCTTCAAAAGCCCTGAACCCCCTTAGACCAGCGGATACGCCCAACACGACCCGGCCTCTCCGAGACGAGCTCAATCAGATACGGAGGCGGGGGGTCGCGCACTACAACGGCCTGGCTGATCCGAACGCGATCTCGGTTCCGATTTGGTCGGATGCCGGCACCGTGGTCGCAGCACTTTCCACTCAGCCCCCGATCGACGACCAGGATCCGGGTGGTGTATATACGCTGGTACGGATTACGGCGCACCTGATCGGGCGTGCACTGTCGGCTATGGGTTCGGTGTTGGAAATTGATTCTCCACTATGACCATTCATGCAACCGGGATGCTCGAGTTCTCCACCATAGAAGAAGTCCATCGCCCATTTCGCGCATAGGAAAAAGATGCCTGTACAGCGGCGCCTGGTCGCCTTCAGACCAGCATGAATCGCAAATTTTCGCTCAGCCGACGTCGCGTAGCGTTGATCGAGGCGGCTATAACGGTTATCGCGCACGACGGACTAGTACTCCAGCCGGACTTCGTGATCGATGCTGGTGCTGTTCAGGGCGCTGGAAGTGGGGGGGGGGAAGAAGGGGGGGGGTGTTGTTTTTTTG
>NZ_JBHZCS010000024.1:0-41510 GCF_042755705.1 Nocardia sp. NPDC059154
CGTCGCGAGGGTGGATTCAACCGGGGCGGCGACCGTGACGGTGGCTCCAATCGCGGCGAGCGCCGCGAAGGTGGCTTCGATCGCGGGGACCGTCGTGAAGGCGGGTTCAACCGTGGTGGGGGACGGGGATTCGACCGGGACCGCGGGGAGCGGGAGGAGCGGAAGGGCTTCGCGCGCAACGGGTTCGCGGATGAGCGTCCGGAGCACTCGGGAGCGGGACAGGATGTCGAGCGGGCCGGGAACGGCGCGAGCGAGAGGTCGTTCGAGGGCGAGCGTCGCCGCGGTGGCGAGGGCGCGCGGGTCAGCGGCGGCCGGCCGGGGGAGCGGCGTACGGGTCGTCCCGATGAGCCGAACCTGCCGGACGACGTGCAGGCCTCCGATCTCGAACCGGCGGTGCGGCGCGATCTGCTGAGCCTGGACAAGGGCAATGCCGAGTCGGTGGCCCGGCACCTGGTCATGGTGGCACAGCTGCTGGACGAGGATCCGGAGCTGGCACTGGAGCACGCGCGCGCTGCCCGGCAGCGGGCCGGCCGCATCGCGGTGGTGCGCGAGACCGCCGGTGTCGCGGCCTATCACGCGGGTGAATGGGCCGAGGCGCTGTCGGAGCTGCGGACCGCGCGCCGCATGTCCGGCGGGTCGGGTCTGCTGGCCGTCATGGCCGACTGCGAGCGTGGTCTGGGCCGTCCCGAGCGCGCCATCGAGCTGGGCCGCAGCGATGAGGCCCGGGCCCTGCAGGGCGACGAGGCCACCGAGCTGCGCATCGTGGTCGCCGGCGCCCGGATGGATCTGGGGCAGTTCGACCAGGCCGTCGTCACCCTGCAGACCGCCGAGCTGGATCCGGCGCGCACCGGTTCCGCGGCCGCGCGCCTGTTCTACGCCTACGCCGAGGCCCTGCTGGCTGCCGGTCGCGAAGACGAAGCGCTGACCTGGTTCATGAACGCCGCCTCCGCCGACCTGGACGGCGAGACCGACGCCGAGGACCGCGCCGCCGAACTCTCCGGCGACGGTGACGGCGGCGCGGACTGGACCGCAGCGTTCGACGAGGACGACGACGAGGACGACGCGGATTCCGCTGCGGCGGAGGAGGATTCCGCCACCGAGGACACCGCCGCCGATTCGGAGCCGTCCGGGAAAGCCGCGGATGGTTCCGGCAAGCCCGCGGACGACTCCGAGAACTGAGGACCGGCAAGTGATTTCGACCGTGCGGCCGCGCAACAGCGCAGCCGCACGGTCGTTTTTGTTTCTGTGAAGAGTGACGAGAGGGACGGCGTAATGCGACTGCGGGATCGGTTCGAGGCATTGCTGTTGGATCTGGACGGAACCCTGTTCCGCGGCCACGAGCCGATTCCAGGTGCGTCGGAAGCACTTTCGGCGGGCGATCCCGGACAGCGCCTGATGTACGTCACCAACAATGCGAGCCGCTCGGCCGACGCGGTGGCATTTCACCTGCGGGAGCTCGGTTTCGACGCGCACGAGGACGAGGTGGTGACCAGCGCGCAGGCGGCCGCGCGTGTGCTGGCGCAGCGGATCCCGCCGGGGTCGACGGTGCTGGTGGTCGGCACCGATGATCTGATGGCCGAGGTGGAGAACGTCGGCCTGCAGGCGGTCCGCCGCTTCGACGGCCTCGCGCCGAGCGCTGTGGTGCAAGGCCATTCGATGCAGACCGCGTGGGCGGATCTGGCCGAGGCCGCCTACGCGCTGCGTGCAGGGGCGCTGTGGGTGGCCGCCAATACCGACGCCACGCTCCCCACCGAGCGCGGCCTGGCTCCCGGCAACGGCTCGATGGTCGCGGCGCTGCGGCAGGCGTCGGGCCTGGTGCCGATCGTGGCGGGCAAGCCGTACGCGCCGCTGATGGAGGATGCGCTCGATCGGGCCGGTACCCGCGACGCCCTGGTGGTCGGCGACCGCCTCGACACCGATATCGACGGCGCGCACGCCACCGGCCTGGAGTCGCTGATGGTGCTGACCGGCGTGAGCACGCTCGAGGATCTGGGCACCCAGCCCTCGGATTGCATGCCGACCTACATCGCCGAATCCCTCGACGCGCTGAATCACCCTGTCGCCGACTTCGATCCGGTCGTGCCGGGCACCGGAGACATCGCGAAGGAGATCACGGCCCGCCTGGACGCGGCCCCGGGCCGCGCCATCCGGGTCTCCTCGACGCCTCGCGCATAGTCGGGGACTTGCCGCGGGCCTGTGGCTCAGGTCGCGTCGTCGGAGAAGTTGGCGGTGTGCGGCTCCGCGCCTTTCTCTTGTGCTGTCATCGATCGGACTGTAATCCGGCGTTCGAAGACCTCGACATCTCATTATTGTGAAGTCTCACACCGGTTTTCACGCGTCGAACGGTCGAGGGATGGCGGCTGTCACCAGGTCGAAGGCAATGTCGGCGAAGGGGAGTGGCGGTTCGTCCGGGTCGGCGACGACCACCGCGCGGCGCGGGTGCGGCAGCCGGAGCGGGCGGCCGGGATCAGGTGCGGACCATGGTCGGCGGGAAGGCCGGGTCTCGGCGATCAGCTTCTCGACGTCGCTGTCCATTTGCCTCATGCTGTCGGCCGCCCACGAGCGGTTTTCCGGGACACCCGAGAGAGTGGGCCGGGGCGACGCCGCGAGGGCCGGTCGGCGGGCGGATCGGTAGGCGGTGGGGTACGTGTGTTCGAATGCGAGTTCGGGTAGCGTTGTCGCCACGATGACTATGCCCACGCCTCGCCCGCAGTTTCCCGCGCCGGGGTCCCCTATCGGGACGCCGGGGCCCCGTCCGGGGGCGCCGTTGCCCGGGCAGCATCTGCCGGGTGCGAATCAGGAGTTCGCCGACCCGGAGCGGGTCCAGGCGGAGGTGGCCGCGCTGTTGGCCGAATTGTCGGCGGGCGCACCGAATCCGGGCTTCCCGGGCGCGCCGAGTGTGCACTCGGAGGGCACCGATATCGTGCGGCGGGCCAAGATTCTGGAGCAGGCGCACGAGGTGCTGGTGCAGGCCCTGGCCACGGTGGACAAGATCTGAGGTGGCCAGGCGCGCGCGGGTGGACGCGGAACTGGTTCGCCGCGGATTGGCGCGGTCGCGGGAACACGCGGTCGAGCTGATCAACGCGGGCCGCGTCCTGATCAATGGGTCGGTCGCCACCAAGGCGGCGACGGGAGTCGAGGCGGGCACGCCGCTGCTGGTGCGGGAGGAACCCGACGAGGTGCAGTGGGCCTCGCGCGGCGCGCACAAACTGCTGGGCGCGCTCGAGGGGTTCGAGCCGCAGGGCGTGTCGGTCGAGGGCAAGCGGTGCCTGGACGCGGGCGCGTCCACGGGTGGATTCACCGATGTGTTGCTGTCCCGCGGAGCCAAGGAGGTGGTGGCCGCCGATGTGGGGTACGGCCAGCTGATCTGGCGGCTGCAGAACGATGACCGCGTCCGCGTGCACGACCGCACCAATGTGCGGCAGCTGACGCCCGAACTCATCGGCGGCACCGTCGAATTGGTGGTCGCCGACCTGTCGTTCATCTCCCTGGGCCTGGTGCTGCCCGCGCTGGCCGCCTGCTGTGCGCCGGGCGCGGATCTGCTGCCCATGGTGAAGCCGCAGTTCGAGGTGGGTAAGGATCGCGTGGGATCCGGTGGCGTGGTGCGTGATCCGGCCCTGCGCGCCGAGGCGGTGCGCGAAGTCGCCGCCGCGGCAGCGAAACTCGGGCTGCGTACGCGTGGGGTGACGGCCAGTCCACTGCCCGGTCCGTCCGGGAATGTCGAGTATTTCCTCTGGTTGCGCAAGGAGACCGGCGCGCCGGAGCGTCCGCAGACCGAGCCCGCTGCGACCGGTGACGGCGCGGACGTCGGTGGGGGCGCATACGATGCAGACGAGGCGGCGCGTGTGGCGGCGCTGATCGAGCGTGCGGTGCAGGAGGGTCCACAGTGAACGCGGCTAGCCCGGCCAGGCAGGTTCTGCTGGTCGCGCATCCGGGACGGCCGGAGATCACCGATACCGCGCACCGGGTCGCGAAGATCCTGTGCGGGGCCGGGATGGGGCTGCGCGTGCTCGAGGACGAGGCGTACAGCACCCGGTTCGACATCGACGACGACGGCGCGGCCGACGGATACCCGGCGCGGGTGATGGCACACGATCTCGACGCGGCGGTCGGCACCGAGATGGTGCTGGCGCTCGGCGGTGACGGGACGTTCCTGCGGGCGGCCGAACTCGCCCGCAGTGCCTCGGTGCCAGTGCTCGGAATCAATCTGGGGCGCATCGGTTTTCTCACCGAGGCCGAGGCCGAGCACCTGGACGAGGCGCTGTCCCAGGTGGTGCGGCGCGACTACACCGTCGAGGAGCGGATGACCATCGACGTCACCGTGCGCGTCGACGATGTGGTGGTGGAGCGCGGCTGGGCGTTGAACGAGGCCAGCATCGAGAACGCGGCGCGCATGGGCGTGCTGGAGGTGGTGCTGGAGGTGGACGGCCGGCCGGTGTCGGCCTTCGGCTGCGACGGTGTGCTGATCGCCACGCCGACCGGGTCCACCGCCTACGCCTTCTCGGCGGGCGGGCCGGTGGTGTGGCCGGAACTCGAAGCGCTGCTGGTGATCCCGTCCAATGCGCATGCCCTGTTCGCGCGACCCCTGGTGACCAGCCCGAATTCGCTGATCGCGGTGGAAACCGTTGCGACGGGCCATGATGCGATCGTTTTCCTCGACGGCCGACGCACCCTCGCACTGCCGCGGGGCGGCCGGGTCGAGACGGTCCGCGGGACCGACCCGGTGCGGTGGGTTCGGCTCGACTCCGCGCCGTTCGCCGATCGGATGGTGCGCAAATTCCAGTTGCCCGTGACAGGCTGGCGTGGCCGACGGCGAACGGAGAGCACGAGTGCTGACAGAGATCAGGATTGACGGGCTGGGCGTAATTTCCACCGCCACCGCACAATTCCACGAGGGTTTGACTGTTTTGACCGGTGAGACCGGTGCGGGCAAGACCATGGTGGTGACGAGCCTGCACTTGCTCAGCGGCGCCCGCGCCGACGCGGGACGGGTGCGCCTCGGGGCGTCGCGGGCCGTGGTGGAGGGCCGTTTCACCGTGGACGAGGTGCACGACGGCGCCCTCGGCGAGGTCGAGCAGGTGCTGGAATCCACCGGCGCCGAACGCGATGACGACGGCAGCATCATCGCCGTCCGCACGGTCGGATCCGACGGCCGCTCCCGCGCCCACCTGGGTGGCCGCAGCGTGCCGGCCGCGGTGCTCGCGGACTTCACCACCCCGCTGCTCACCGTGCACGGGCAGAACGATCAGCTGCGGCTGCAGCGGCCCGACCAGCAGCTGCACGCGCTGGACCAGTTCGCCTCCGATGCGGTGGCGCCGCTGCTGGCCAAGTACCAGAAGGCTCGAAAGGCCTGGCTGGACAAGCGCAATCAGCTGCTCGAGCGGACCGCGCGCAGCCGGGAACTGGCCCTGGAAGCCGATCATCTGACGCAGTCGCTGGCCGAGATCGATGCTGTCGCACCGGAACCCGGCGAGGACGACCACCTGGTGGCCGAGGTGCGCCGGCTGTCGGATCTGGATTCGCTGCGCGAGGCCGCCTCCACCGCGCACGACGCGCTGGCCGGTCCGGCCGATTCGCCGGGTGAGGACGCGGGCGCCCTGGATCTGCTGGGTACCGCGCGCGCCCGCATCGAAGCCTCCCACGATCCGATCCTGATCGCGCTGGCTCCCCGTCTGGGCGAGGCGATTTCGGTGGTGGTGGATCTGACCACCGAGCTCAGCTCCTACCTGTCGGACCTGCCGTCCGATCCGGGCGCGCTGGAGTCCAAGCTGACCCGCCAGGCCGAGCTGAAGACGCTGACCCGCAAGTACGCGCCGGATATCGACGGGGTCATCAAGTGGGCCGAGGAGGCGCGCACGCGCCTGGCCTCGCTGGACGTGTCGGAGGAGGCGCTGGCGGCGCTGGCCGCGGATGTCGAGACCGCGGCCGAGAAGGTGCGCGAAACGGCCAAGAAGCTGACCGCGGCCCGTAGCAAGGCCGCGGGGAAGCTGGCGTCGGCGGTGAGCACCGAACTGGGCGGTCTGGCCATGGGTCGTGCCCGGCTCGAGGTCGGGGTCGGTCCCGTCCTTGCGGGCGTGCAGGATTCGGCCCCGCTGGTTATCGACGGCACCGAACTGCACGCCGGCTCGACCGGCGTGGACGAGGTGGAATTCCGCCTGGCCGCTCACTCCGGCGCGCACCCGCTGCCGCTGAGCAAGAGCGCCTCCGGCGGTGAGCTCTCCCGCATCATGCTCGCCCTGGAAGTGGTTCTCGCCAGCTCCGAACATGGCACCACCATGGTCTTCGACGAGGTCGATGCCGGTGTCGGCGGCCGCGCCGCCGTCGAGATCGGCCGCCGCCTGGCCCGTCTGGCCCGCACCCACCAGGTCATCGTTGTCACCCACCTGCCACAGGTGGCAGCTTTCGCCGACACCCACCTGGTGGTCGACAAGCTCGACGACGGCAAGGCCGTCAAATCCGGCGTCAAAGCCCTCACCCAGGACGAACGCGTCGTCGAACTCGCCCGCATGCTGGCGGGCATGGGCGACACCGAAACCGGCCGCGCCCACGCCTGGGAACTCCTCACCACCGCCGACGCCGAGAAGGTCGGCGCCGCCGTCTCGGGCGAGTAACGGGGCACAGAGACAGAAAACCGGCCGGGTCCGCGCAGGGTCCGGCCGGTTCTGTCCGTGCCGCCGCGCCGACTCCGAAAGCGCGGTGGCCGAGCGCTACTTGATCGCCTTGCGCACTCCGCCGATGAGGGCGTTGGTGAGGGCGCGGAGGCCGGGCTCGAGGATCTGGGCGGGGACGGGGAGGCTGGGCTCGGACTCCATGGTGTAGACGACCCTGGTGCCGCCCGGCGCGTCGGAGAAGCTGATGGTGCCGACGTGCCGCTTGACCGGGGCGCCCGCGATGACGCGGTAGACCATGCGCTCATTGGGGACGAGCTCGGTGGTCTCCTCGGTCGGGCCGATGCCGGCCAGGCCCAGGTGGTACTGCGCACCGACGCCGGACGGGCTCCCGATGCCCGGCTTCTTCAGTGAAATCTGAATGGGCAGAAAGGCATTGAGGCTGTCGCGCTCGGTGAAGAGCTTGTAGACGACCTCACGCGGGGCGGGTAGGACGGTATCAACGGTGGTGCTGGCCATGATCGGAGCATATCCTTACCGCCCGGTAAGAAGGAAGGTGCGAGGGGCGCGTACTCCCCCGCCTCCCCGCGACCTTTGCCGCCGGCCAAGAGCCGTCGTCGGCCGTGCATCCGTGCCTGCGGTTGGTGCCGAACCGATTTCGGGCGTACCCGACGAGTTACCCCAACCGGTAGGAAATCAGTGGTCGCCATACATACGCCCGACTCGGGTGCCCCGTCCGGCGCGCCTCCATCAAAGGTTGAGACTTTGCCGTAATCATCGATCGTTATGAAGATGCTGGCCCTGTTGTCGCGTAATACCGAAACGCTGCCGGGTCTGACCGGGATGGCCCGGGTGGACCGCAACACCAGGCGTTTGCTCCAGCGCGTGGGGCCCGGCGACGTGGTGGTGCTCGATGAGATGGACCTGGATCGGCTCACCGCCGACCGGCTCGTCGAAGCCCAGGTGGCGGTGGTGGTGAACGCCTCGCCGTCGATCTCCGGGCGATATCCGAACCTCGGTCCGGAAGTGCTGGTGGCCAGTGGCATCCAGTTGCTGGACGCGGTCAGCTCGGATGTCTTCAAGAAGATCAAGGACGGCGCCAAGGTTCGCGTCGAGGGTGGCGTCGTCTACGCGGACAAACTGGCGAAGAAGGAACCCGAGGTACTCGTCGAGGGCATCGAGCTCACCGAGTTCACCATCGCCGAGCGCATGATCGAGGCGCGCAACGGGCTGGCCGACCATCTGGAAGCCTTCTCCGGCAACACCATCGAGTTCATTCGCACCGAATCCTCCTTGCTCATCGATGGAATCGGCGTGCCGGATGTCGAAGTCGACATGAAGAAGCGGCATGTCGTGGTGGTGGCCGACGGTCCCGAGCACATCGACGACCTCAAGCGCATCAAGCCGTTCATCAAGGAGTACGCGCCGATCCTGATCGGCGTCGGCCGGGGCGCGGACACCCTGACCCGCCACGGCTACCGGCCCGACCTCATCGTCGGTGACCCGGAGGAGATCACCGCGAACACGCTGAAGTCCGGCGCGGAGGTGATCCTGCCCGCCGATACCGACGGCCACGCCAAGGGTTTGGAGCGCATCCAGGATCTGGGCATCGGCGCGACCACCTTCCCGTCCTCGGGCGCGCCCGCGGATCTGGCGCTGCTGCTGGCGGATCATCACGGCGCGTCGCTGATCGTCACCGTCGGCGCGGCGGCCTCGCTGGACGACTTCTTCGACCGCGGCCGGCGCGATTCGAATCCGGCCACCTTCCTTACCCGGCTCAAAATGGGCACCAAGCTCATGGACGCGAAAGCCGTTGCCTCGCTGTACCGCCACCGGGGCTCCGGCTGGGCGGTCGCGCTGGTGGTGCTCGCGGCGCTGGTGGCCCTGGTGGTCGCGCTGCTGGCCACCCACATGGGCGTTGAGGCGCTGACCTGGACCGCCGACACCTGGCATCGCGGATCGCACTGGGTACAGGGCCTATTCGACCGGCACAGGTAGGGGACCGATGATTTCCTTTCGCCACCACGCGATTTCGATCGCCGCGGTATTTCTGGCCCTGGCGGTCGGCGTGGTGCTGGGCACCCGCACACAAGGCAATGGGTTGTTTTCCGGCACGGGCGACCGGCAGCAGATCGACGATCTGCGTGCCGAGAACGGACGTTTGAACGAACAGGTGAAGGCGGCCGACGCCTTCCTGTCGGGTTCGGCGGGCAAGCTGCTGGGGGGTGCGCTGGCCAACCGATCGGTCCTCGTCTTCACCACTCCCGACGCCGACAGCGGCGACGCCGATGCCGTCACCGCGGCCCTCACCACCGCGGGCGCCGCGGTCACCGGCCGGATCGGCCTGACCGGCGCGTTCGCCGACTCCTCCGAGGGCGATCGACTACGCACCGCGCTGCTGAACGTGGTCCCCGCGGGCGCGCAGCTGAAGGTCGACGCCGTGGATCAGGGCAGCCTCGCGGGCGATCTGCTCGGCCAGGTGCTGCTCGACGATCCGGTCAGCGGGCAGGCGCGCGGCACCCCGCAGGAGCGCGGCCTGGCCCTCGAGACGCTGCGCGGCGGCGGCTTCCTGACCTTCGCCGACGTGCAGCCCGCCCAGCTGGCCGTGGTGGTCACCGGCGACGGGGCGCGGGCCGACGAGAACAATCGCGGCACCATCATCGCCAGGTTCTCCGGGGGTCTGCGGTCCCACTGTGCCGGGGTGGTGCTGGCGGGTCGCTACGGGGCCGCCGAGGGGCCCGGAGCGATCGCTGTGACACGGTCCGAGGGTGGGCTGTCGACCGTCACGACCGTCGACAATGTCGATCGAGAGATCGGGCGGATCACCACCGTGCTCGGGCTCACCGAGCAGTTGAACGGCGGTACCGGCCGTTACGGCACAGGTGAGAAGGCGACCTCGCTCACAGTCGCGGCCATGCCGCACTGAGACGATCCCCGGGCTGCACGTCGGAAAGCCCCGGCCACGCCGATGCCGACATGGGAAAGACTTCCCGCGATACGCAGAATCGAGCCAATCGCGGGCAACCAACATGCGTGGCATGCGATCGACGTCGCCGATCCGTGTTACCGTGAAGTCCCGTGGGTCAATCACGGATTCCGGCGCGCGCGGCCACGAAACACATCTTCGTCAGCGGTGGCGTCGCCTCTTCACTCGGCAAGGGTCTGACCGCCTCCAGCCTCGGTCAGCTGCTCACTTCACGCGGACTCCGCGTCACGATGCAGAAGCTGGATCCGTACCTGAATGTCGATCCCGGCACCATGAACCCCTTCCAGCACGGTGAGGTGTTCGTGACCGAGGACGGCGCGGAGACGGACCTAGATGTCGGCCACTACGAACGGTTCCTGGATCGCGATCTGTCCGGGGACGCCAATGTCACCACCGGCCAGGTGTACTCGAAGGTGATCGCCAAGGAGCGCCGGGGTGAGTACCTCGGTGACACCGTGCAGGTGATCCCGCACATCACCGATGAGATCAAGAGTCGCATTCTCGCCATGACGGGACCGGACCTGCACGGGCAGGCGCCGGATGTGGTGATCACCGAAATCGGTGGCACCGTGGGCGATATCGAGTCGCAGCCGTTCCTCGAGGCGGCGCGGCAGATTCGCCACGAGGTGGGTCGCGACAACTGCTTCTTCCTGCACGTCACGCTGGTGCCCTACCTGGGTCCCTCGGGCGAGCTCAAGACTAAGCCGACCCAGCACTCGGTGGCGGCGCTGCGCAATATCGGTATCCAGCCCGACGCGCTCATCCTGCGCTGCGACCGCGAGGTGCCGCAGCCGCTGAAGAACAAGATCGCGCTCATGTGCGACGTGGATGTGGACGCCTGCATCTCCACGCCGGACGCGCCGTCGATCTACGACATTCCGAAGGTGCTGCACCGGGAAGGCTTGGACGCCTACGTCGTTCGCAAGCTGGGGCTGCCCTTCCGCGACGTCGACTGGACGGTCTGGGGCGATCTGCTGGATCGCGTGCACAACCCGCGCGAAGAGGTCGCCGTCGCGCTGGTCGGCAAGTACGTGGACCTGCCCGACGCCTACCTGTCGGTCACCGAGGCGCTGCGCGCGGGCGGTTTCGCCTCGCGGGCCAAGGTGAACATCCGCTGGGTGCAGTCCGACGAGTGCGAGACCGAGGCGGGTGCGCGGTCGCACCTGGCCGACGTGGACGCCATCCTGATCCCGGGCGGCTTCGGCATTCGCGGCATCGAGGGCAAGGTGGGCGCCATCCACTACGCCCGCGAGCACAAGATTCCGCTGCTGGGCCTGTGCCTGGGTCTGCAGTGCGTGGTCATCGAGGCGGCGCGCTCGGTGGGCATGAAGGACGCCAACTCGGCGGAATTCGAGCCCGACACCAAGTATCCGGTCATCTCGACCATGGCCGACCAGGAGCAGATCGTGGCCGGCGAGGCCGATCTGGGCGGCACCATGCGGCTCGGCGCGTACCCGGCTGTGCTGCAGCAGGATTCGCTGGTGGCGCGGGCGTACGGCGAGACCGAGGTCTCCGAGCGGCACCGGCACCGGTACGAGGTCAACAACACCTTCCGCGACAAGATCGCCAAGAGCGGCCTGAAGTTCAGCGGCACCTCCCCGAACGGCCACCTGGTCGAGTTCGTGGAGTACCCGCAGGACAAGCACCCGTTCCTGGTCGCCACCCAGGCGCACCCGGAGCTCAAGTCCCGTCCGACGCGCCCGCACCCGCTGTTCGCGGCGCTGATCTCGGCGGCGCTGGAATACAAGGCCGCCGAACGGCTTCCGGTGGAGATTCCCGACGAGGTGCCCGCCGCGGAGGCCGAGAAGGTCTCCAAGTGATTCCCGCCTGACCGGGATTCCACGGCCCGCCCGAGCATTCGACGAGTGCTCGGGCGGTTTCGTATCCGCCCGGGTATCCGCGCTACGGTTCTGGAATGACCTCCTCGGAACCGGTCCCCGGCACACACGATTTCGATGTCCTGTCCAGTCGCACGGTGTACTCGGGCGCGATCCTGGCGCTGCGGTTGGACCAGGTGGTCATGCCCGGCGGCAAGGTCGCCGAGCGGGAGGTGATCGAGCACCACGCGGCGGTCGCCGTGGCGGCCCTGGACGAGAACGACAATCTGGTGCTGGTCGATCAGTACCGGCATCCGATCGGGCGGCGACTGCTGGAGCTGCCGGCCGGACTGCTGGACAAGACGGGCGAGGATCCCCTCGAAGCCGCCCAGCGAGAGCTGGCCGAGGAGACCGGGCTGGCCGCGCGGGAGTGGTCGGTGCTGGTCGATGTGGCGCTCTCACCCGGGTTCACCGATGAAGCGCTGCGGGTATATCTGGCGACCGGGCTCTACGAAATCGACCGGCCGGACCCGGAAATGGAGGAGGCCGACCTCCAGATCCTGCGGATGCCGTTGACGGAGGCCGTACAGGCCGCGCTGGCGGGAGATATCACCAATGCCACCGCGGTGGCCGGGGTGACCGCGCTGATGACGGCCCGGTCCAGCGGGGCCCGGCTGCGGCCCGCCGACGCGCCCTGGCCGGGGATGCCCACCGCGTTCCTGGATCGCAAGGCGCGGGAGGCATCGCAGTAGATCCCGATTGGGCAGGCAATAGGTCCCGATTGGGAAACTTGTTCGCTTCGCCGGGTTCGGGTCGGGGAGTTCGTCGGTGGCGGCTGCAAAGATGTGAGCCGTGCTGAAGCGGCAGATCGACGCGTACCTCGACCATTTGGCGGTCGAGCGCGGCGCCGCGCGCAATACGCTCAGCGCCTATCGGCGGGATCTGGGCCGCTACCAGTACTTTCTGACCGAGCGCGGAGTGGAAACGCTTGCCCGCGTGGCCGAATCGGATATTGCCGACTACATGGTGTCGCTGCGGTCGGGGGACTCCGAGCATCCCGCCCTGGCGGCCTCGTCGGCGTCGCGGGCCCTGGTCGCCGTCCGCGGGCTGCACCGTTTCGCGACGGCGGAGGGCATCACCGACGCGGATGTGGCGCATCCGGTGAAACCGCCGACACCCGCCCGCAGACTGCCGAAAGCCCTCCCGTACGACCAGGTTTCCCGCCTGCTCGACGCCGCCGGGGGAGACATCGCCGACGGCCCGCGCGGGCTGCGCGACCGGGCACTACTGGAGTTGCTGTACTCCACGGGCGCTCGCATCTCCGAGATGGTCGGGCTCGACGTGGACGACATCGACACCGCCGAACGCGCGGTGGTCCTGCGCGGCAAGGGCGGCAAACAGCGCATGGTCCCGATCGGCCGCCCCGCCCTGGCCGCCCTCGACAACTACCTGGTCCGCGGCCGCCCCGCCCTCGCCACCCGGGGCAAGGGCAACAGTGCCCTCTTCCTCAACCACCGCGGCGGCCGCCTCTCCCGCCAAACCGCCTGGCAGGTCCTGCAATCCGCGGCGGAGCGGGCCGGCATCGCGGCCCAGGTGTCGCCCCACACCCTCCGGCATTCCTTCGCCACGCATCTCCTCGACGGCGGTGCCGACGTCCGAGTTGTCCAGGAACTCCTGGGCCACGCCTCGGTCACAACAACCCAGATCTACACCCTGGTCACCGTCGGCACCCTCCACGAGGTCTGGGCCACCGCACATCCGCGCGCCCGCTGAGGCCGCGGAGTCCGGTGAGCATGCGGAGTCCCGCGCTCAGAGATGCGCGCTCAGAGATGAAGGAGGGTGCGGACGATCAGGCGGACGCGGTCGGGATCGAGTGCCGTGCCGTGCGAGGTGAAGAACAGATGGTGGATCGAGCCGACGAGCGTGAAGGCGAGGGTGCGTGTGTCCTGATCGGCCGGCAGGCGTCCGCTGGTCTGCTCGGCCGCCAGATAGTCGGCGAAGATCTGTTCGCTCGCGCTGAGCGCCGAGTCGGCGGCGATCGCGGTGCCGATGCGCGTGGCCAGTGACGGTCGTGCGGAGATCAGCGCGGCGGTCGGCAGCGCGCCGGAGTCGAAGAGGGTGACGGCGGCGCCGGTGAGGTTGTCGACGATATCGCCCTGTCCGGCGTTCTCCGGCAGATCGGACAGCTGCTCGACGGCGCGCTGTAGACGGTCGGCGGCATAGTCGGCGAGAAAGCCTTCGAGCCCGTCGAAATGGTTGTGCAGGATGCCTTTCGCGCACCCGGCTTCGTCGGTGACGGCTCGGCTGGTCAGCCCGGTGGCACCGTCTCGCGCCAGGATCCGGTCCGCGGCGGCGAACAGTTCGGTACGTAGATCCGGCCGCGGAACGCCACGCATGCTTCGATTTCCCCTTCCGGCGTCGGATCGGCGGCGGGCGTGCCGGCCGCTCTGGACATCCGGTCAAGTCTATTGGTCCGTCACTCGGCCTCGAATCTCACGGCCCACGCCGGGTGTGAATCTCGCGGCTCGCACGAAGACACGAGGCTCGCGGCTCACGCCCAGGACTGAACTCTTGCCTACTATGGGCGTTTGCCCATAGTATATGGGCAAACGCCCATAGGGGCTTGTTCCTGTTGAGAGAGACGCGAATCATGAACTCCACCAAGAGTCTTCACGCCACGCCCGGGTCCGGGCGCCGCGGCATCACGGCCGTCGGCGGCCTGGGCGCCGTGCTCGTCGCCGTTCATCTGGCGATCGCCGCGTTCGGCGCAGCCGCGCTGTGGGATTGGCTCGGCGGACTGCTCGCCGGACTGTTCCTGGTCGCGTTCGCCGCTGTGCACGTGCGCGGTGGTGCGCGGCTCGGCCACAATCTGGTGGGTCGAGCCGTCGCGATGCTGCTGCGGTCCGGCGTGCGGCTCGGCCCGGTCGCGCTGCTGACAGTGACGGGCAGGCGATCCGGGCTGCCCAGGACCAATCCGGTGGATGTGTTCGTTTCGGGCGAGCGTCGCTGGATCGTCGCCACCCATTCCGGCAACGCGCAGTGGGTCCGGAATCTCCGTGTCGCAGGCCGCGCCTCGGTCGGCGCCGGCGCCGACCGCACCGACTTCGCGGCCGTCGAACTGCCCGCCGATCGTGCCGCACAGATCCTGAAAGACGTTGTCGCCCCACGCCTCACCCGCCCCCTCGGTGGCCTGGTCCTACGCCGCACGCTCGCTCTGGGCGGACAGGCGACTCCGGCGGACTTCGCGCGTACCGCCGCCACCCACCCGGTCTTCGAACTGACCCCGCTGCCCTGATCGACGGGCGGGCGGCGAAGAGGTGCTTGCGGCGGGCGCTTGCACCGGCCGATCCACTTCGACGATGAAGAGATCCCAACGATCGCATAGAGACGAGAACGCCCGGGGGACGGTGGGATCCGTCGCCCGGGCGTTGGGTTTCGTTCGGCGCGTGGGCCTTACTTCTTGCGTTCGCGCTTTTCCCGGACGCGGACGTTCACGCGGACCGGGGAGCCGTCGAAGTTGAACTCCTCGCGGAGCTTTCGTTCGAGGAAGCCCGTGGTGAAGAGGACGAACGTCGGGGGGCGGGTGGAGGCCTGGGTGGCGAACAGGACTCGGGGGAGGCGGCCGCCGCGCATCGGGGGCGGGGTGGCGGCGATGACCTCCTTGAGCCAGTTGTTCAGGCGGCCGGTGGAGATGCGCTTGTCCCAGGAATCCAGGGCGGTTTCCATGGCGGGGACGAGCTTCTGGACGGCGCGACCCGTCTGGGCGGAGATATTGACGCGCTGGGCCCAGCGGACCTGGACCATTTCGCGGTCGATCTCGCGCTCGAGCATCTCGCGGCGGTCCTCGTCGACCAGATCCCACTTGTTGTAGGCGATCACCAGGGCGCGCCCGGCGTCGGCCACCATGGAGATGACGCGCAGGTCCTGCTCGGTGATCGGCTCCGAGGCGTCGATCAGCATGACGGCCACCTCGGCGGCCTCGATGGCCGACTTGGTGCGCAGCGACGCGTAGAACTCGTGGCCGCTGGCATTGCTCACCTTGCGGCGCAGACCCGCGGTATCCACGAAACGCCAGGGCTTGCCGCCCAATTCGACGAGCGAGTCGACCGGGTCGACGGTGGTGCCCGCGACATTGTGGACGACCGAGCGCTCCTCGCCCGCCAGCCGGTTCAGCAGTGAGGACTTGCCCACATTCGGTTTGCCGACCAGCGCCACGCGGCGCGGGCCGCCGGTGAGACCCGTTCCCTCGCGCGGGGTTTCGGGCATCACCTCCAGGATGAGGTCCAGCAGGTCACCGGTGCCGCGACCGTGCGCGGCCGAGACCAGCTGCGGCTCACCGAGGCCCATCGACCACAGCTCGGCCGCATCGGCCTCCAGCTTCTGGTTGTCGACCTTGTTGGCCACCAGGATGACCGGGGTCTTGCTGCGGCGCAGCGTCTTCGCCACCGCCTCGTCGGCGGAGGTCGCGCCGACGGTGACATCCACCACCACGACGATCGCGTCGGCGGTCTGCATGGCGACCTCGGCCTGCCGGGCCACCGACTGCTGCAGGCCCTTGGCGTCGGGCTCCCAGCCGCCGGTGTCCTGTACCAGGAACCGGCGTCCGGCCCAGTTGGCCTCGTAGGAGATCCGGTCCCGGGTCACGCCCGGAATATCCTCCACGACGGCCTCGCGGCGACCCAGAATGCGGTTCACCAGGGTCGATTTGCCGACATTCGGGCGGCCGACAATGGCGACCGTTGGCAGCGGAATGTGTTCGGCGTCCTGCTCGCCCTCGAATTCGGCGATGTCCCAGTCTGATTCGTCCGACCAGATGCCATCACCGGCGAAGGTGTCCTGCGTCACTGCGAGCCTCCCACCGAAATCTGTTCGGCCACGACGCGATACAGCTCGTCGATGACCTCGTCCTTGTTCAGATCGCTGGTGTCGACCAGCACGGCGTCCTCGGCGGGACGCAGCGGCGATACCTTGCGTGTCGAGTCCAGGGTGTCGCGGCGCTGCACGTCGGCCAGCACGGCCTCGAAATCGTCACCCCGGCCCTCCGCGATGTTCTGCGCGTTGCGTCGCGCGGCGCGGGCCTCGGCCGAGGCGGTCAGGTAGATCTTCACATCGGCCTCGGGCAGCACGACGGTGCCGATATCGCGGCCCTCGACCACGATTCGCCCCGCTGCCGCGGTGAGGTCCCGCTGCAGGGCCACCAGCTGTTCGCGTACCTCGGGCACGGCGGATACCGCCGACACCGCCTTGGTCACCGCGTTGCCGCGGATCTCGCTCGACACATCCTCATCGTCGAGCAGGATGACCTCCCGGCTCGGATCGGTGCCGATGGTCAGCGGCAGCTCCTTGACCGCGACCGCGATGGCCGCGGCGTCGTCCAGGTCCACGCCGGTGCGCAGCACGCGCAGTGTCGCCACCCGGTACATGGCACCGGTGTCGAGGTAGCTGGCCTCGAGCCGGGTCGCCAGCAAGCGCGACACGCTCGACTTGCCGGTGCCCGACGGGCCGTCCATGGCGACGACCAGCCGCGCCCACCCGGTCAGCGCGCCGGTCGTGTCGATCAGACTTCCCACACCGTTCACAACGACACCGCCTCGTAGAGCTTCCCGATTTCGTCCCGGCCCAGCACGCGCAGCGTGCCCGGCCGCTGATCGCCCAGTGCGACCGGTCCAATGTGGGTGCGCACCAGCGCGGTCACCGGGTGGCCGACCTCGGCCAGCAGGCGGCGCACGATGTGCTTGCGGCCCTCGTGCAGCACCACCTTCACCAGCGACTTGCCCTGGCCGACCTCGAGCACCTGGAACCGGTCCACCTTGGCGGGACCGTCCTCCAGCTCGACGCCGTCCTTGAGCAGCTTGCCGACCTCGCGGTTCTTGACCTCGCCGTTGACCGTGGCCAGGTAGGTCTTGGACACCTCGAAGGACGGGTGCATGAGCCGGTGCGCGAGATCACCGTCATTGGTGAGCAGCAGCAGGCCCTCGGTGTCGGCGTCCAGGCGGCCGACGTGGAACAGGCGCTGACCGGCCGCGATCCGCTCGGCGACGATGTCGCCCACGCACGGGCGGCCCATCTCGTCGGACATGGTCGACTGCCAGCCCTTGGGCTTGTTCAGCGCCAGGTACACCTGCTCGTCGCGGATCACCACGCGCACGCCGTCGACCCGGACCACCGCGGTCTGCGGGTCGATGCGCAGGCCCTGCTCGCGCACGATCTTGCCGTCCACCTCGATGCGGCCGGCCTCGATCATCTCCTCGGCCGCGCGGCGCGAGGCCACCCCGGCCTTCGCGAGGACCTTCTGCAGGCGCTCGCCCTCGCCCCAGGGCAGCTTCTTCGGGCCCTGCGCGTCGGCGTCCACATGCTGGCGGCGCGCCGGCTTGGCATTGCTGATCAGGACCGGAGTCACGACCTGCTTGACCGGCTTGGCCTTCTTTTTGGCGGGGGTGTTCGGCGAGGTGTGCGGGGCCAGCGGGCTGCCACCGCCGATCCGGCCGCGCGACGCATTGCGATCCTGGCCGAAACCGGCACGGTCGGAGCCGAATCCGGTGCGCGACTGGCCGCCACGGTTGTCGCCGCCACGCCCGGCGCCACGCGAATCGGAACCCCAGTCACCGCGAGACTGGTTGCCGCGCGCGGAGTTTCCGAAGGAGGAGCCGCCACGCGAGGACGCGCCCCCGCGCGAACCGCCTCCGCCCCACTGGCTTTCGCCGCGCGAGCCGTAACCCTCGCCGCGCGAGCCATAACCTTCGCCGCGCGAACCATTGCCTTCGCCGCGCGAGCCATAGCCTTCGCCGCGCGAGCTGGAAGCGCCGCGCGAGCCGTACGAACCGCCGCGGGATCCGCCGGAGCGTGAGTCATAGGACCCGCTGCCGCCGCGTCCGCCGCCGTACGAGCCGCCGCCACCGCGCGAGTCGCCTCGGGAATTGCCGCCCCACGAGGGCGAGTCGCCGCGCGATCCGCCGCGATTCGCGGAGCCGCCACGGGTGTTCGCGGCGCCGCCGCGTGAGTTCGCGGGGCCGTCGTAGCCTCCGCCTCCGCCATACGAGCTGCCGCCGCGCGCGGACCGGTCGTCTCCGGTCCGGCTGCGGGCGGCCCGGGAACCGCCGCGGGGCGGTTCACTGCCACGTTTCCTACGATCCGGTGTGCCATCTCGGCGAGCGGGTGTATTCACGTTGTCCTATTTCAGTCATCGGTGCCGAGGTCGATATCCGCCTCGGCCGGTTTCCTCAGCCTGGTGTACCGGGGGTCGGTGTCCAGGCTCTCGTTGATCTCGTCGATCAGATCGACGCCCGGGAGCAGTGGGGCCAGCGGCGGCAGATCCGCCAGTGACGCAAGTCCGATCCGTTCCAGGAACAGCTCGGTGGTGATGTACAGAGTGCCGTTGGTCTCCGGGTCCGCTCCGGCCTCCGCGATCAGGCCCCGCGCCAGCAGGGTCCGGATCACGCCATCCACGTTCACACCGCGCACCGCACTCACGCGTGCTCGGGTAACCGGTTGACGGTACGCGATCACCGCCAGGGTTTCCAAAGCGGCGCGTGTGAGCTTCGACCGTGCGCCGTCCAACAGCATACGTTCCACATAGGGTGCGAATTCCGTCCGCGTGTAGTAGCGCCACCCGTCGCCGACGTACCTGAGATCCATGCCACTGCGCCGCGCGGTCAGCTCCGCCGACATCTCCCGCAGCGCGGTCTCCACCCGGATCGGGTGATCCCGCAGCGCCGAGGCCAGCAGTTCCACCGGCGCGGGCGCGTCGACCACGAGCAGCATCGCCTCCAGCGCCGACCGGAACTCCTCCTCGCTCAGCGCCTCTTCGTCCTCGAACTCCTCCGGATCGACAGCCGTCTCCGGTGTCACGGCCGTCACAGGCGTGACGCCGGCCGTCCCGGATTCCGTGACCTCGGTCGCGGAAACTGTGATCTCGGTCGCCGTCTGTGTGACTTCGGTCGTCGGCTCGTCACCCAAGTCGTGCACCTCGGTCATCCATAGTCCTCGTCGATAGTCACCGGTTGGGCGGGTTGGTCTTCGAGCTCGCCGATCCAGCTGATGGAGAGCGGGCCCAGAGGGTCGGGCTGATCGAACTCGATGGTCTTGCCCCGGTAGAGCTCGAGCAGCGCGAGGAAGCGGGCCACGATCTGGATCGGCAGTTCGCAGTCGGCGCAGAGTTCGTGGAAGGTCGTCCAGCCGCCCGCGCCACGGCTTTTCAGCATCTCCAGTACCAGCGCGGCCTGTTCGGCGATCGAAATCGCATGGGCGTGGATGTGATCCAGCCCCACCCTCGGTTTCGGACGCGGCCGGAACACGGTGGCTGCGACCTCGGCGAACCCCGCGGCGTCCACCCCCAGCGTAACCTCCGGCAACAGCGCCAGATACCGCTCCTCCAGCGACACCGCGCGCGGATAGCGTTGCAGCGCCGCGGCCTCCAGCTCGCCCAGCAGCGCCGCGACCTGTTTGAAGGCGCGATACTGCAACAGCCGCGCGAACAGCAGGTCGCGGGCTTCGAGGAGCTCGAGGTCCTCCTCGTCGGAGACCTCGCCGGAGGGGAGCAGCCGGGCCGCCTTCAGATCCAGCAGGGTGGCTGCAATGAGCAGGAATTCGGTGGTCTGGTCGAGGACCTTGTCCGCGCGCAGCCCCTTTTCTTCCGAGAGCCGGGCGGTGAGCGCCCTGGTGTGGGCGATGAATTCGTCGGTCACCTTGTGCAGCGCGATCTCGGTGACGTCGAGCCGCCGCGAGCTGATGAGCTGCAGCAACAGGTCGAACGGGCCCTCGAAGTTGGCGAGCTTCAGGTGAAATTTGCCCGTTGCGTTCTGATCGTCCGATGGTCCAGCAGTACCGCCGCCTGCGACGATGTCGGCCAGGACCGGCGAGTCCGGATCTCCGGCGGGCAGGGCTGTATCCGCGTCCGCCGGGTCGTGCTCGGACGAATCGAGAGGATCGCTCAACGGCCCGACCGCTGGATGACTTCCCGGGCCATGGCCCGATAGGCTTCCGCGCCACCGGATTTCGGCGCCCAGGTGGTGATGGGCTCGCCGGCGACACTGGCGTCGGGGAAGCGGACGGTCCGCGAGATCACGGTGTCGTACACGAGGTCGCCGAACACCTCGACCACGCGCGTCATCACCTGACGTGAATGCAATAGGCGAGCATCGAACATGGTGACCACGATGCCGTACAGGGTCAGTTCCGGATTCAGCCGGTCCCGCACCTTCTCCACGGTGTCGTTGAGCAGGGCCAGGCCGCGCAGCGAGAAGTATTCGCACTCCATGGGAATGATGACGCCGTCGGCGCAGGCCAGGGCGTTCACGGTGAGCAGGCCCAGCGAGGGCTGGCAGTCGATCAGGATGTAGTCGTAGCGGTCGCGCAGCGGCGCGATGGCGCGGCCCAGCGTCTGCTCCCGGCCGACCTCGTTGACGAGCTGAATCTCCGCCGCCGACAGGTCGATATTGCTGGGCAGCAGATCCATGCCCTCGACCTTGGTGTTCATCAGCACGTCGTCGACATTGACCTTGCCGGGGCCGACGAGCAGGTTGTGCACGGTGACGTCCAGATCGTGGTGCGCCACACCGAGTCCCGCCGACAGCGCGCCCTGCGGATCCAGGTCGACCAGCAGCACCTTGCGCCCGTATTCGGCCAGCGCCGCACCGAGATTGATGGTCGAGGTGGTCTTGCCGACGCCGCCCTTCTGATTGCACATGGCGACGATCAGGGCGGGTCCGCTGTGATCGGCTTCGTGGGGTTCCGGAATCTCGCGAACCGGGCGTCCGGTGGGGCCGAACTCCTTGCCGTCGGACACCACATCGGGTGCCTCCCACAGTGTTTGCGCGGCGGTTTCGATCCGCTGGCCCGCACCACCGGTAGTCGTCACGTCCGCTGCTCCTTCGACGTTCCTGCCCTTGCTCCGTCCACCGACCTGCCGTGAACGAAGCGCCCGGCCGCGTGTGCGACCGGGTCCCTCCTAGACGCTACCGCCTGTTCACGCAAGACCAACGCTCGGACACGCACCCTAAACCTGCACTTCAGGGCGGGTAAGGGTGTCCTCGGTCGGACTGGTGTCCGGTCAGGAGCATTCTTCGCCTGTGGGACAGCAGGTTACGGCCTATGCACCAGGACTGCGGGAGATCAGCGGGGGTTTCCCCGAATCCTGTCCGATCCGGCCCACCCGATTCCCCTCCGGCTCAGTCGATCCCTCCCGGCGGAACCGCCTCGCGGTCGCCGCCCCCACGCCGACCCGCCATCAACTCTGACGGCAACTGCCCACAATAGCCCCCGAGCCCCCGAGCGCGACCCACTCCGCATCACACAACCCCGCCCGCATCACACAACCCCGCCGGCCGCGTCACGAACTCCGGACCCGGATGCTCCGGTGCCGGTGCCGCCACCGCGTCGACATCGAAATCCCGCACCAGATCACCCGGCCTCAGCGCCGAGAACTCCGGCGCCGGCCCGGTCACGAAGGTCTGGGTGGACGGGGCTGTCGATCGGATCTCTTGCGGGGTGTAGCGGGTATGGTTCGGGGGAGGTTGCGGGGTGCGAAGGGCCGAATGTTGTTTGCGGGTACGGAATTCGCCGGTTATTTGATCGAGCGGCGGCTCGGTGGGGGCGGGATGGGGGACGTTTTTCTGGCCCGGCATCCGCGATTGCCCCGGCTGGTGGCGATCAAGCTGCTGGCGCGGGAGTTGGTGTCGCAGCGGGAGACCCGGTTCCGGTTCGAGCGGGAGGCCGAGCTGGTGGCCCGGCTGGATCATCCGAATATCGTTGCGGTGCACGATCGGGGGGTCGAGGACGGGCGGCTGTGGATCGCCATGCAGTACGTGGACGGTGGGGACGCGGCGGCGCTGGACCCGTACACCCTGCCCGCGCACAACGCGGTCCACATCATCAGCGAGACCGCCAAGGCGCTGGACTACGCCCATTCGATGGGGGTGATCCACCGGGATGTGAAGCCGGCCAATATTCTGCTGACCCGCTCGGTGCCGGGGCAGGATCGGCGGATTCTGCTGACGGACTTCGGGATCGGGCGGCTGCGCGACGACTCGGCGCAGATCACCCGGACCGGGATGCTGGCGGCGACGATCACCTACGCGTCGCCGGAGCAGCTGTCGGGGGCCGCGCTCGACCAGCGCTCGGATCAGTATTCGCTGGCGTGCACACTGTTCCGGCTGCTCACCGGATCGACGCCGTACCAGGCGGAAACCGCGGCGGCGGTCATCGCGGGGCACCTGCAGCATCCGGCGCCGCGGGTCACCGACCGGCGACCGGAGCTGCCCGCCGCCCTCGACACGGTGCTGGCGCGCGGCCTGGCCAAACGCCCGGAGGACCGCTTCGACTCCTGCCGCGCGTTCGCCGACGCTGCGCTGCGGGCACTGTCGGATGAGTCCGAGTCCACCATGGTGCCGCTGCAGGTGGCCGCCGCGTCACCCGTGACCACTCTCTTCGCCGGCGCCCGGACCACGTCGACCGGACCGAGCGACAGCGTGTCGGCCACCATCACCCTGCCCCCGGCGGGCGAGGCCACCGTGCTGGACGGGCCGTCGTCCCCACCGCCTCCGCCGCCGAACCGGAACGGCGGGCGTGCACGCTGGATCAACGCCGGTGCGGCGGCGCTGGTCGTCGTGGTCGCGACCGCGGCCGGAATCGTCTGGGCGACACACGATTCCGGGTCGTCGAGGAGCACGCCCCCGGCGAACACCGGCGGCCCGTACGCTGCCGTGTTTCCGGGTTTCGTGCCGCTCACCCAGATCGACTCCCTCGGTGACAAGGTCGCCTACCCCGTCTCGGTGGAGGACCCCGCGAACGACGGCCGGCTGCCGTGCAAGCCGGTCGCCATCGCCGCCGCGGTGCCCCTGACGGGCGCTGATACCGATGTCGCTCTGGGGCGCACGGTGATCGACGCCGTGAATCTGGCCGTCGACCAGTTCGTCCAGGGCGGGAGCCAGGGTGGCAGCAAGGCCTGTCCGGTCGCCGTCCGCGGGTTCGACACCGCGGGCAGCCAGACGACGGCGGCGCGGATCGCCGAGCAGATCGCCGCGGACACCTCGATCGTCGCGGTGATCGGTCCCACCCTGTCCCGCGAGGTGGTGGCGGCGGGCAAGACGTTCGACGCCGCCGGGCTGTCGTTTCTCACCCCGGCGGCGACGAATCCGCTACTGGCGCAGTCGGGTTGGTCCGGCTTCTTCCGCGGCCTGGCCAACGACAATGCGGAGGGTCCGGCGCTGGGCCGGTATCTGGCGAACACCGCGCGCTTCTCCCGGGTCTGCGTGGTGCGCGACAGAGACGGCGGATTCGGCGGCTCGCTCGCGGACTCGGTGACCACGGGGCTGGGCCCGGCCGCGCTCGCGGGGTGCCAGGTCAGCATCGACCCGGACGGCGATCCGGGTGACGCCGTGACCACCATCGCCGGGGCGCACCCGGACGCGGTGTTCTACGCCGGGTACAAATTGGCCGCCGCCCAGCTGCTCACCAAGCTCCGAAGTGCCGGTGTCACGGCGACTTTCGTGCTGGGCGACGGCAGCTACGACCCGGACTTCCGGACCCTCGCGGGTCCGGCGGCCACCGGCACCCTCGTGGCCTGTCAGTGCGGGGCGGCCACCGAACGCTTCGTCGGCGAGTACCGGTCCGCCACCGGGTCCGCCCCGACCGCGTATGCCGCCGAGGCCTACGACCTGACCGCGATCGTGTTGCGGGGCATCGTGTCCGGGCACGCGGGTCGCGCGGAACTGCGGGCCTACCTGCACGGCTACAACGGTGACGGCATCGCCCACGCGTACAGCTGGGGCGCGACCGGTGAACTCGGCGATCCCCGGATCTGGCTGTACCGGATCTCCTAATCCTGCTCGACCCGCTCGGGCCGCAGGCGTCGCAGCGCGATGACGGCGGCCAGGCATCCGGCCCCGAGAGCGATGGCCATCCAGGCGGCGCGACCGCCCGATTCGACGGCCCGGTGGGGATGCAGCGGTAACGCCTCGCAGCCACGGAATTCCAGCGTGAGCACGGCGGTCGGAATGAACAGCAGGCCGATCGCCAGCACGGTCCCGGCCGTGCCGCGGGTGGTGACCGCGCCGAAGCTGTACCCGGCCAGCGCGGCGAGGGCGCAGCTGCCGATCAGCGCGCTCCACGAATCATCGTGTCGCGTGCCGGGAACCAGCAGCGCGAACACCCCGAGGGCGACGATCGCGACCGCGGCGACGACCGGCGCCGCGCGCCGCAGGCCCGTCGCCAGGCCGAGCGCCAAGACCGAGAGAATCGGCGCGAGCTTCCAATGCGCCTGGGCCGCGATGGCGATCGCGCTGCCCGTCGCGGCGAGCGCCACCGCGAGCAGGGTGAGGGTGCCGTCGCGGTCTGGCAGCAGCAGCGCGGCGATCACCGCCGCCGCGAGCACCGCGAGCGTTCCGGCCACGATGACCGCGGCGTCGCTCGTCGCCGTGGTGAGCCGCTCCGACACTATGTCGATGGTGGTGACCACCACGGCCGCGGCGAGCACCGGCGCGAACGGCAGGTTCAACGCGGTGGAATAGGACGCCACCCCCGCGCGCGGGCACAGGACACAGCACACGGCCAGCAATCCCATTGTCGGTACGGTGACCCAGTCCGGCGGCAGATTCACGAAGGCGCGTTCGAGCAGCGATTGGGTTCCCTGCTCGGCCGCGATGGTCTCGATGTGGTCGCCTACCGTGACGCCGATGAGCCCGCCGAGCAGGTATCCGATTGCGGGCGGCCGGTATTCGAGCGCCGCCGCCCCCGCCGCGCCGAGCAGTACGCCCGCCGCGATCGAATCGACGAAGTTGGCGGTGGCCATGGTCACCGAGGGGGCAGGCACCAGGTGGTCGGTGACCAGAATCAGTGTCGCGACCGTGGCGGTGCCCCAGGCGGTGCGGGTGCCGAACATGCGCACGCACACCGCGGCCAGCACCGCGATGATCACGCCCGCGGCCGTGGCCCGGGGCACGGTTACGCTCAGCAGCGTCATCTGCAGCGCGGACGAGTCGGTGGCGCACCCGGTGTCGACGGGCACGATGAGGGCCAGGCCCGCGATCGCGGCGGCGGCGCACGCGCCCGCCGTGTCGAGGGCCGCGCGATACCGCTGCACGGGCGGCTCCCAAGGTCTGAAGCAACAGGTCAGTTACCGTCCAGCCACCGTAACAGCGCGCGCATTCACCGGGGGTGGCGGCGGGCCGCCCAGTCGGCGGCGAAATCGCGGAACCGCCGCACCGCCTCCGACGGCGTGGCGGTCGCCGACCAGATCAATCCGACATCGCGGGACGCGCCCGCGTCGGCGAGCGGGACGACGGCCAGCCCCGGCGGCATCGGTTCCTCGGCGGGCACCAGCGCGACGCCGAGCCCGGCCGCCACCAGCCCGGAGACCGTCACCAGATCACTGGACTCGAAGACGATGCGCGGCCGGATCCCGGCCGCCGCGCACAGTTCGTCGAAGATCCGCCGCATGCCGAATCCCGGATGCATGGTGATGAATTCGGCGTCGGCCAGCTCGGCCAGCCGGATCGGCCGCTGCCCGCTCTTGCCGGAAGGGGCGGCCAGCCGGTGGTCGGCCGGAACCGCCAGGACCAGTGGCTGATTCAGCAGGGTGCGCCACCCGATGCCGGGCTCGCCGGGGCGCGGCGACACCAGCGCCAGATCGGCCTCGCCGTCGAGCACCTGCCGGGTGATGACCTCGGCCGCGCCCTGATACAGCGTGAAGCCGACCCGCCCCGCGCCACGCCGGAATTCGCCGATCAGCTGCGGGGCCAGCCGGCCGCCGAAGGAATGCAGGAACGACAGCCGGACCACTCCCTTGGCCGGATTGATGCGGTCGGCGACGGCCTGCTCCCCGGCGTGCAGTTCGGCGCGGGCGCGGCGGGCGTGCTCGTAGTAGAGGCGGCCGTACTCGTTGAGCCGGATGCGCTTGCCGTGCCGGTCGAACAGCGGCGTGCCGAGTCGCTGCTCGAGCCGGGCGAGCATGCGCGACAGCGTGGGCTGCGCCAGGTGCAGCCGGTCGGCGGCCGCGCTGACATTCTCCGTTTCGGCGAGTGTCGTGAACCACTCCAGATCCGAGCCGAGCACGCCGCCTCCTCGCTATATGTCGGCAGAGTATGAGCACTCCAATAATCATGCATTTCCGTTCTAAGTGCCAGCGTCGCACCCTGGATCCCGCACCCCCGTACCGAGAGGATCCGATGACTACCGTGCAAGGGACCACCAGCACCGCCGCGTCAGGGCCGACCGGTACGGCGACACCGCAATCGATCGGTACAGCAGCGCAGGAGCTGGACAGCGTGGCCACGCCGGAGCTGACCAGCGTGGCGACGCCGGGGCCGACCAGTACCGCCGGGCCCGGCCGGCCGAGGCACGCACACGAGAAGCGGGTCACCGCAGCCCTTTTCGCAGCCGGGCTGACCACGTTCGCGGCCATGTACTCCACCCAGTCGCTGCTGCCGAGCCTGTCGGCCGCCTTCTCGGTCCCGCCCGCACACGCGGCCCTCGCCGTCTCACTGACCACGGGTTTTCTTGCGCTGGCCATCATTCCGGCGGGTGCGCTGTCGGCGCGGATCGGTCGCACCAAGGTGATGATCGGTTCCGCGGTGGTGGCCTCGGCGCTGGGTCTGCTGCTGCCGCTGTGCCCGACCCTCGACACCCTGCTGGCGGTGCGGGCCGTGCAGGGCGTTTCGCTGGCGGGCGTGCCCGCGGTGGCCATGGCGTATCTGGCCGAGGAGATCGGGGCGGCCGGACTCGGCGCGGCCATGGGCGTCTATATCGCCGGGACCACCATCGGCGGGCTGGCGGGCCGGTTGATTCCCTCGCTCGCCCTCGGGCTGACCTCGTGGCGCTGGGCGGAGCTGGCGGTCTCGCTGGCCGCCGCGGCGTGCACGGTCTGGTTCACGTATACCCTGCCGCCCTCGCGCGGATTCGCCGCGCGCCCGGCCGGTTTCGGCACCATGGTCGGCGATCTCACGGCGCAGCTGCGGCATCGCGGCCTGATCGCGCTCTTCGGTCTGGCCTTCCTGCTGATGGGCAGCTTCGTGTCGGTCTACAACTTCCTGGGCTACCGCCTGACCCATCGTCCCTTCGAATTGCCCGCGGCCCTGGCCGGATCGGTGTTCGTGCTGTACCTCGCCGGGACGGTCGCCTCGGCGTACACCGGCAGGCTCGCCGATCGTCGCGGGCATGCGCGGGTCCTCACCGCCGCGGTGGCATTGATGGCCCTCGGTGCGCTGATCACCATCCCCGATCACCTGACCACGGTGCTGATCGGCATCCTGCTGTTCACCACCGGGTTCTTCGCCGCGCACACCACGGCCAGCGCGTGGGTGGGCACGCTGGCCGAAAATCGCGGCGCGGCATCGTCTCTCTACATGTTCGCGTACTACCTGGGCAGCGCGGTGGTCGGCAGCGCGGCCGGGATCGCTTACGCGGCCGGCGGCTGGGCCGGCCTGGTGGCCTGTGTGGCAGCGCTTTTCGTGCTCGCGGCGCTGCTGCTGGCCTCGCTGGTCACGGCTGGTCGGGCGGCGCGGGATCGGCACTGATGTCGGTATCGGCGTCCGCGCACGCCGGATTCGGGCTGTCCTCGGTGACCTCGGTGCACACCGGCAGTACCGCCGGGGGATCGGTGTGGACCTCGACCGGCGCGGGCGCGCGCTCGGCCGGACCGGCCACGGCGGGCACCGCGAGGTAGACGAAAGCAGTGGTCAGCCCGACCAGGACGAGAACCATGGCCCCGGCCGCCAGCGTGGGGAGGGCAGTGGTGGAACGTGTCCACGCGACAACGGTCATGTCCCTCACCTCCTCGCAGCAGGACGACGATGCGTCTATCTCTCATCGCGTCGTAACGCGAACCGCCCGCACCCGCCGTGCAGGCCTTATGAGGCCATGGTCGGGTTCGGCTCGGGGCCGGTCAAGCGGTAGCGGGGTCCATTTGCACGATGTTTACGCACGGTCGACACGTGTCTGTGCTGTTCCCGCCCAGCGCAATCCGGCGGTGACCGGAATCAGGTTCCGGTGTGGCTGTCGATGAAGACCTGGTAACCGTCCAGCAGCCGATCCAGGGCGAAGCTGAAATCGGCTTCCTCCCAGTGCATGTCGTCGGTGTCGAAGGCGCGGTTGGCGAGGGCGGCACTGACGATCGGGAAACGCCCGGGGTCGAGCACCGCGGTCAGGATGGCGGTGAAGTCCTGGTCCTGCTTGTCCTGCTCGATGGTGTCGCGCAGGAAGCGGGTGCGGCCGATGACATAGATCGAAAGGTTCACCAGCAGTTGCAGTTTGAGCGGTTCGGCGAGATCGAGACCGGATAGCACGCGCATGCCCGCCTCGAGCCAGGCCATATTGTTGGGGCCCAGCGGGGGCGAGGTCATGGGGATGTCCAGCCACCAGTCGTGGGCGCGGATGGCGTGGAATTCGGCCCAGGCCCAGGCTTCCAGCCCGGCGCGCCAGCCGTCGGCCGGCAGGTCCGGCGTCACGTCGAAGATGCGGTCGTGCAAAAGCTCGACGAGGGTGTCCTTGCTGTCGACGTACCGATAGAGCGACATCGTGGTGAACCCGAGTTCCTTGGCGACCCGGGCCATGGACAGCGCGGCATAGCCCTCGGCGTCGGCGACCCGCACGGCGGTGTCCAGGATCTGATCGAGGCTCAGCCCGCGCTTGGGTCCACGGCTGCCCGCGTCGTCCAGATCCCACAGCAGCTTCACCGCCTTGGGCAGGACTCGTTCGTCGGGCCCCTTCATCTGACCTCCTGTCGTCGTTCCGCCTCCATCTTGCGCCATCCCGGAAACTGTGTAGCCTATAAACAAAGTGTACGGCATATACAGTTTTCGATCGGAGCCCCTCCATGACCACATCCAGACCCGAACCCGCCATCGCGGTCACCGGGCTCACCAAATCCTTCGGTGATCAGCCCGTGCTGCGCGGTATCGACGTGACCGTGCCCGTCGGCACGGTGTTCGCCCTGCTCGGCCCGAACGGCGCGGGCAAGACCACCGTGGTGCGCATCCTCACCACGCTGAACCGGCCCGATGGGGGACAGGTGCGGGTGGGCGGCCACGATCCGGTGCGCGAGCCGGACGCGGTGCGCGCGGCCATCGGCGTCACCGGGCAGTTCGCGGCGGTCGACGAGATCCTCACCGGCGCCGAGAATCTGCGCCTCATGGGGCGGTTTCTGCATCTGGGATCCAGCGAAACCCGCAGGCGCACAGCACGATTGCTGGAGCAGTTCGATCTCACCGATGCCGCGGGCAAGCGCGCGGGGTCCTATTCCGGCGGTATGCGCCGCCGCCTCGACATCGCCATGAGCCTGATGGGGCGGCCGCGCATCGTCTTCCTCGACGAGCCCACCACCGGCCTGGATCCGCGCAGCCGCCGCGAGCTGTGGCGGGTGATCCGGGGTCTGGTCGCCGACGGCGTGACCATCTTCCTCACCACCCAGTACCTGGAGGAGGCCGACCAATTGGCAGACCGCATAGCGGTTCTCGACGCCGGACGTATTGTCGCCGAGGGTACCGCCGCGGAGCTGAAACGGCTGGCGCCGGGCGGCCACCTGCGACTCGGCTTCGCCGACGAGCACGGCCTGGCGGCGGCGGCGCGGGCCCTGCCCTGGGCCGAACCGGATACCGAGCAGCTGGCGCTGCGGGTGCCCTCGGACGGCAGCGTCGGCGATATCCGCAAGCTGCTCGACCATCTCGACGACCATGCCGTGGCCATCGGCGAATTGGCCATCCACACACCGGATCTCGACGATGTCTTCTTCGCGCTGACCGGTGCCACCGTGAAAGGTGCTGCGTGATGGACACTCTCGTGCACTCGGTCCAGGACTCCGCCACCATGGTCGGCCGCAATCTGCGCCACACCCTGCGCAGTCCGGACACCATGATCATGACCATCGCGGTGCCGGTGACCATCCTGCTGATGTTCGTCTACGTCTTCGGCGGCGCGATGAATGTCGGCGGCTCCTACATCGACTATGTGGTGCCCGGAATCCTGCTGCTGTGCGCGGGTTTCGGCTCGGGCGCCACAGCTGTGGCGGTGGCCACCGACCTGCACAGCGGCATCGTGGACCGGTTCCGGGCCATGGCGGTCTCCCGCAGCGCGGTCCTGACCGGGCACGTGCTGGAGAGCGTGCTGCGCAATCTGCTCACCACCGGGTTGGTGGTGCTGGTGGCGGTGGCGCTCGGCTTCCGCCCGACCGCGGATCCGCTGCGCTGGCTCGCGGTGGCCGGCATGCTGGCGGGCTTCGTGCTGGCGCTGTCCTGGGCGGCCGCCGCCCTGGGCCTGCTGGCCTCCAATCCCGAAGCGGCCAACGGCTTCATGTTCATCTTCATGTTCCTGCCGTACGTCAGCAGCGCGTTCGTGCCGACCCACACGCTGCCGAGCTGGCTGCGCGGCTTCGCCCAGCACCAGCCGGTCACCTCGATCGCCGAGACGGTGCGCGGGCTGCTCATGGATACCCCGGTGGGGGACTCCGCACCGACCGCACTGGCCTGGTGTGCGGGCATCGCCCTGATCGGCTATCTGGGCGCGGGCGCGTTGTTCCGTCGCCGGAAGGCGCGCTGAGATATGTATACGCTGATATGCGTATCTTGGCATGAACGTCCCGTACGTCCGCTTCCGGCCTGACGGAACGAAAAAGCAGGGCACCGAGTATCTCGGTGCCCTGCGCGGTCTGCCGGGCACCAGGGATCGCGCGCCGCCTAGCGCCGGCGCAGCACCGCGACCAGCACTGCCACCAAAGTGAGCAGCATGATGGCCGAGCCGATCCAGATCTCGGTGCGGCTGTAGTCCGGAACCTGGTCCGGTACCGAGCCCGTGGCCAGCAGGATCGCCCCCAGGTGGCCGGCCGGGCCAGCTATCGTCACCATGATCGGCACATCCTTCCGAATCGCCGTGACCCGAATCGCCCTCGCTGTGAACGTCGCTTCCGGGGCACTCCCGCCATGGTCGATCCGATCGCGCCGCCGGGCAAGCACCGCCGCGTAAGGATTTCGTCCTGAATCGGATGAATGTTGGGATTCGCACACTCTCTACCAAGCAAACGCTTGGGTTTGATAACGTCGGTGGGGCAGGAGGACGGTGACGGGCATCTGTCGCAACGCAGCGACGTCCGTACGCTGAACCGGACCGCGCATGCGCGGCCGTCGGAGCTATCAATGGGGATGTGACCCGGGGGCAATTCAATTCGGCTCGACGTTGTTCGACGACGTGGGGCGTCGTTGCGTGCCGCCCGTCCCCGGCATGGCAACCGACAGGAATGGCTCATGACCGAAACCAAGGTAATTCCCGACCCGAACCACCCGCTGCTGTCCCTGGCGCGGGCCTACACCGACTACTTCACCCCGACGGTCACAGGGCTGGAGAATCTGCCCGCGTCCGGCCCGGCCCTGGTCATCGGCAACCACTCGTCCATCTACTGGGCCCCCGAGGTGTGGATCACCTTCATGGCCATGCTGGAACGCCGCCCGGACGAGCCCAGCTACGGCGTCGCGCACGACATCCTTTTGCGCGCACCGATTCTCGGCGACAGCCTGCGCCAGTTCGGCGTCATCGCGGCCTCGCGCGAGTCGGCGGCCAAGGGGCTCAAGGACGGTGGCGCGGTGATGGTGTACCCCGGCGGCGACTGGGAGGCGTGCCGCCCGTGGACCGATCGCGGCAAGATCGACTTCGCCGAGCGCAAGGGCTTCGTGCGGCTCGCCCTCGAAATGGGTGTCCCGGTGATCCCCGCGGTCGCCAACGGCGGCCACGACTCCATCTTCGTGCTCAGCCGCGGCGAGCGCACCGCACGGCTGCTGCAGCTCGACAAGCTGGTGCGCGCCAAGGTGTTTCCGTACACCCTCGGCCTGCCGTTCGGTGTCGCGCCGATTCTGCCGCAGTTGCCGCTGCCCGCGTCGGTGACCGTCAGCTTCCTGCCCGCATTGGACTGGTCGGTCGAGCCGGGCGATCCCGAGGACGCCGACCTGGTCGACGAGTACTACACCCGGTCCGTCGGGACCATGCAGACCGAGCTGGACCGGCTGCGTGCCGAGACGCCGAACCCGGTGGCCGCCGGGATCAAGAAGCATGTGGCCGGACTGCCCGGGCCGCTGAAGGGCCTGGCCGATCTGTTGTAGCCGGACCGCTCTGCTATAGGGGGACAGCGGATTTCGTCGTATGAGCCAGAGGCGGATGCCGGGTGCGAATCTCCACGTCGCACCCGGCATTCGCGTCCCGCGCCCGGGTGTGTCAGCGACGATGCTGAGCGGTAACGCTTTACCGTCGGCGATCGTGCGTATTACACTTTTCTCGGTTCAGGTCACGTTTCGCTCATTGGCTGAAGACTAACGGGATTGGGTCTGCGCACTTCTGGCGCAGCGCTGAAACGCATTGGCGTACATCATTTTCGACCACATGGATTGATCACAGAGCTCACAGCGACATCGCGTGGATTCGATTGCGCGCAGAGAGTAGTCGGAACATGGTCGGGGTAACAGGTATCGGGGGATATCCGGGGGCACAAGGCGGCCTGTTGCCGAAGGCCGTTCGCGGCGAAGCAGGGGGCTGCTCCTACTGAGACCGCCCGGCCCCGCGTCCCGCGATCGAGATCCGATGCCAGGAGAGGTGTGTCGACATGGCCGAGCCCGTGTGCGCCGAATGGACCGTTCCCCACGACATGACCGGGGTGCGCGACCGGGTGGACGCCGTCCTCGAGGGCTTCCTGTCCGAGAAGGCGCGGGTAGCGGACCGCGAGCGGCTACCGACCGACCTGGTGGATGCCCTGCACTCGTTCGTCTGCCGTGGCGGCAAGCGGATTCGCCCGCTGCTGTGTGTGCTCGGCTGGTTCGCCGCCGGTGGCAGCGATCGGCTGCCCATGGCCGTCGTGCGGGTGGCCGCGGCGCTGGAGCTGCAGCACGCCGCGGTGCTCATCCACCGCGATGTCATCGAACGCCGGCTCACCCGGCGCGGCTTCCCCACCATGTCCTGCGCCATGGCGGCCCGCTTCGCGCACAAGCCGGATCGGGAGCGCTTCGGCCGGCAGGCCGCGGTCCTGCTCGGCGATCTGGCCCTGGCCTGGTCGGACGAGCTGCTGTTCGCCGCGCATCTGAGCGCCCGTCAGCGCGCGGCCGCCAGCGCGGTCATGTCGGCCATGCGCATGGAGGTCGTCTACGGGCAGTACCTGGATGTGCGCGCGGCCGGGGATCCGGTCGCCGATCTGGAACGCGCCCTGGAGATCGTGCGCTACAAGACAGTTGGCTACACCTGCGAACGGCCGCTGCAGCTGGGCGCCCGCCTTGCCGGGGCCGACGAGAATACCCAGGCGGCACTGTCGGACTACGCTCGCGCGCTGGGGGAGGCCGTGCATCTGACCGAGGACCTGCACCGGGTCTTCGGCGACCGGGCCGGTACCGATTCCCGGCTCGAGGATCTGCGTGACGGCCGGCACACCGCGCTGGTCGCCTCCGCGCTGGGCCGGGCGGTGGGCGCCACCGCCGTGGAATTGCGTGCGCTACTGGGCAATCCGGGCCTGGACGTGCGCGGGGCCACGCTGTGCCGGGACATCATGACCGAGGTGGGCGCACGCGAGGAGATCGAGCAGATGATCGCCCTGCGTCGCGAGCACGCGCTACACGCCGTCGACGCTATGCACGTACCCGCGCCGGCCCGGCAGGTATTGCGCGCACTCGCCGAACACCTCACCAATACCGACGGCTGAGAGTAGAATTCGATGACGTCAGCGTACCTGCAGCGCCCCGAATTTCGGGAGCCCGATCGGTCGCAGAATATCGCAGCTTCGTAATCGTCTGTCGCGCACGGATTCCCATTTCAGTACCTTGGGCCGAATCTACAGCCGTTTCAGCTACGCAATTTCTACTGCCATTTCCGCACGCCTGAATCCCCATCCGGACGACGCCGGTGGGCGCAGGACATGTGATTGATGGAACAGCAACAGGGACAACAGATCTGGGGCGGAGAGGAGCTGAACGGACACAGCCACCGGCTGCTGTGCGCCCAATACCATCCCGGCACCGATTCGGCGCGGACGCGGTCTCGTATGCAAGGAGGTCGAATTCGACGACGAGCTACACAATCTGGTGGTTGTTCTCGAGCGCGCGGCCGAACTTCAGGATCGGCAGGCGTCCTCGGTGAGTTGTCACGCCCACGCCGACCGTGTGAGCCGAATTCCCTTCGCGCACCGAAAGAAGCGTCTCCATGACCGTGACCGCTTTCGTTCCCCCCGTGCACCGCCCCGCCGAGATTCTGGCTCGCGCCCGCACCGTGCTCGAACCGGTGCTGCGCGAGGCGGTGCTGTCCCTGCCGGAACCCATCCAGCGTATGGCCGGATACCACTTCGGCTGGTGCGACGAGCACGGCGCCGCCACCCACGGCGCGTCCGGCAAGATGCTCCGGCCCGCACTGGTCACCTCCGCCGCCCTCGCCTGCGACGGCGTCCCCGCCGAGGCCGCCGGCGCGGCCGCCGCGGTCGAGCTGATCCACAATTTCACCCTGCTCCACGACGACGTCATGGATCTCGACGCGGTGCGCCACGGCCGTCCCACCGTCTGGAAGGTCTGGGGCGTCCCGGACGCCGTGCTGCTCGGCGACGCCTTGCACGCGCTGGCGGTGAATGTCCTTGCGGCGGTGCTGCCCCCGGCCGCTGCCGTCGCCGCCATCGATCGGCTCGAGACCACGGTCACCGAGATGTGCCGCGGCCAGCACGAGGACTGCCATGCCGGGGCCGCCCAGGCCACCGCCGCCGGGTGGGAGCGGATGGCCATGGGCAAGACCGGCGCGCTGCTCGGCTGCGCGTGCGCGCTCGGCGCGCTGAGCGCGGGCGCGAATGCCGAAACCGTCACCGTTTTCGAGTATTTCGGGCGGAACCTCGGGGTGGCGTTCCAGGCGAGCGACGACATCCTCGGCATCTGGGGCGATCCCGCGCGCAGCGGCAAGCCCGCCGGGGATCTGGCCCGGCGCAAACGATCACTGCCGATCGTGCTGGCGCTGGAGTCCGGCACCGACGCCGGGCGGGCGCTGAACCGGTTCTTCGATACGACCACCCCGCCCTCGGCCGACGAGATCGGCAGCGCCGCAGCGCTCGTCGAGCAGGCGGGCGGTCGGCACGGCGCCGAACGACTGGCGCAGCAGCGCATGCGCGCGGCGGTGGCCGCACTGCCGGACCGGCCCGGGTGCGGCGATCTCCGCACCCTCGCCCAGCTCGTCGACCATCGGAACAAGTGACGAAGGAGAGGTCGTGAACGAGAACACCTGTGCCAGTTCGGTACTGGAGCGGCTTCCGAAGCAGCGCCGGCGCACCGTGCTGCTGGCCGCCCCGCGCTCGTTCTGCGCGGGGGTGGAGCGCGCCATCGTGACGGTCGAGCGGCTGCTCGCCGCGCCGGGCCGCACCGCGCCCGTCTACGTGCGCAAGCAGATCGTGCACAACACCCACGTGGTCCGGGATCTGGCCGCGCGCGGAGCGATCTTCGTCGAGGAGCTCGACGAGGTGCCGGTGGGGTCCACCGTGGTGTTCTCCGCGCACGGCGTCTCGCCCGCCGTGCGCGAGCATGCCCGCGAACGCCTGCTGACCGTCGTCGACGCCACCTGCCCCCTGGTGAGCAAGGTGCATTCGGAGGCACAGCGTTTCGCGGCACGCGGCGACACCGTGGTGCTCATCGGTCACGCCGGGCACGAGGAGGTCGAGGGCACCGCGGGGGAGGCCCCGGGGTCCACGGTCATCGTGGACGGCCCGGCCGCGGTGGCCTCGCTGGTCGTGCCCGATCCCGACCGGGTGTCCTTCCTGACCCAGACCACGCTCTCGGTGGAGGAGACCCGCGACACCATTGCCGCACTGCGGCAACGCTTCCCACGATTACACGGCCCCGCGAGCGCGGACATCTGCTACGCCAGCACCAACCGGCAGGCTGCCGTCGAGGCGGTCGCCGCGCGCAGCGACCTGTTCCTGGTGGTCGGCTCCGCCAACTCGTCCAACTCACAACGCATGGTGGAAGTCGCACGGCGGCAGGGGATCGCGGCGCATCTCATCGACGACGGCGGCGACATCGACGGCGCGTGGATCGAGCCCACCCGGGTGATCGGGCTCTCGGCCGGAGCCTCCGCGCCGCCCGCCCTGGTGGACGCGGTGATCGATGCGCTGCGCTGGTGGGGCCCGGTCAGCGTGCGCGAATACGAGATCGCTCGCGAGCACGTCGTCTTCGCCGCCCCCGCCGCGATGCGGAGGCGGCCATGACCACCACCCGGCTCGACCTCGCCGCGGCGCCGGCGGTGCGCCGCCGCACCCGCCGCATCCGGATCGGCCGCGTCCCCGTGGGCGGGGTCGCGCCGATCCCGGTGCAGACCATGACCACCACGCCCACCCGGGATGTCGACGCCACTCTGCGACAGATCGCGGAGGTGACCGCCGCGGGCTGCGACATCGTGCGAGTCGCGGTGCCCACCCCCGATGATGCGGCCGCCCTGCCCACCCTGGTCGGCAGGTCGCCGCTGCCGATCATCGCCGACATCCACTTCCAGCCGCGGTACGTGTTCGCGGCCATCGACGCCGGCTGCGCGGCCGTCCGGGTCAACCCCGGCAATATCAAGCAGTTCGACGACCGGGTCGGCGAGATCGCGAAAGCCGCTGCGGCGGCCGGTATTCCGATCCGGGTCGGGGTGAACGCGGGATCGCTGGACCCGCGCATGCTCAGCAAGCACGGGTCCGCCACCGCCGCCGCGCTGGTCGAACAGGTCAAGGCGGGCAACCACATTCTGCAATCGCTGGGGATGCGCCCCCGGCAGCTCGAGATCGTGTCCTGTCCGGGCTGCGGACGGGTCCAGGTCGACATCCACCGCCTCGCCCAGCGCGTGGAGGCCGCCTTCGACGGGTTCCCGTATCCGCTGCGCGTCGCCGTCATGGGCTGCGTGGTGAACGGGCCCGGCGAGTCACGCGAGGCCGATCTGGGGGTCTCGTCGGGAAATGGCAAGGGGCAGATCTTCATTCGCGGCCGCGTGGTGCGGACCGTGGCCGAACACCAGATCGTCGAGGCGCTGCTCGCCGAAGCAGTCGCCCTCACCGAGAACGCCGGATCGGAGGACACCCTGTGAGTACGCCCGCGATCGCCCTGTCCCCGCTGGACCGCACCGCCATCCAGGTGCGGGTGGAGGCCGCGCTCTACGAATTCCTCGGCGACAAGGCCGAATCCGCGGCCACCGCCGGACTGCCCCCCGACGTGGTCGCCGCGGTGCGCGCCTTCCTGTTCGCGGGCGGCAAACGGATCCGGCCGCTGTTCTGCGTGCTCGGCTGGTACGCCGGCGGCGGCGGTGAGCTGCCCGACTCCGTGGTCCGGGTGGCCGCCGCGGTCGAGCTGTTCCACGCCGCCGTACTGATCCACGACGACATCATCGACGACAGCGCCACCCGCCGCGACCGGCCCACCGTGCACCGGGCCGTGGCCGAGGGCGCCCGCGGCGACCGCCCGGCCGCCGCCCGCTTCGGCACTCACGCCGCCCTGCTCATCGGCGACTTCGGGCTGGTGTGGTCGCAGGAACTGCTGCACACCGCGGGCCTCTCGGCGGCCCAGAATGCCGCTGCCGCACCGATTCTCGACGCCATGCGCACCGAGGTGAACTACGGCCAGTATCTCGACCTGCTCACCACCGGCCGCCCCACCCGTGACCTGGACCGGGCGCTCGAGATCATCCGTTACAAGACGGCGGCTTACACCGTGGAACGGCCACTGCAACTGGGCGCGGCGCTGGCCGGAGCCGGACCCGACGTGGCGCGGGCGCTCTCGTCCTACGGGCGGCCGCTAGGCGAGGCGTTCCAGCTCCAGGACGACCTGCTCGGGGTCTACGGTGACCCGGCGCAGACCGGCAAATCCAACATCGACGACCTCCGCGAAGGCAAGCACACCGCCCTGCTCGCGCTCGCCCTGCGACACGCGTGCCCCGAGCAGCGCGCCCAGCTCGACGCCCTGGTCGGCAATGCCGGACTGGACCTGCGCGGGGCCGAACTCTGTCGCGAGATCCTCAGCGCCACAGCGCGTCCCACAGTGGAACGGATGATCCGTGAGCGCTGGCTGCTCGTGCAGCGGACCCTCGCCCACGCCCCGTTCCCGCCCGCCGCGGTGTCCGGGCTGCGCAGCATCGCCGACGCCGTCATCGCGCGCACCTCCTAGCCGCGCTCCCGATCACACCCGGGTTCCGCCCGGCGCTGCGACCCCGATCGCGCCCGCCGGTGTGGTTAACTCGCGGCAAGCGCCGGGCGGGCGACTGCCCGGACCCCGACCCGGGCGTCCGGAACGCATCCGCCCTCCCCGGCGTTGCCTCAGGGAGCCGAGAGGGTGGAAAGCATGGTGCGCCTTGTGCATTCGGTAGTCCCCGCGATCGGGGCGGTGGGGGCGCTGGCGGTCGCCCTCGTGGTGCCGCCCCTGCTGTCGTCGGCGGTACCGGTCCGCGAGACCGAGGTGGCGGCGGGGACCAGTATCAAGATCATCGCGACCGGGATCGGCGCCGTGCACGGCGCCGCGAATCCCGCCAACGCCATGGTCTTCCTGACGCCCGAGCAGATGCGGCGGCGGGCCACTGGCGACGAATCCATCGCCGTCCTGACCTCCGACAGCGGCGACCAGCGGGTGTCGGTGTCGGTGGTCGACGGCATCACCGACTTCGCCACCGCCGCCCCGCGCATGCTGCTGCCGCTGCGCGCGTCCGGGGTCACCGTGCGCTTCGACGGGGGAGCGGTGGACGCCGGCGACTTCCATGGGCTCACCTGCGTGCTGCCCGACACCACCGGTGGAGTGTGCGCGGTGGCCAGCAGCGGGGACGTGGGCGTGACCGTCACGGCCACCGGAACCACCCGCGAAGCCGGACTCCGGCTGATCGCGGACGTGCTGAATTCGAGCAAGGCGATCGAGGCATGAGCGGTCAAGCCCGGAGGCGGAAGCACAGCGTAACCATGGAGGGCTCCGCTCAGGCCGGAAGGGATGCAGCATGAGCTGGTTCCAGCCGCGCTCGCTGCTGTTCTGGGTGTACTGCCTGGCGGTGATGGCCGGGCCGCTGCTGTTCGTGCTGCAGGCCGCCGGGCAGGTGTGGTTCGCGGGCGCGGCCGCCCTCGCCGCCCTGCCGATCACCGCCCTCACCCTGGTGGTCATAGGGCGAATCCTGTTCGCGCTGGACCCCTTCCGGGCCCGCCGCCACCTGGTCGCCCCCATGGTGATGGGCGCGATCTGGGGCGCCACGGTGTGGACCGGGCTGGCCATGTGGGCCAACGACCACGTGAGTCGCGCCATCACCAACCTGTTCGGCGACCGCTTCGCCGTCAATTGGAGCGCCGCCATCACCGCGCCCATCGACGAGGAGTACATCAAGGCCATCGGCATCGCCGTGGTCGCGCTGCTGTTCCGGGGCCGGCTGACCCGGCCCATGCACGGCCTGCTGCTCGGCGCGGCGGTCGGGCTGGGCGCGCAGATCGCCGAGGACTGCCTCTACAGCACCCAGACCGCACTGTCCTCCCCGCAGGATCCGGTGGTGGACGTGATCCTGGTGGCGGTGCTGCGACTTTTCACCGCACTGACCTCGCACTGGGCCATGTCGGCGCTGGCCGGTGTCGGCATCGTGCTGCTGATCAGCCGCACCGACCGGTCATGGGTCTGGCGGCTGGGCGTGTTCGCGCTGTTCTACGGGCTGGCCGTCACCATGCACATCCTCTTCGACGCCCCGCGCCCGCCCGGTCCGGCGCTGCTGTCGACCTACCTGCCCATCCTCATCGACCTGGTCATCTTCGCCGTCGCCTACGCCTGGGTGCTGACCACCGAGCGGCGCTGGTTCCGGGCTCTCATCGCCGGGCCGGCCGCCCGCACCGTCGGCACCGAGGGCGGGCTGGCGCCCCTGCTCACCTATCACCGCCGCCGCAAAGCCCGTGCCGCGCTGCGTCATTCGACCGGATGGTCGCGCAAGCAGGCCCTGGTCTACGAGCGCGGGCTGCTGGATCGGGTCACGGATCTGGATTCGGTTGCGCCACAGCAAACTCCACTGTTCCGGGGGTACGGGCCCGGGCCGGGCGGCATCCCCGGTGGCGCGGGGGCGCGGTCCGGCTGGTAGCGCAGTTTCTGCGTGCCGGTGACCAGTGCATAGTCGACTGGACGCTAGCGTGAGTCAGTATGAGTGAGGGTCGGACGCCGCCCGTCGAGCCCGGGCGCGAGCGGGCGAGGGAGCTGTTGGAGCGCAGACAGCAAGCGCTGTGCAACTATCTCGACGCGAGCGCTGATATCGCCACCACCCGCATTCGCGCCAATCTGACCGGCTGGCAACGCTGGCTGCAGCAGCTGCCCGGCTCCCCGGTCTCCCGCGCCACCGCCCGCCGCGACGCCCTGGTCCGCGAGCTGGCCGTGCACGGCGTCGGCGCCGACGACCACCGCTGGGGCGTGCTGTCGGGCGCCTTCGTGCGCAGCCTCGGCGCGCCCTTCTGCCTCGAGGACAGCCTCGCCGACCTGACCCTGCGCTACGGCGACGACGCCCCGCACTGGGCCCGCCGCCTGCCCGCCCTGGCCCACGCCACCGAGGAGGCCCGGCCCATGGCCGGGGTCGGCGACCGCGCGGTGGTCGCCGACCTCACCGAGGAGGTGCTGGCCCTGGCGCGCACCGCTCCCGACGAGGCCGCGCGGCAGCGGCTGTCCGACCACCTGCCCGGCGTGCTGAGACCGGTGCCCTTCGACATCGAATCCCTGCGCCGCGCCGACCCGCTGGTCGAGGTGGTGTTCGACATCTACGCCGACACCATCAAGCTCGACAACATCACGGTGAATCCGGAACTGCGCGGCACCGGCCTGGGCACCGCGGTCCTGCAGCACCTGTGCCGCGCCGCCGACGCCCACCACCTCTATATCGTCGGCCAGCTGGTGCCGACCTTCCGCGACGACGATTCCGCGGTCCCCATCCTCGCCGCCTGGTGCCGCCGCCACGGCTTCACGGTCAACGAACGGCTGGGCGGCCGCGTCGCGCGCTCACCGATGAGCGTCCCCGACCCCGCCACCCCGATGGCGAACCCGGACAAGCGGTAGCAACCCCGGAAAACAGCAGCGGGGGGTGGGGCATACGAGCCGGGGATCGGGGAGGAAGGCGCGGGTCGAGGTGCAGGGTGTGTCCAGCGCAGGACGAAGCGACGAG